>CALGTK010000268.1 GCA_937904325.1 uncultured Planctomyces sp.
AGCAGCAAGCCCCTTCAAACTTAGTCCACGAAGCAAATACAGAAACGAATAACCAAGGCCAATCTGGCAAAGCACGTTCGTAAATGTGAAGGATATGATTTCGTTGTCGATCTTCGACGAAAGCGCAACTCCCAGTCCGACCAGAATAAGAGATCGCCACACAGCATGCAGGAAACTCCGCCAGCCAGCGGTGCCTTCAGCATCCCGGCGAGCCATCGAAAACGGAAGCGACACACCGACCATGAACATGAAACTCGGCTGAATCAGATCCCAGGCCGAACAGCCCGTCCATGCGACGTGCGAAAGCTGATAGTCAAGTGTGTCCCAAAGAGTTCTCCAGGTACCGGCCCATGCAGTACCGTCAAACTGAGTCATGACTCGGTCGTCACCAGAGATTCTCGTCAAAGCCAACCCGCTGGACGCCATCAGCAACATGACGAAACCGCGGTACGCGTCGAGCGACATTAGTCGGACTGATTTTTCGGTGGACATGCGGGATCACTTTTTCGAAAACGGAAGCCTCTGGCCGCCTGACTCTGCCATCACTTAAATGTAGCCCACAATTCGTCGGGATGTCTGCATCGATTATCCCAAACCCACGGAAGGATTGGGATTGGTCGTCCACGACTTCTCATTCAGAATCGCGGCGATTTTACCGCCGACACTTCAACACGTTTGTTAGCTTGCTTGGTTTCGTAGATTCTTCCCTCATCACGCAAGTTCTTTATGGCCACACGGATGTACAAGCGGGACACACAAGAAGAGTTTTGTGACGCCTGTGCTGTTTTGCGGCCATCATTTTCGTTGCGGCTTTGTGTCTGACCAGTCACGAATTCAGCTCATCACTACGTAGGTGAACTTCCAAAATGCAGAATCCTGCGACATCAAACAATTCGGACGCTGAGTGCTCGACATTGCCGATCATCGCCCTGACGATGGGCGATGTGGCTGGCATCGGTCCGGAAGTCGTCGTCCGAGCAGCAGCTCACACGCAACTTCGATCAATCTGTCACCCGGTGGCGGTCGGCCATCCCGATGTTCTTCACCGAGCGGCTCGGCTCACAAGCACTCCGCTTCGTATTGAAGAAATTTCCGATTTCGACGCTTTGACCGACTGGCAACCATCGCCCAGCAGCGACACCGAGACCCAGACATTGCCATGCGTCAAAGCGTGTGTCGATGACGTAGCCGACATTCCGATTGGGGGCATCGATGCACGAGCTGGCCAGGCGGCCTACGACTGTCTCGTCGCCGCAACGCAAGCTGCGCTTGCTGGAAAGATTGCCGGCATCACGACCGCACCACTTAATAAGGCAGCATTTCGGGCGGCAGGGTTGGACTACCCGGGCCACACTGAAATCCTGGGCGACGTCTGCGGTGTCGACGAGTTCGCCATGATGCTCTACCTGCCGCCGGGAGACATCGTTAAATCGCCGAAAGGCTTAGGAGTCGTCCACACGACACTGCACACGTCCATCGCCAGCGTTCCGAAACTCCTTTCCACCAAACTCATCGCCAGTAACATCCGGCTGATGGATTCATTCATGCGGCGAGTCGGTTGCGATGTGCCGCGGGTCGGCGTTTGCGCACTGAATCCTCACGCCGGAGAGGAAGGATTGTTCGGTGACGAGGAATCTCGTCTGATCGCGCCCGCCGTCGAGCGATGCCAACAGAGCGGGATCAGCACCGCTGGGCCAATTCCCGCCGACGCGTTGCTGCGTCGAGCGGTCGGTGGCGAATTCGACGGCGTCGTCGCGATGTACCACGATCAGGGACACATCGCACTGAAGCTGATCGGCTTCGACCGAGCTGTAAATATCACGCTCGGACTGCCAATCGTTCGCACAAGCCCCAGCCACGGCACGGCTTTCGACATTGCAGGGCAGGGCGTCGCCTCGCCCAGGGGAATGATCGAGGCTGCGAAGATAGCGGCCCAGTTGTCGCTATCTGTTGACTGTTCAACGCTTTAAAGCGATCTTCCGGCGATTCGCGGAGGGCAGTTATACTCCCCGCCATACCACAGACGGAGTTTCTCCGTTGCGCCCATTTTCGTTTGAATACAGACCGGGCCATGGCCGGATTCGGTCCCGGAATGGACGGGGACCAGCGACGTCAGGAAAGGATTCCGATGCGTACTATCGCGATTATGAACCAGAAGGGTGGAGTCGGAAAAACCACCAGCAGCGTGAATCTTGCCGCCGGGCTGGCTCGGCAAGGCAAGCGAGTTCTGCTGATCGACCTCGACCCTCAGGGCCACGCTTCGCTGCACCTTGGCTATGAAGCCGTCGGCAATACTCCGACCATTTACGATGTATTCTCCGGCGTGAAAACGATCGGCGAAGTCCGACACATGGTCAGCGACAATCTGTGGATCGCTGCGTCAAATGTCGATCTCGCTGCCGCCGAACTGGAACTGGTCGACGCTCCAAACCGAGAAACCGTGCTTCGAGACGCGTTGAATCTGATCGCCGAATCCAAAGCATTTGAATACGTGATCATGGACTGTCCACCGTCACTGGGCGTTCTGACTGTAAACGCTCTGACCGCCGCATCCGAAGTATTCATCCCACTTCAGCCGCACTTCTTCGCGCTGCAGGGCCTGTCGAAACTTCTGTCAACGACGGCATTGGTCGCGCGACGTCTCAACCGAAACCTTAAAGTCACCGGCATCATGTTGTGCCTTTACGAAACCGGCACACGTCTGGCCGCTGACGTCTGTGACGACCTGAACGACTTCCTGACCCGCAGCGAAGGCGACACGCCCTGGTCCGGAGCAAAGATCTTTGAGAGCCGCATTCGCCGAAACATCAAACTGGCCGAAGCTCCCAGTTATGGTCAATCGGTTTTTGACTACGACTCAAAATGCAACGGCGCCGAAGACTACGGCAACATGGTCAACGAAGTCCTGGCAATGGCCGTACCCGCTCAAACGCCAATCAGCATCGCCGCGTAGGTCAGGCCTGGCCTGGCGAAGTTCAAAGATTGTCAGATCATGATCCATGACTTCGAACCACAGATGACGAGGATTGAGACGGATGGTTCAGGATGCGTTTTGAAGGGCTCGCCGCCCGTTTTCTTCCAGATTAGGAACCTGATTATCGAAAACCGGCAACGATTGCTCCACAATACATTCCTGGAAATATTTTTCCATCCGAGTAATCCGTGGTCACTTCTGCACACGACGTCACTTTGGCAGTGGAGCTGGCATCTCATCCAGCACGGCCTGCAACGTCTCTCGGGCGGCCGCTGATTCTTTCCAGTCGTACTGCGCCGGAAGCGGGCGTTGTTCGGTCAAATCGCGCGGGATGTGATACAGCTTACCGTTTCCGTACAGCTTGAACTGCTTGTCGCGAGCGAACCGTTGCATGCGGAACTTATCCTTGTCCCAGCCGGGCCGAGGATCGTAATGGCAGAACACCCACTCGCGAGGCGTTCCGGATTTCCCGATGAGTTGCGGATAGAAGCTCCGACCGTCCAGCTTCGCGGCATTGGGAACGGGCTTGTGGGCGGCGTCCAGAATCGTCGGCAGAAAATCCGTAGAATCTACCAGGTTGCCGTTTATCCCTGCCTTGATCCGTCCTGGCCAGCGAGCGATCAAAGGAACGTGTGTTCCAGCGTTTGTCGTCGCTCCTTTACCACCAACGACTTCGCCAAACGTCGTTTGTGAAACGACTCTGCGATCCGTTCCGTTGTCGCCGTAGTAAAGAATGAGCGTGTTTTCTGTCAGGCCAAGTTCGTCGACCGAATCGATCACTCGCCCAACGACTTCGTCCATGTAAGCGACCATGTCCGGGAAGTATTTCGTGTCTCCGCCAGTGGTGCCTAACGGTGGATGCATCTTCTCTTCGATGCCCCAGTCTTCGCTGCGAGGCGTCGGCACGAACGGCCAGTGAGGTAGCGTCATCGGGTAGTAAACAAAGAACGGCTCGTCATCGTTGCAGTGCCTCTTCATGTAGTCGTGAATAAATTCGACCCAGATGTCCTCGCCGTATTTCCCCTTGGTATCTGTGCGAAACTTTCCATTCTGAAAGATCACTGGATCGGCATACCTTGGGCCCTTGTCTTCCGTGTGGGCCGTATGCCACAGCGAGTACTCATCGAAACCCGCGTCCCAGACCTTCATCCCTTTGTCGCGGCGCAACTCTGAACCGGGATAGTCGGGCGGGTCGTAACTTTGAAGCTGCCACTTACCGGCGATGCACGTGTTGTAGCCAGCGGCTTTCATCCAATGCCCAAACGTCTTCGCTTTGGGATCCAGACACCCGAAGTACAGCCAGTTCCGATTGTTGTAGAGTCCCGTCATCAACTGGATGCGAGTGTTCGTGCATAGCGGCTGAGCGTACGCATGAGTAAACCGCAGCCCTTCCGCCGCCATCTGATCCAGCCGCGGAGTCCGATAACTGGTCCCCCCATAACAGTTCAGCCCGTCCACTCCGATATCGTCCGCCATTATCAACACAATGTTGGGACGCTGGCCCGTCGATTTGACGGAAGTCGATTCTTGCTCGTCGGTTAGACCTGGGCGACATGGCAATAACACGCACGTCGTCGACATAATCACTATGGCCATCTGCCATGGTCTACAGCGTCCACGTATCATCGGATTCTCATTTGGTTGAGGAATTCTGAAATCCAGCAGACAACTTGTCCGCTCAAGGGGGGGACGGTCAAAGCTCCTGCAGTCACGTTTCCGAATCGACCGTCATCGTGGCCTGTTCATCCGGTAGATGACCGCCGAGTATACTATGCGGCCGGTGAGTCTGAGAGTTACACTTTATTACGATCCTCTGCGCCCGGGCCGGCTTCAACCCCAGAACGGCATTTCCGTCGATCGAACGCCGAGCACAGAATCAAATTGCCAAACGGTTTCCGGTGTTGCAACGGTAAACGTCGATGATCTGTCCAACGTCAACAATCATCATTTTTCCGCAACCGGTCAACTCGTCAGCGGGCGTCGGCAGACGCCGCTTTCAAGCGATTATACAAAGACACAGCCGCGGGTTGAACTGCATATGTTCGTGAGGCGTACCGGCGGGAGCCTATGTGGATTAAATCTCAAACAATTGTCTGGGCCATTTTGATCAGCCCGTTCATGGTGCTGAACCTGTTGGCCGAAGATACGAATAACGCGTCAGGGCAACCCGCCCTGAAATTCGCTCGGGACGTGCTACCGATTCTTTCGGATCACTGCTTCAGCTGCCACGGGCCTGACGAAGCCAGTCGGGAGGCCGGACTGCGGCTGGATCTACGCGAACATGCGTTGAAGTCGAACGACGGTGTCGCAGCGATCGCTCCTGGTCAACCGACACGAAGCGAATTGGTCCACCGCATCAAGGCGATTGACGACGACACCATGATGCCGCCGCCGGATGCGCTCAAACCTTTGTCGGCTACTCAGAAGGAAATACTGGAACGCTGGATTGCCGACGGTGCCCGGTATGCGGTCCACTGGGCTTTCAGTCCACCGAAACGAATGGATCCACCGACGGCTTCCAAATCTGCGTGGTCTCGGAACAGCATCGATCGATTCGTTTTCAAGCAGCTCGAAGCTGCTGGCCTGGCACCATCTCCAGAAGCGAAACGCCACACATGGCTGCGTCGCGTCACGCTGGATCTCACTGGCCTGCCGCCGACGATAGAAGAGCTGGATGCATATGTGGCAGATGATTCACCGCATGCGGAAAGTAAAATTGTCGATCGGTTGTTGATGTCCGAAGAGCACGCCGAACGGATGGCGATGCACTGGCTGGACGCGGCGCGGTATGCCGACACAAACGGTTACAACAATGACGAACTCCGCACGATGTGGCCGTGGCGGGACTGGGTGATCAACGCGTTTCACTCCGGCATGCCCTACGACCGGTTTCTGACTGAGCAGCTCGCCGGCGACCTGCTCTCCAGTCCCACTATCAGTCAGCGAGTCGCGACCGGCTTCAATCGCAACCATGTGCTCACGACCGAAGGTGGGATTATTCCGGAAGAGTATCAGGCTGAGTACGTCGCCGATCGAGTCCACACGACGGCAACTGTGTTTATGGGTATCTCACTTCAGTGTGCGCGGTGTCATGACCACAAGTTTGACCCGTTCACACAACGCGATTTTTACCGATTCGCGGCGTACTTCAACAACATTCCCGACAAAATCGTGTCGTACCGTTCCGCGAAGATGGCTGATCCGGTGCTGAAAGCTCCATCGCTCGGCCAGCAGCGGGAACTCGCCCAGCTAAACGCGCAACAGGAAAAAATGACGGCTGACCTCAAGACGCGAACCGACAGCATCGACGCCAGCGTCGCCGTGTGGGAAGCAGAGCTGACGCCGAAAACAATTGCCAGCCTGGGATCGCTGGGGCTCACCGCTCATTTCACCTTCAACGAAAAGGACGGCAAAGCGACTGTGAATGCCGTCGATCCGAACAGCAGCGGACTGATTCACGGCCCGGTTTCACGTGAAGAAGGTCGGGCCGGGCATGCGTTGAAATTCGATGGGTCAACATGGGTCGACGCCGGACAGATCGGCATTTTCAACAGCGATGATCAATTTTCCATCGCGGCGCAGTTTCGACCGACTGCCCACTCCGCAGGTGCAGTCCTTTCGAAGATGGACGAACGGAATGCGTTTCGTGGCTACGACTTGAACTACGTCAACGGCAAATTGGAATGCCATTTGATCAATCACTGGCCGGACAAGGCATTCAAAGTTGTCACGAAACAGTCCGTGTCGCTGAACGAGTGGCATCACGTTGTCATTTGCTACGACGGCACGCGTCAGGCCAGTGGTGTGCAGTTGTTTGTCGATGGCAACCTTCAGGAACTGGACGTTCCTACAAACAACCGTCTCGTCGGACCGATCACAACGGGCAAACCGTTTCACATTGGAAAGCGTAATGCGTCCATACCGTTTCATGGCCTGATCGACGACGTACAGCTGTACTCCATACGACTATCCGCAGCCGAAGTAGAACAGCTGGCCAGGGGCCAGGCTCTGGATCGTCTTGGCGGCATTCTTGCCGTTCGGCCGGCCGATCGCAGCGAACATCAAAAAGAACAACTGAAGCAGTTCTACGTGGATCGAATTGACGTGCTTTCACGGCGGATGCGTGAACAACTGAAACAGATTCCTGGTCGCATCGAAGCGATCAACAAAGCGATCCCTGTGACGATGGTCATGCAGGAAATGACTGTGCGCCGAAAGACTCACCTGCTCGTCCGAGGCCAGTATGACCAGCTCGGCGACGAAGTGTTTCCCGGGCTACCTGCGTCTTTGGTCGGCGAAACGCCGACACCCGAAGCGACTCGGCTGGACATGACGCGATGGCTCACCGATCCCGCCCACCCGTTAACGGCTCGGGTGGCCGTGAATCGATGGTGGGAAATGCTGTTTGGCACGGGCCTGGTGGAAACGGCTGAAGACTTTGGAGTCCAGGGGGCTCGTCCGAGTCATCCCGAGTTATTGGATTGGCTGGCCACCGAGTTGATTCGGCAGAAATGGGATCAACGTGGCATCCTGAAGCTGATCGTACTGTCCGCCACCTATCGACAGTCGTCCAACGTCACGCCGCAGCTGCTGGATGCTGATCCGCGAAACCGCCTGCTTTCGCGGGGTCCACGATGGCGGCTGCCAGCAGAGATGATTCGTGACAACGCGCTCGCGGTCAGTGGGTTGCTGCATCGTCAGGTCGGCGGACCGAGCGTGCGACCGTACCAACCGGCCGGGTTGTGGAAGGATGTCTCGGTGGAGCGTCGGGACAAATACGTCGCCGACTCCGGTCCGGGACTCTATCGACGCAGCATGTACACATTCTGGAAACGCACCTGTCCACCGCCTGGCATGTCGGCGTTCGACGCACCCGACCGCGAGACTTGCGTCATTCGTCGAGCGCGCACGAATACCCCGCTGCAGGCACTCGTCCTGCTGAACGACACGACGTATGTCGAAGCGGCACGAGCCTTCGCCGAACGGATCATTCACCACAATGCCGACGACACTGAGCGTCTGAACTTCGCCTTTCGAAGTGCCTTGGCTCGTCTTCCTGCTGACGCGGAACACGCCGTCGTCAACGATCTCCTTGCGGCGGCTCGTAAACGTTTCACGGCTCAGCCGGATGCGGCGGACAAGCTGTTGACCGTCGGCAACTCAAAGGTAGACACGTCAATTGAACCCGGCGAACTGGCGGCATGGGCGTCTGTGGCGAGCATTCTTCTGAACCTCGATGAGACGATCTCAAAGCCATGAACCCGATTCCGGAATATCACAACCTTGTTAATCGCCGGCTGTTGCTTCGGGGGGCGGCCAGCAGCATCGGTGTGGCTGCGTTGTCTTCGCTCATGTCTCAAAGCGGAGTGGCCGCAACGAACGGCCAGATCTTTGGCGGGACACACTTCGCACCGCGTGCCAAACGGGTCGTCTACCTGTTTCAATCCGGTGGTCCATCTCATCTGGAATTATTCGACTCAAAGACGAAACTGAGGGATCTCCACGGCACTGAGCTGCCCGATTCGATTCGGCGCGGCCAACGATTGACCGGCATGACGTCCGGTCAGAAGAGCTTTCCCGTTATCGCACCAAAGTTCGGCTTCCGGCGATGCGGCGAGGCTGGCACGTGGCTCAGTGAACTGCTGCCGCACACGGGACGTGTGATGGACGACATCTGCATGATTCGGTCAATGCACACAGAAGCCATCAATCATGATCCTGCCATTACACTGATCCAGACAGGGTCACAACAACCAGGACGCCCTTCGATGGGAGCCTGGATCAGTTATGGACTGGGCAGCGAAGCCGACGACCTGCCGGCGTTCACCGTGCTGATTTCACACGGGTCCGGGAAGGATGCGAATCAGGGGTTGCTTGAGCGGCTTTGGGGAGCCGGTTTCCTGCCGTCCAGTCATCAGGGTGTCAAGCTTCGCAGCAGCGGCGATTCCGTGCTGTACCTGACGGATCCGCCAGGGATCGATCGCAACTTCCGTCGACAAATGCTGGATGGTCTGGCTCAACTCAACCAGCAACAACTGGCATCGTCCGGGGATCCCGAAATCGCCGCGCGGATCGCCCAGTACGAGATGGCATTTCGCATGCAGCAATCGGTTCCGGACCTGACCGATCTGTCAGCGGAATCCGCCAGCACGTTCGAACTTTACGGTGAAGATTCAAAGAAACCGGGCACGTTTGCGGCCAACTGCCTGTTGACGCGACGAATGCTGGAACGCGGTGTCCGCTTCGTGCAGCTTTATCACCGAGGCTGGGATCAGCACGGCGGGCTGGTGAGCAACATCCCGAAGCAGTGCCGCGACATTGACCAGCCACAGGCGGCACTCATTACAGACTTGAAACAGCGGGGCATGCTGGACGACACGCTCATCATCTGGGGTGGAGAATTCGGACGCACGGTCTATGGACAAGGTGGACTGAAGGACGACTACGGTCGTGATCATCACGGTCGCTGTTATTCCATGTGGCTGGCCGGTGGCGGATTCCGAGGCGGCCATGTGCACGGTGAGACTGACGACTACGGCTACAACATTGTTCGCGACCCGGTCCACATTCACGACCTGAACGCAACCGTCCTGCATTGCCTTGGCCTGGACCACCGCCGCCTGACCTTTCGCCAACAGGGCCGCGACTATCGGCTGACCGACGTCCACGGAAACGTGATTCAATCATTGCTTGTTTGACGGCTCAATCACGAAAAGGCGAAACCTTTGACAAAGTACACAGTCAAAGAGCGTTTCAGTCGGTGGATTCGAAATGCCGTTTTTTGATTCGCTGGCCTCCAGAAGTCGTGCCCAGGTCACATCTACCGACACATCGACGCGACAAAGGCGGCCAATGTCAGAAACCGCTTGGCCGCAAGAAATCCAGGTCGAAAATTTGGTAGCAGGAATGCGGCGTCACAAACCACTAACTGCATATTGAATCGACCTGAATCAAGGACTACCTGGATTTTTTGGGTTTTCTTTTCCGAGGCGGAGCCGGTTTCGGCGGTTCGAGGCCGTCGTCGGGTTGATTCCATAATCGGTAGGGGTCGTTGAGGCGACGCATCTCGGCCAGCAGCAGAGCTTCCATTTCGGCGAGTTTGTCAGCATGGGTCGGGTTGCTGGCGAGGTTTGTTTCCATTGGCAATCGGCGATTGTGCTCGGCGAGGAACTCGTGTGGGTTTTCAGCGAGATTGAAAAGTTGCGTCTCACGGACCTTGCCGGCCATCACGTCGTATTTGATCAGTTTCCAATCGCCTTTGCGGACGCAACGCATACCCGGCTTGGTGCCGCCGCTGTAGGTTCCAAAAAGCGTGTCTCGAACTGTTTCTTTCTTGCCTGTCAGAACGGGCTTGAAGCTGATTCCTTCGCTGGATTCTGGTGCGTCGACGCCGGCGAGATCACAAATCGTTGACAGTGAGTCGAGCAGGTAAACGTTGCCGGTAGAACGTGAGGCGGCTTTGATGCCCGGGCCTTTCACGATGTAAGGTACTCGCCAGGTGTGTTGATAAAGGTTCTGTTTGCCCTGCAATCCGTGCCGACCGATCGCCATTCCGTGGTCTGCCGTGTAAACGATGTAGGTGTTGTCGAGTTCGCCAGTTTCTTCGAGCCGCTTGAGAACCCGCCCGATCTGAATGTCGATGTTCTCGTCGCAGGCGAATTCGCGGCCAAGTTCGTTGCGGATAGTTCGCTCGTCTCGTTTTTCCCAGACGCCGCTGACGGACACTTCGTCTCGCAGGCCGGGGTGACCGTGGTGAAAAGGATGCTTCGACAGATAATTGACAGGCAAGGCCGGCTGCTTCGGATTAGCGAGCGGAAGATTCTGTTTGTCTTTGTGGTTGACGGCTCCGTATTTCTTGAGCAGCTCGGGTGTGCCGTCTCGCGTGTCGTGAGGGTGCGAAAATCCGAAGTAGATCAGAAACGGCTTCTCGTCTTTGCTGGTCTGGCGTTCGCTCAGGTAGTTCATGACCTGCTCGCCGTGCCAGACGCTGCCGGTTTCGTCAGTCCCGCCTCGTTTTGTCGCGTCGTGGCGAACGGTGAATTGCTTGTTGGCGCCCTCGTAGCTGTTGCCCCTCTTGCAGGTTCGCATCGTGGCGTAGCCAGCCTTGTTAAAGACTGCAGCCATTGAGGATTGCTCAAGATTCGGTGGACACAACCCGGCTTCGATCGCTCCTCTCCAGTTCGGCAGGTGCCAGACTGTACGACCACACATCACCATGTGACGAGACGGCGTGCAGACCGCTCCACTGAAAGAACCCATGTGGTAGGCCCCGTCGAGCACCATGCCTTCTGCAGCGAGGCGGTTGATGTTCGGCGTGTCCAGTTTGGAATCCGGGTTGTAAATCTGCAGATCAAACGGCGACTGATCGTCGACGATGATGAACAGGATGTTTGGTCGTTTGTCCGCTGCGTCAGACCGGTGCGCAAAAATCCCTGCAAACGACGAAACGGTAACCACGGCAAACGCCGTAAATCTCAAAGCTAAATTGAACATCTTGAATTTCTCTCTGCGAAGGATAAGGTCGTGCTCCGAAAGCAGTTCAGTCCATGCTATTTCCTGCGGCGATTGACGATACCTTCAAGTTTCTTTCGCTCCGCTTCCAGAACGTCATCAGCGATCTTTGCCGGTGCGACTTCCTTCATATCAAGCTTTTCGCCGGCTGGCAGAGTTCGCAGTTTGATTGCGCGGTACCAGACCGGGTCACCGTGGTCCTGCAGCGAAAGATGGGCTCCGCGTGCCGGTAGTTTGGCTCCGCGTTTTTCCAGTATGTCGACGTTGAACCCCCACTTCGAATCGGAATAGTCGAAGTGGATGACTTTCTTACCGTTCAGCCAGTGCTGGATGATCTTGCCTTTGCAGACGACCCGACCTTCGTTCCATTCTCCGACTGGGTTCGTCGCGTCGTGTGACGGAGCCATGCAGAAGTAGAGCGATGCCGCACTCGTGCGCGGATTCTTTCCGTCGACGTGCACACTGTTGTCGAGAATCTGGTACTCGTACTGCCCCGGTCGATAGTAGACGCCGCTGTTGCTGCCTTTGGCGACTTTCCACTGGAAGCGCAATTCGAAGTCGTCTGGAATTTTCTTCGCCTTATAAACAAGGCTGCCGCCTTTGCCTTCGCGAGTTACTATTCCGTCTTCGACTTTCCAGTTCCCTTTGTGTTCCCAGCCACCGTCGAGGCTCTTGCCATTGAAGAGCGTTTCGAAACCCGCGGCCGACTCTGCTTCCGTCAGCGCGTTTACGTCTCCGGCCTCGGAGAAATGACCATAAGTGGCGACTGCGGAAAACGCGACAGCAGCTATGACAAGTTGCTTCGTCATGGTGAAGAACCTTTCGCAAGATGAGCGATGAGCATGGTCAACGAAGGAGTGCGTGACGGGCCGAATTTCTGCTAATCCGGATACGACAATTATTTACCAGGTCGCCCTGGCGAGCACGAGAGTCAAAACATTACACGATTCCGAGCTGCAATTCACTTCTTGCCTTCGGCTCGGCGTGCCCGGAAAAATTCCTGCAGAATCGCTCGGCAATCGTGTTCCATCACGCCGCCGAGGACGGTGCATCGATGATTCAGGCGATCGTCTTCCGTAATGTTGTACAGCGTGTGGCAAGCCCCGCCTTTCGGATCCGTTGTGCCGTAAATCACAGTTGGGATCCGGGCCTGCACGATCGCACCGGCACACATCGGGCACGGTTCAAGTGTCACGACCAGCATACAGTCTGTGAGCCGCCACGAGCCAAGTGACTCAGCCGCCTGAGTGATAGCGATGATTTCCGCATGCGCGGTCGGATCCTGCAGAGTCTCGCGCTGGTTATAGCCAGTTCCGATGATCGAATCCTCGTGAATGATCACTGCTCCAACGGGAACCTCACCAAGCTCGCAGGCCGTGGCTGCTTCGTCCATCGCGCGGCGCATCCATGCCTCGTAAGGCTGCAGAGGGTTGTCAGCAAATATCACGAACGTGGGCTTCCGAGAACGAGCTATCGAGTGAGAATTCTTAAACCGAGGCTGAACTCAAGCGTCCCGGTGATGCTCCAAAGTGTCGCCTCATCGTAGCAGCCAATGCCCTACGGAGCGATAAAGCCCTCAACGTACCAATTGACAAACGTTTCGTCGATAACGTCGTCCTTTGTGTCTACAAGCGTGTCGACACCGCCACCCGTCGCCAGAGTGTCCTGCTCGCTACCGCCGTCGATTAAGTCGTCGCCGCCGCCACCGACCAGTAAATCACCGTCAAGTCCACCGACGAGCTGGTCAGCACCGTCGCCAGCGTCCAATGTGTCCGAGCCAGCTTCACCAAACAGGATGTCGTTTCCGGAGTTGCCAAGCACCACGTCATTGCCCGCGCGGCCGTAAAGAACGTCGCTGCTTCCACCGCCGACAAGCCGGTCGTCACCGTCACCACCATCGAGCGTGTCTTCATCAGCGTTGCCGTTAAGCAGATCGTTACCGGCGTGTCCTTCAACACTGTCGGCTCCGGCTCCACCTGTCACGGTATCGTCGCCGGCCTGGCCCAACAGTGTGTCACCCCCGTCAGCTCCAAAGAGACTGTCGTTGCCATCACCACCGTCGATGGTCTCGTCACCAAGGCCACCTGAAATCGTATCGTCACCGCCTCCGCCGAATGCTGAGTTGGCATGTATCGACGTGCCTGTACCAGCAACCGGTGCAGCGGGCAATAAAATTAAATCGGCATCCCTGCCTCCGCTGATGGTGAATCCGATGAAACCGTCAGTCGACATCGACGCATCGATCGTGTCCTGGCCACCGTCGCCGCTGATCGAAAACTCAAAGTTGTTCAGCTCGTAAGTCGGATAATTACTCGCAAAGCCTGTCAATCCGTCGGTTGTTATCTGGTCGTTTCCATGTCGACCTTCGATCGTAGCTGCCTCGAATCTTGTCGCGTTGAGTAGCGTTGCCCCAATTTCGACTTGCAGTGCGTGGTCAATTGCCGACAGATCAATCACATCGTTACCGTCAGAACCGACAATCTGTAGTACGTCGACTCCGATGTCACCGTCAAAAACATCGGCACCGTGGCCAGACCGCCACGCAGCGATGTCGTCGCCCAGACCGCCAGACACTTGATCTTCTCCTTCGCGACCGCGCAACACATCATCGCCGGCTCCGCCTCTCAGCGTGTCGTTTCCAAAGTCGCCAATCAGATGGTCATTGCCAGCGCTGCCGGAGATGACGTCGTCCCCCGATTCGCCATTCAAGTGATCGTTTCCGGTACCGCCGAAGAGCGTGTCGTTTCCCGGTCCGCCAAAAAGCGAATCAGCTTCTCCGGAAGTCACAATCCGTGCTGATTCTGGAGACGCAGGAACAAACACGTATTCCGGCATACCTCCCACATCAGCCGTCGTCTCTACTTTTCGACCGGTTCGGTTAATGATTCCGCTGATGACGCGCGAGTCTCCGACAGTCCGCGACCAGGGCGTCGCACCGACAGCTGTCAGTACGTGGTTGTAAACCTGGTTGACCGGCAAGACGTTCATCGCCGCCAGAGAATCGATCATCCATTGTTGCGGAGGTTCGTTGACTTCCGGATCGTAGACGCCGTCAGCCGTCAAACCTCGAATCGAGCCGATACCCGCCTTATAGGAAACATTCCAGTCGTAGGCTTCTTGATTGTCAAAGTCTACGGGAGTGGTAAACAACGGCGTGGTCCGTCCCTCGTTTGGCTCCATGACCTGATCGGCAGCCTGGAAAAAGTTATCCGCAAGATAGATTTCCGTACCGACACCGACACCCGGCTGAGCTTCCAGCAACGCGATGTGTCCCTGCGAATTTGGCCCCGGAATTACGAGATTGCCAATGGCCGCAACTTGAGCGCCATCGCCCACAAGGACCGTCCGACTAAGTGGATTATAGATAACATTGTTGACCATCAGCCCGCCGGTGTGACCGTCCAGAGCTGTGCCAAATGCAAACTTTGGAGCACGTTTTCGCGGGCTGGTAAACACGGAATTGCTGATTGTAACTTCCGTGGCACCCGCCCCGGCAAGCAAGCCATGCGCGTGGTTGTCTTTGTCAAGCGGCTCGGCAAACAACACTCGATCGAAAGTTACTCGCCGCGATCCCGCCCAGATATCGGCAAGTTCGTCCTGGGACCAAAAAAGCGACACGTTCTGAATAAGTACGTCTTCAGACGCTTGAATCGTCAACGTGTCTCGTTGCCCACGGTTGCTCACACCGACCGTATCATCACCCTGGACCATCGTGATGTGCTTGATCGTGACGTTCGACGCGTTCTGAATCAGGATTCGAGCTCCAACGATTGAGATACCAGGCGATGGAGCGGTGCTGCCATCAATCGTGATGTTGGAATTCGTCAGCAGAATCTCGTAGTCGGGACGTTCAACTGAAGTACTGCGCAGATCAATGATACCTCCAACATCGAACACGACATGACGGTTAACTTGTGAGATGGCATCTGTCAGCGAACCGGGACCGTCTGGCGACAACGTCGTTACATGAACGACTTTCTGTTCAATGCTCGAGACGCTCTGAATGAGATCATCACCATTCCCGCCGTCCAATGAATCGCGATTGCCGCCGCCGATCAGTGTGTCGTCACCAGCGCCGCCCGAAACGGAATCGTCACCGGCGCCGCCATTAATGTTGTCCGCTCCACCTCCACCCTTGAGTACGTCGCTGCCCAGTCCACCAGTAAGTTGATCGTTGCCGAGACCACCGTCCAACGTATCGCTAGTCCCACTGTGCCCACTGAGAATATCATCGCCCGCATTTCCGGAGATCAGATCGCTTCCCGTACCGCCAAGCAGCGTGTCGTTACCGGCGCCACCAGTCATAGTGTCGGGTCCGGGTCCTCCCATTGCTGCGGACGGAATCGCAGTGAGATTCTCGAACTGATCGCGGCCGCCTTTTCCCATAAAAGACACCAGGCTGACTGACGCCAGTGGGTAAGTTGATGTCTTTGAGTTATGCGTGACTCGAATCTCGGACGCATCAAATGACTCTACGATGACATGATCGCCGTAATTTGTCCCGATGATCGACAAGACGCCAGTTGCTGGATCAAGGGTCGCTGCGAGCACTAATCGCGACTCCAGAATCTCTGACCGCAGGTTCCAATTTGCACCAGTTCGCGCAACAAATCGGTTCCTGTACCGACGCCGCGGTGTACGAAACAAATATCGGAATGGCCCGCAAAAGCAGAACATCTGGATGGTGACCTCTCACGTCACAAGATGTGCATCTGCAGAAGCAGATGCCAGCGAGCCTCCAGCTCAGCGTGGACAAGGACATGCATCCCCGGCACTTCAATATCTCAGAAAACTAAATAATCAATCGCTGCAGCGTGACCGCCAGGTTGTTCAAAGGCGATGGACACCGTCGAGGACACAAAGTGGCAGCGTGTCATCAGGCTTCACCGTGACAGTACAGCAGCCGAAACCGTGTCGCAAGATGCGTCTGATAGCTCGTCAAAAATCATTCGAGCCTGCAAATATAATAATTTCGAGTATCTACTCTTCTAATCACACACGCTACGACCGCATCCTGCTGTAGCGCGCCGATTTCAAATTTAATCCGGTTTGTCACGTTAAAATGGCCATCGACAATAGCTTCAAAACTTCAGCAAACAGTTTCAGCTTAGATTCTCTTTTGACAGGCAAGCATGGAAATCCTGCCCGAGCTGACAACGAAACAACTGTCTGTGCGATGAAACTCTCAGAAACGGCACAATCAGGCGTCGCAACGGGCCAGAATTCAGACCGTTTGTGGCAAAGCCTGCACAAGTTGATCGACAGCGGCCTCGTTCGGCTATCAACGTCAGAAGACTACTTGTTTCGACCGGTTGAAAGGTCGTACGTCGCCCGCTGAATTCGCAACTGTCGACCCGAAAGCGTTCTGAACTGCTTGCGCAATTCCGGTGCACCTGCCTGGTCGCCTTCAATCATTCGCCCCAACTGACGAGTTCGCCGGTTCACTCGTAACTGCAGCGAACGCAGCATTTTCAACTCAGACAATGCATCGACCAGTGGCTTATCCTGCGGTTGTCCTTGTTGCTGTTGGCTTTGCTTCTGCTCTTCGTCTTTCTTCTTTTCCATTTCTTTCTGCAGCGCATCGACCATTTCTTCAATGGCTTCGATGACTGCCTGCTCAAGAGTCTGCGTCAACTCACCGGCTTTTCCCTGATCGAGTAACTCAACGATCGAAGCTGCATCTTCGCGGATGGCCTGGACAGCTTCCGGAAACGCGACAGACGAGCCTTCTTCCCGTAACACAACAAGTGCCTTATCGACTTCCTGAAGAATCTCTTCTTCCTGCGTCGCCAGTTGCCTCCCACGAGCACTCAGATTGTCACTCTGATCTTCGGATTCTTTGTCCAAGCGAAGAGTTTCCTGGTAGACCAACAGCTGCATGCTGAGCATTTTGCGGAACCGTGACTCCAGCGACGCCAATGTCAGGCTCTTCTCTTCTTCGCGAAGTTGTCGCAGAATTTCTTCCAGCTTCTCCTTGGCTTCGAGCAGCTGCCGAATCGCTTCGTCCTGATGCCTCGATGCCTTCCCGCGATCCTTCTTTTCCTTCAGTTCCTGAATCGCCTTCTCCATCTCCTGTCGAGCTTCTTCCAAATCCTCGCGACCCGGTGTCTGCGGCTGATTATTTGGCTCGCCCGACTCAGGTTGTCCGTCTTTCGGTTGTCCGTCTTTCGGTTGTCCGTCTTTCGGTTGTCCGTCTTTCGGCTCGCCCTTTGAAGGTTCACCATCTTTTGGCTTACCGTCCTTTGGTTCGGCTGGTTTGGTCTCTCCGTCCTTCGGATCACCGCTTTTCGGGTCCTTCGGTTCCGCGTCTCCATCCTTTGGTGAGGAAGGATCCTTAGGTTCAGTGTTCTCGCCTTCTGGCTTTGCAGAATTATTTTCGCTCGGCGGCTTGTTAGATTCCCGCTCGGCCTCCTTCTTTGCATCGTGCTGTTTGATCTTATTGATCAACTCGTCGGCGTCTTTCACGACACCTTCCTGATCGCTTGCCGATTTACTCGGATCAGAACCTCGCTCTGTATTTGCCCGAACATCCTTCTCTTTGCCGATTATTTTGTTGACGTTCTTCAGAATCGCTTTCACGCGAGCACGTTCGGCTTCAATTTCACTGATGCGGTTTTCACTTTGCAGAAGATCGAGCAACGTGACAAGACTTGCCACGAGTCCTTCCTGACGCTGAATCGAATCTCCAAACTGCGGATTTTTATCGGCAAGCAGTTCGTGGATCATACGCATTTGACCAATAACTCGTTCCTGCTGGCTCTTGCTATGAGTTCGAAAAAGCAATTCCGCTCGTTCCGGATCTGCCCTCCGAAGTTGCTCGGCCATCTGCACGAGTTCTTTTTCAAATCGATCGAAGCGACTCAGGACAGCCTGCTGGCCGATATCCAGCGGCAATTTTTTGCGAGTTGCTGATGTGGATTCCGCCTTAGCGTCCTGCGCTGTCACTACCGATTCTGCATCGCACAGGCACGACAGCAGAGCGAGTGACAATAACGTCGTTTTAAAGTTCTGGCTCATAGCTCGACTCCGAAAGGCGGCCGTCGCTGTTGTTAAAGACTCAGCAGCAGGATTTAATCGAAAACTAGAAATCCAAGTCTACTGCAACGATTCCAGCAGAAGCTTTCTTTTTCGTTCTTTCTTCGTTCGCTCAAGTAGTCCTCGCTGCTGTTCGAGGATCAACTTCAGTTCCTCAACCGCCTTTTGGAACTCCTTGAGCTTCTCCATTTCCGCAAGTACACGCTCCATTCGCGCGATCATGCCTCGCAGCATGTCAACGCTGTGATCGATCGCTTCCGTCGCATCGTTGCGACGTTCGTTCGTCAGGCGGAAGACTCCCAGAGCTTCATCAACGGCTGGAAAGTCGTTCGCGTTGATCAAACCAAGGGGCTTGACAATACGATCATCGATTCGTTCCAGAGTCTGGGGAGTATGAAGCCCGTTGTTGACAAGCTCCTCACGGATATCCCGAAACGAAATTTCAACTGACGCCGTCTCATTCGCATTCTTCCGTACCGCATGCAGCGACCGTTCGGCGCACGCCGTGACCGCAATTTCGATTTCGCGGATCCGTCTTGCTGTGTCGGCTGTTTCCGATTCTTGCTTGTCGGCAAGTAGGCGTTTCTTCGCGTCCAACCGTGAACGGTGTAGAAGCAAATCCTGTTGAGTATGTTTTGTCTCCGTAATGATCCGCTCAAACTGTGCTCGCAGATTCAGCTCACGTTGATAAAGCACAGACTGCAACTCTTCGTTGCTGACAACTTTGAAGGCGTACCTCTCTCCGCGCGACGAATGTGGCCCGTTGAGATCGTCTTCGTCCGTCGCGACGACACTGAGAACCAACTTCTGCCCCAATGATAGATCGAGTGGCAACACATCGAATCGTTCAAACTCTTCGTCACCGTCGCGATCGAGTGCGAACTCCCTTGGACCGCTGCCGGCTTTGTCAATTGTCAGCGCATTCTGAAACGGACGGGTATTCGAATCTTCCGTCTCGTCGATTTTGAATTCAAACTGGGCACTTGCCAGTCCATAGTCATCGACCAGCCGACCGAGTACCGGAATGGAGGCCTTGCGGGTAATCGACGTGCCGATCCCTCGCAGGCTTGTCTCAACAACGGGTGATTCATCGACGACACCGCCGATCTGAATCCGAGATGGTTCCGCCGTCAGAATCCCGTCAGCGTCTTCCAGGTAGATCCGCAGATTTGTTTCAGGGGCCAGGATAAACGGCTTTCCAACGTCTGTTACCAGGGAATCCGCACGGGCCCTGGCCGCCTCCGTTTCATAAGTCGTCAGCACAAACGGCACCGAAATTCGTGTTCCATCTGCGCTAATCCATCGACTGAAGACATCAGCAGGAATATATCGATTCTCTAAAACTTCGTCTTCGTCGCTACGTTGAACAAGCCGCGACTCTCCTTGCCTTGAAGCGGCAAAAGTCAATTCGTACTGGCCGAATTGTATTCGAACCTGAGTCAACGGTTTGTTACAGGTTGCGTTGAGTAGAAACTCCGTTTCATTCGGCAATTCAAGCTGCGTCCCGCGAACAGACACACTATCCCGAAGTGGTTTTTGAACCGTTGACTGCGGATTCTGCATCCGCGTGTACGGCGGGTAAAAACAAGCGAGTTCGACTTGCTCGAGCTGCGGCGGTTCGACGATCTGGACTCGGTACGGAGTTCGATTCACGAAGTCACCGCCGTAAACATAGAACTCAACATCGTCCAGCAATGCCGCCAGCGAATGGCGAAACGTGTCATCACCGACGCGTGAGCACAGTACCGTTCCCTGACCTCGGCCATTGGCCAATTGGTATTTCAATTGCACGCGCTCGGGAACTTTGCGGCCTTCTTCAACATCAATCTGAATGGTGAGATCAGCTCCGCGAGCGTGTTTGTAAAACTGGTTATCAAACTCTCGAACAATGTCACCAGGCTGAGCGATGACTCGAATGACTAATCCCGTCTCACGGCGCCAATATTCCGCGTCGAGATCGATGAAGCTGTCTTTCCACGTTTGCAGGGTCGAATTACTGGCAACGGCTAACCCACCAATTGATGCAACGGCGACTGCGGCGGCGACAAGTGCTCGTTGCAAAGGCCCACGATCAAATACACTCGCTAAATCTAACTGTCGCGTCACCTTGACCGCTTCGTCGATCGTTCGACCCCCCATCGCGACAGCCAGCTTGCCTTGGTTTGCTGAGTCTACTTCCGCCAACTCAACTGCCGTCACAAGTCGGTCATCAAGTTCGGGAAACCGTCGCTCCAGCACGAGGGCCAAAGCCTTCGTTCGGTAACTTCGCAGCAGTCGCAGCGCAACCCAGGACAGCAGTAGAAACACCACAAGTCCGACCACAACCACATCAAAACTTGCGCGAAACCACCGTGGCAATTCTAATCGGCTAACCTGAAACCACGCATGATCAACCGCAAGGCTAAGCCAGAACAAGCCACCCAGCAGCGTCAGGATCAGTGCTGCACCTTCCAGCAGGACGTAACGACGAATCCGGCTGCGAAGCTGCGACAGTACCGACTGTAATTCTGTACGAAGTTCTGACATGAACCTATTTCTATGGCAAATACAACGTTACGCCAGCTTCAGCAGTTTCCTCGTCAGCCACTCGATCGAGAGGAGACCGATCAGCAGATACATTAGCCACTCTCGGTCCCACAAAGTTCTGAGCTGCTGGTCGATTTGAAACTCTTCGCCTCGATTAGGTAGTCGCTTCGGGACATTGTCCGCTGCTTCTGCGAGAGAAAAATAGGCCCCGCCGGTATCTTCTGCGATTCTTCGCAACAACTGAGCATTCTGCCGGGCATTGTCGGTTTCGAGGTTGGGCAACACCACATCAATTTTTTCAGACAACTGGTCGCCGGACTGAGGGATAGGGACGTCAATCCTCCAGACACCGGGTGAGCTGACTCGAAAACTGCCCACAAACTGTCCCGCACGATTTGTGTCCCGTTGCATTCGGACTTGCGGAATCATAGGTCTTCCGTTGGGATCAAAGACTTCCGCAATGACCGACTCTGCCATCAGTGGATCGAATTGCGGATCAGTGAGCTGTGCGCGAACTCTCACGGTCTGGCCGAGGACAAACTGGTTTCGCTCCAACAGCAACGTTCCGCGATTGTTGCCTCGTTTCAGTCGAGCCTGACCGGCTTCACGAATTGACTTCGTCCAGAAGCGGTCGTAGTAAACTTCGTCGATCGCACGCATCCGCCACATTTCAGGGCTACCCAGATAGATGACACGGCCGGCGCCGTAGTACTGCGAAGCAAGTAGTACTGGCAGTCCACTGGCACTCTGCGTTCGGGGGTCCGAGAAGTAGGCATACACCGTCGCACCAGCTTTGGCACCGCTGGTTGGATAAGCAGAGTAGACGCCCTGAAACTCTTTCCAGACTTCTGCTGATGAAACCTGTTCGTCGGTAACCTGCAGAAACCCTGCTTCCTTGCCTTCGCGAGTAAACTCAAAAGGCCACGATTGAATCACAGATTGCGGTCCTCTGCCGGTAGCATTGACGAAGCGATTCAGAACAACCGGATACAACTCTCGCATTTTTTCGAGTTTTGCATCACTGGCGACACTTGATGAGTAAACATCTCCGGCGACAACAACCAGTCCGCCAGCCTGAGCAAACACCCATTCGCTGACTAACTCAAGCTGCTGCGGGCTCAGGCGGTTCCAGTCAGGATCGAATCCGACAATCACGTCGTATTCAAACAGCTCATCCTTCGACTCCGGAAACGACGTGAGAATTTTGTTTGCTTCCTGACTAACTGCGCCGGCTGCGTCAGCCGTCTGTAACCAGACATCTGTCTGAATGGCTGAATGGCGATAAAGCATGTTCCGAACAAACTGATAATCCCGCATCGGACCACCAGCGACTACCAGCACCCGAGTTTTTCGGTCAACAACGCTGATCGATTTACGTCGCTCATTATCATCATCGCTCAGTTCAACAATCTGCTGATCGGAACGAACTCGTACGAAGTACTCCCAGGCGCTGGCAACGTTCTCAAGCTGCTCGAACGAAACTCGCACAGGAAGACCATCATCAGCCAGCACGATGTCTTTTGTGTCCAGAGGCTTGGCATCGCCTTCCGAATCTTCCGGTCGACCCAGTAGTTCGACTTTCACCCCCTGCCCCGCAAGGCCTTGAGCCTGAACGAAAGCTGCGATCTCAAACGCGTCTCCGACGTGCACGTCGCTCGGAGCCTGAATGCTGGCGATCTGAATGTTGACAGGCTGACGTCTGCTACCAACACCAACCGTAACGATGCGAGCTTTCTGATCTTTCGCAGTATCGATTGCCTTGGTGGGATCGATTCCTGAATTCGACGCACCGTCCGTGATCACAACGATGCCCGACAACGAAGTGCCACTGATCGAACGAATGAGTTCCAACAGAGATTCACCGAGCCGAGTTTCCAGTCCGGTGGGGTCGACAATCTGATCCCAATCAAACTGAGCTTCGGTATCCGCCAGGGCGCTCGCGTTGTCCGTGCCTGCAAGAGCCGTCTTCGCGACAGCTCTCAAATCTTGTGATCGAAGTGCAGCATGCGGACCGTTCAGGGCGGAGTCAAAACTGTAGATGCTGACCGCATGGTTCTTTCGCAATTCATCAAGAAGCCCTGAATCACCGAGCAGTTCGGCCACAGCGGCCGAACGAGATCGTGAGTTGTCGCTGCTGGAAGTCGACGGGGCATCCGATTTCGAAGTGTTCGGATCAGCCTGATGCTCCGGAAACTTCATCGACAATGAACGGTCGATGAGAATTGCGACCTGCGACGGTCGATACGCAAGCTTCTGTGTTCGTTCCTGCGGATTCAAAGCGACAACGATCAGCCCGCCCAGGGCAGACATGCGCAGCAACATGAGGAAGTATCGCCAGAACCGATTCAGTTCGGCTGTGTCCTGTAGAAGGATTCTGATGCCGAAAACCAGTATCAACGCCAATCCGCCAAGGCAGACCGTCCACTCAAAGGGCGTCTCCGGAAGATCGTATTCGATCGCTCGAAATGCACCGGTCGAATCGACGGCCAGAAAGGCGAATTGTGTAAGAGTTTCAGTCACAAGGTATCCATTACAGCCCGAATCAGATCGCTCGATCCGTGCTTTGCATTTGTCTAATTCTTCGAACCAGCAGTCGTGGCTTTCGGGTGAAAACTGAGTTTGCAGGCAAGCAACTGCTCAGCCAGCAGAATGACGAACAGAATGACGAGTAACCAGAAGCGGACTTCCTGACCCGCATCTCGACCGGCGATCCATGAGAATTCGCCGGGCTCGTGAATCTGAATTTCCAGGTTCTCTCCGAGTTGTTTACGAATCAGCTCCGTCCCCGCCAGCGACAGATCACTTTCTTCAACCGGCACATTGAAGGTAACCCATCGCTCAACGGGCGTTTGATTCTGATCGAGCAGTCGCACGCGGTAGATTCCTGGAGTGTCAGTGTCGCGGTACGTTGCCTGAAGCCGGACCGGCTGTGTGGTTGCGGCCGGTTTATCGGAATTTTTCGACGCGGTGTTGGCAGGAGCGGCTTTCAACCTCGTTGGGCTGTCCGTGTCGCCAGGATCAAATATTTCCACTTCATCGAGATATTCAGCAGGATTCAGTGAAAGTTGGATTGGTTCACCAACCTGGCGAGTTTCCAGAATTCGGTCGCGGCGAGCGATGAATTTTTCGAGGTCCAGCATGGTAGGTACGAAGCTCGGGTATCGCGCCCAGTTGTTCCACGCTGGTCCGCAGGATGTCAGACACATGAAGACCGTCCCTTTTCCGAACGGTGACGTGAATGCCAACGGCTGTCGGTTCGTCAATCGAGCGATCGTCTGGACGTTGTCGCCACGTTGCTGATCGTCAAGTTCCCAGTCGGCTGACACTGGGAAGTAATAAATGACGCGAGTCAATTCGGTAAACGGATTCTCCTGCCCCTGGAAAACTCCGAAGATTGGATGCTCCGAAAATTCGGTATCCGGTTCTGAATCTCCCGACGATTGAGTCTGGTCCGCGACAATCCCGATCTTGACGGGGAACAATCCCGTACCGCCGTTGTAGAGTTCCGAGATGTAGTAAGATGGTCGAATTTCATCTCCCAGGAACCAGGCCAGACCGCCGCCCGCTTCGACGAATTCTTCCAGCGGTGCCAGCGCGTCCTCTGGAAGAGACGATACATTCAGCATGAAGACACTTTGAAACTCGTCGATCGAACGGCGACGCAAATAGTCGACGGTTTCCAGCTGAGCCGAGTAACCCGTTATTCCCGGATCGGCCGCCAGAGCATCGACAAGATACTCGCCGTCGTCGTTTGCGGGATTGCCTTCGATGATGAGGACTCGATTCACCGGCGAGACTTCGACTGAAACAAACCGAGCATTGTCAGCCATCAGTGAATCCGGTCCGAGCCGCAGATCGACTCGGTGTCGACCGGGAGAATCAAATGTAAGATCGAATTCCTGATCGATGGCAACGCCCGCTTCCACACGATCAAAATTGACGGTCAGTGGCAATTTCTGGCCGTCCTGAAAAATGTTGACCGGAACTTTCGTCGCGACCTGGTCGCTGAAATTCTGGATCGACAAAGCGAACCGAACAGGCACGCCGACTGACGCCACCTGGAGATCACCAGACAGGCTGGTGATTCCCAGATTACCGTTTCGTCGTCCGACCGTCTTAACCAGGTTGATCGTTACTCCGGCTGAATCGAGTTCCTTAACGACTTGCGCCAGCGACTGCTGCTCCTGCCAGTCAGGTTGGCGATAATCCGATATCACGTGCAGATAACGGACGGTCGCGCGGTCTTCCAGCAGAACGTTGCTGGCACCTTTGAGACCTTTTACCAGGTCCAGTGTCTGGTGCGTGCATTTTTGATTTCGCAGCTTGCCATCGAGTTCCACCAGAAATG
Organism: uncultured Planctomyces sp.; assembly: GCA_937904325.1. Lineage (GTDB taxonomy): Bacteria > Planctomycetota > Planctomycetia > Planctomycetales > Planctomycetaceae > JABMPE01. The sequence goes on from CALGTK010000268.1 coordinate 25,395, forward strand.
TTTCGTCAACATCTCGTTGTGTGACCAGCGGCTGGTCGGGATTCGAAAGCGTCAACAGCGTGAACTTCTGTGTTCCCGGTCGGCGTGCGCCTTCGGCGACGAGTTTGCGAACAATATCAATTGATTCATCCCAGGCAGTCGAATCCCCAACCTGATCCTGCATGGATCCGCTGTCGTCCAGCACGACGACGTGGTGCGACTGTGCGCCCTGAAAAAGGCTCAATTCGCTTGGGTTGAGTACAAGCCGGGAAATCAACGCAACGATGGTCAGCACGATCAGAATTCGCAGCAACAACAGAAGCAGCTGCTCAATCAGAATTCGCCGACGGTTGCGACGTTGACTCTGTAGCAGAAACTCCATCGCCGCAAATTGAACTCGGCGATAGCGCATTCGATTTATCAAATGGATAATGATCGGCGATGCGACAAGAGTCGCTCCGCCGAGCAAGAATGCTGGATTCAAAAAATGTGAAGCGATCCAGGTTTCCATTGATTTCTGGTCGAGAGGTAAAAGATGAGGGTCAGGAGTATCGGGTCCGCAAAACTTACCAGACATCCTGTATCAGCTGCGTGTTTGGTTATATCCGGTCGTAGTCAATTCCTGTGCAGTCATAAATCACGGCTCGAAGCTGCAACGCGACATCACGGTTCACAGCAGCGTCGCACAATTGAGCGAATTCTTCGTCGCTGATGGGCGACTGTATTTCACTACAGGCATCCCAATGGCGAGCGAAATTCCGTCCATCCACGACCAAAGTCCAGGCGATCCGCGCACCCGCGGCTACAGCGACGCAGGCAAATGTTGTAACGAAAAGTTCTCCCATGACTTAACTATTGCCTTCCCGATCGCTGCATGCCGATGCGGTGGTTGAGGTAGTGGGCGAGGACGGCGTCGATATGTTCACTGGTTCTGATTGTCTGGTAGTCAATGCTGCTGCGGGAACAGAACCGACGGAGTTCTTCGAGGTAGCGGTTCATCGCTTCGAGATAACCTTCGCGGAGTGATCGTGGATCGCAGACCAGTTCGCCAGCTTCTTCCAAGCCTTCGAAACGTGTTGAGCCTGAGTAGTCAAATTCAAGTTCCGCGTCGTCGAGCACGTGGAAGAGCAACACGTCATGCCCTCGGTAACGCAATAGATTGAGTCCTTTGAATAGTCCTTCGCGAGGAACGAACAGGTCCGAGATGAGAACGATCAATCCTCGGCGAGACTGCTGCTCGGCGACCTTGTGCAGGATTTCGTAGATGTCTGTCTTCTTAGTTGGCTTTTGAGAATCGAGTGAAGCCAGTACGGCGTTGAGGTGTGTCGTTTTGCTGAGGTGCGGTACCTGGCTGCAGATAGCTTCGTCGAAAGTGACCGCTCCAACAGCGTCCTGTTGCCGAAGGAGTAAGTAAGTAAGTGCCGCGGCGATCGTGCAGCCGTAGTCGTACTTGGTAATCTCACCCGATCCGAACTGCATGGACTCGCTGAGGTCGACAAGTAAAGTCGTGCGAAGGTTGGTTTCCTCTTCGTACTGCTTGATGAAGTATTGATCGGTTTTCGACCAGACCTTCCAGTCGATGTGGCGGACGTCGTCTCCCGGCGCGTACTCCCGGTGCTGTACGAACTCGATCGACTGGCCGAAGTACGGACTGCGGTGCAGACCGGATAAGAAACCTTCGACGATTCGACGAGCCCGGACCTCCAGACGGGAAATCCGTGAGATTTCCTCAGGCCGCAAAAATCTTCTGGAGCCTTGGGTCACTGGTCAGCTCGCCTTCCTTTGACGGAGTTTCTTTCACCAGCCGGTCAATCACCTGATCCGGAGAGATGCCTTCGCTCTCGGCCGAGAAGTTGGTGACGATTCGATGTCGCAGCACAGGCCGAGCCAGCTCGGCAATATCATCCGTTGAAACGTGGCTGCGGCCCTGAAGCAGCGCTCGAGCTTTTCCACCAAGCAGTAAGAACTGAACAGCTCGCGGACCCGCTCCCCAACTGAGCCACTCGTTAACGAATTCCGGAGCGCCGGGCTCGCCGATTCGCGTTTGACGAACAAGAGCGAGTGCGTAGTCGACAACGTGGTTGGTGACCGGAACCTGGCGCACCAGATTCTGCAGTTCGATGATTTCTTCGCCGCTGAGCACCGGCTTGATCTCGTCGGTCTGGATGGCTGTCGTCGCTTTCGCGATCTGGCGTTCTTCGGCAAAACTCGGATACTTCACGAAGACCTTGAACATAAACCGGTCCTGCTGCGCTTCCGGCAGTGAATACGTGCCTTCCTGCTCGATCGGATTCTGTGTGGCCAGCACGAAGAACGGATCACTGAGAGCGTGTCGTGATTGCCCGACGGTGACCTGGCGTTCCTGCATGGCTTCCAGAAGTGCGGCCTGAGTCTTGGGCGGCGTACGGTTGATTTCGTCGGCCAGGACAACGTTGTGAAACAGCGGGCCCTGGATGAAGCGAAACTCGCGTTCGCCGGTATCGCGGTTTTCCTGCAGAACGTCGGTGCCGGTGATGTCTGCCGGCATCAGGTCCGGCGTGAACTGAATCCGCGCAAACGACATCGACAGGCAACGGGCCAGAGTGCTGATCATCAGAGTCTTGGCAAGTCCCGGCACACCCTCGAGCAGGCAATGGCCTCGGCTGAAAAGTGAGATTAGCAGGTGGTCGATCACTTCGTCCTGTCCAACGATGACCTGACTCATCTGTTCGCGTAATTGAGTCCAGGCTTTGTTCAGCCGGTCAATCGATTCCTGTGTGACGCTGGCGTCTGACATGACACTCCTTCGACATTTCAAATCGCAGCTTCACGAATGCTCAAATCATGATGAGCGTGTGACCGCTGCCGCCTCGGGCATCCCCAAACAAGTTCGGCGAATGATGTAACGATTCCTTCGTGCGCCAAAGATGCCGGTCACAGAAAGTACGTGACCTGCAAAATCAGCGAAAGCATGATACTGGCAATCGGGGGCTGTCGAGAAGCGAACAGACCGCAGAACGGAGCAATCCGTTTGGTTTCGGATTTCGCGCGACGGAATAAGCAACTTGCCGTTCTGTTGTGCTGGAAGTTATGGATTCGCGTGTCCAAAATTCGTTCTGTTGAAAAAGACTGAACACAACCGGCTGCTTCTCGAAAACAGCGTCGCAAACTGTCTCTAACGACCTTGGACGATCAATATTTGTTGAACTTCAGCCGGTAACTTGAACTTTAGTGGAACTCAGCGGACGACCTGAACGTCGCAGACTGATGAAGTACTGAAATTTCGGAAAAGTCAGGGAATTCACGGATCACTTCGCCCCTCACATATGGGTAACTTCTGTGGCGAAGTTTTTCGAGCAAGGTTGCTCAAGCCTTCGAAATATGCCGGCGATCAGTTCTTTCAAGACGTATTCGCGATTCAATACTTCCGTTTAACGCGGCGATGCATATTCGGTTGTGACTCCGTGTTTGACATAATTCATCGCTTTGCAAATCGTTCAATCGAAACAGTTTAAACGACGACTTCGGGAGCAGATGCGAGTGCTGATGAGCAAGTGGGTTAACCTGTTTCGAAGTCGATTGAATCGCCAAATTCAACAGGGACGTCGTGCGCAACTCGACGAGAAGTCTGTCAGCTCTCAGATCGAAGTTCTGCAGATCCGAATTCTTCCTGCAATCACTTTCCAGTTTGACTACTCGCTGGACGCAACCAACTTCTTTGATCCGATCAACAATCCCGAGCGGCGTGACGCGCTTGAGCAGGCCGGGAATGATCTGGGCAGCCACCTTCAGGATACGATCCTCGAAATCATTCCTCACAAGTTCAACGTCGCCGATACGTGGACAGCAACGTTTGAGGATCCTTCTAACGGCAGCCAGTTTGACGTCGAAGACCTGATCGTCGGCGAAAATCTCATCCGTGTTTACGTTGGCGCACGAAACCTTGGCGGGTCACTGGGAAGTGGAGGGCCTGGATTTGCCAGCAGCGTTTCAGGCGTTCAGCAGTGGGTCGACACCGTCCTTGGGCGAGGCCAGGCGGGAGCGCTTGGGCCTGACAATGCGCATACAGACTTCGCTCCCTTTGGAGGGTCGATCGCATTTGACGAAAGTGCGAACTGGCACTTCGGGCTGGACACAACTGGTCTGGATTCTGGTGAGTTCGATTTCTTTTCGACCGCCATACACGAGTTGGCTCACGTCATTGGATTCGGTACGGCACCGTCATTCAACAATCTGGTTTCCGGCGGCGTGTTTATTGGATCTTCGTCAATTCTGGAATTCGACGGCGCCGGTCCGGTGCCTCTCGAAAACCCTGGACATTGGAGACAGGATCTTATGGACAATGGTGCCGAAGTCGCACTCGATCCAGACCTTGCCGATGGTGTTCGGAAAAATCTGACGGCTCTCGACTACGCCGGCCTGAATGATCTTGGGTGGCAGGTTGACGGAGGAGACGCTTATCTGCCGACGATTCTTCTAGCGGATAACCTGGCAAACTCGCTCGTCATTCAGGATGACGGAATAGCCGGCAACGGATTATCAGAGTTTGTACTCAATGGCGATCTACCCGTGAGTTTTACTACTGCAGCCAGTGACCTGTTTCTTGCTGGTGGCAATGGCAACGATTCAATTTCGATCGATTCGCTCGACTCTGCTTTCACTGGAGAAATCCTGGTCGATGGTGGCGCCGGCGACGATCTTCTGAACATTGTTCATTCAGTGGCAGACGTTGTTACTTACAACGGACAGCCAGGAAACGACTCGGTGTCTCTACAGGGCAGTCCAGTCAACAGCGTTACTCACAGCTTCACGAATGCTCGTGACGGTTCTGTTTTGATTGCCGACGCGTCGAACACGTCTGTTTTTTACACGGGGCTGGAGCCAATTTTCGATTCGATTCTGGCGACAAATCGAGTCTTTGAATTCGGCGGTACGGCCGACGTCATCACGCTTGACGACGAAGGCACACCCGGCAACGGGATCATGCGGCTGTCAAGCGTTTCGTCGAGTGAGACCGTTCACTTCGTCGATCCTGCCGGCACCGTGATTATCAACGCTGGTGGAGGCGATGATTCGGTCACCGTTCTCGCGATCGATTCGGAATTCACAGCGGGCATTGAAGTCCAAAGCGGATCAGGTAACGACACGGTCAATGCAGCGGCCACAGCAGCCGCTTTGATACTCAACGGAGATGCTGGAAACGATACGATCATCGGCGGAAGTGGCAACGACACCCTGTCCGGCGGCGACGGTGATGACCAACTTCAAGGTGGAGGCGGCAACGACTCACTCGGTGGCGGGGCCGGCACGGACACAGTTCTCGAATCAGGTGATGTCGATTTTTCCATTGATGGGTCGACGCTCACAGGAGTCGGCAACGACCAGTTCCTGGAAATTGAACAGGCGTTGCTCACCGGCGGCGACTCAGCCAACACGATTGATGCGAGTCTGTTCACGGGTTCCGTTACGGTCAACGCCGGAGCCGGCAACGACACGATCACCGGATCCGACAACGATGACCAGCTCTTTGGCAACAGTGACAATGACAGTCTCGTCGGTGGCCTGGGGAACGATACCGTTAATGGCGGTGCGGATGACGACGAAGTGTTCGGCGGCGATCATGATGATTTCGTGCTCGGCGGAGGCGGCGACGACACTCTCGAAGGCGAAGCCGGCCACGACGACATCCGAGGACAGTCAGGCGATGACGTTGTCCAGGGTGGGCAGGGTAACGACACCATCGACGGCGGAGACGGCTCTGACAGTTTCAAAGAATCAGGTGATGTCGACTTCACGTTAACGGACGCTTTCCTGATCGGTATCGGAACGGATCAGCTGGCAAACCTGGAAACAGTTGAGTTGGCTGGCGGATTCTCGGGCAATTTATTCGACGCGTCCGGATTTTCAGGCAACACCATTCTGCGGGGGCTTGCCGGAGCTGACACGCTTGTTTCAGGATCGGGCAATGACATCCTGATTGGCTACGCGGGAAGAGATCGACTGTTTGGAAATGACGGAAATGACACGCTCCTTGGTTCGGCCGGCAGAGACTACCTGGACGGTGGCAATGGCAACGACCGGTTGCGAGGGCAGGGTGGTTCTAGAGACGAACTCTTTGGCGGAGCTGGCAATGATCAACTTGATGGTGGTGCGGGTAACGACTCACTTAACGGAGACGACGGACAGGACACACTCTCGGGCGAATCGGGTAACGATCTGCTCAACGGTGGAGGCGGCGATGACAACCTGCTCGGCGGTAACGGTTCAGACGTTCTGAACGGAGGCGACGGCCAGGACACGTTGACCGGTGAATCAGGCGACGATCTGCTCAACGGTGGAACTGGCGACGATAGCCTGCTTGGGCAGGACGGAGCGGACACGCTGGACGGTGGACAAGGCAACGACACGCTCGTTGGGGGCAACGACAACGATCAACTGTTTGGACACGCAGGCAACGATGGGCTCGACGGCGGAGCCGGGAATGACATCGTGAACGGCGGAGCCGGGAACGACGCAATGTTTGGCGGTTCGGGCAACGACAGCATGTACGGTGGATCTGGAAACGATCTCGTCATCGGTATGTCAGGTGACGATATCGTCAAAGGCCAAAGTGGCTTTGATATTCTTGCTGGTGGAAGCGGAACCGGTGCTGACGCCGGTGATTTTGTCGACGGCAGTCCCGATGAAATCGACGAGATTTTCTCCATCACACTTCCCGTCTGGGTCGAATCTGAACTGTAGGCTCCAGCACTTTTCAAAATGCGTTCCGTCGGCAGCCCTGACGCTCAGGTATTCAGTCGTCCTGACTCAAGAACGGCTCGACTTGCAGAGCTCCGTCGCCGTTTACGATCACAGTGACGGCTCCTGATTCCGATGTCATCAGCACGCGTACACTCGGGCCGTAATTTGCGACCAGGTCATCCCGATACGCCGGCGTCGGGGCACTGGCAATAACCCAATCAGGGTTCGCCCATTCAGCGAGTGCAGATGGGTTGGCACCAGGCTCGCCATGATGCGGTGCAAGCAGTAAGTCGACATCTCTCGGTGGCTGCTGCAAGAGCTCTTCCAAGCCATCTTCATCTAGATCGCCGGTCAGCAGAATTCGATGGTCTCGATACTCGATTTCCAGAACGATGCTGGAAGCATTGTCAGATTCGTACGAAGCGCTGGCGACCGGTTGGAGCACTCTGATCGCGACCGAATCATCCAGATGGATGCGGTCGCCCTGCGCAACAATCGTCGATTCGACGTCCAACTCTGTGGTCTGTTTAAACATCTGTAGAGTCAAAGGCTGCCGCACGTCCGGAAAATGTCTCGAACAAAGCACGTGTCCAACCGGAACAGATTTCAGCAGATCAATCGCACCGTTGTAGTGATCAATGTCGGAATGCGAGACGATCAATACGTCAACTTTGGAAATGCCACGAGACCACAGAGCATCCTTGAGAACTCTCGCCGAGAACTCGCCCCCGCCACGACTTCCGACATCGTACACCAGAGTTTTCCCGGCAGGAGTTTCAACGATCACGGATAGCCCATGTCCAACCGAAAGGTAAGTGCACCGCAGGGACGCCTCTTCACGATTCGATGGCAACAGCGTTAGTCCGAAAATGATCCAGATGCCGACGCCACACCAGGCTCGACCCGGCCGTTGCTGCAACGTCGTCGCCAGCATCGCCGTCGCAACGACCAGATAAAAAATCATCAGCCACCAAACCGGCGGTGCCGGGACGTAGGCATGCCCAAGATCAATCGAAGCTGCAAACTCAACGAACGCGACGAGCCCTTTTAGAAACCAACCGAAAGCAAATGCGAATGGCCACGCGATTGTCTGCGAGATCATCCCAATCAGGATCGATGCAAAACCGAAGCATAAACCGACACTGACGACGGGAATAAGCAAAACGTTAATGACCAGGCCGGCTGGGGAAACAACGTTGAAAACAGACATGACAAGTGGCGCCGAGATCAGCCAGATGCTCCCTGAAACCAGCCAGAGTGCCCCGATAGTTTTCCCCAGGCCCTTGAGCGATCTAATCCATGGTCGTTGTAATGCAGCGGAAGTCGGTACAGAAGTTTCCGATTCTGCTTCACCCGGGTCCGGCTTCACCGCCACATCCGGCTCGTCACTCGATAGCCGACCTGGCGATGTCAGCCAGAAGATGACGGCGACAGCAAGAAATGAGAGTTGAGAACCAACATCGAACAGGCTCGTCGGATTCATCCCAAGAATTACAATTGCCGCTAAAGCAAGACTGTTGGCGGAGAACGCGGGACGACGAACCAGCCGACCGACACTCCAGATGACAATGATGACAAACGCGCGAATCATCGGCGGACGACAATCAGCAATCTGCAGGTAGATAAATAGAACCGCAACAGCGAGTAGAATCGAATACCGATTTGATAGGCGAATCGCCCGTCCAAGTGTCAGTAGAAACAACATCAGAATTCCGATGTGCAGACCGGAAATTGCCAGCAGATGAACCGTCCCACTTTCGACAAATGCCGTACGCATCTCAAGCGGCAGCATGGAACGGTCGCCAAGAAGCATTGCATCGGCAACAGGCCGCACATCATCTGAAACAGCGGATTCCAGAACTGCGTCAGCGCGTCGTCGAAGTGTGCTACGCGCCCTTTCAAAGGCTGACGAACTGGCTGCAACGACCTTGACCAGTTCGGCATCTCTGACTCGAACGAGGCCTCTTAAACCTTTACTTCGCGCGTAGTCTGACACGTTGAAACCGCCGGGATTCATCAGCGGGCGATTTGCCTGACTCCACCCCTGAACGTCGACACGGTCTCCTGCGGTGATCCCTTCCGCATTTCCATCAACAACTAACTGCAGCTGGCCGGTAACTTTCCGCTGGCCAGTCGCCACATTCAGAGTTTCGACATCGAGTTTAAATCGAGTTGATGATTCGGGTGGCAGATCGACATTGAATGGATTCTCACGAGGCGGCAGCACGACTGGTGCGGAGGCAACAACCCCTTCGCACCGAATCAGAACAGGCTCTTGCGACAAAAGTGGGGCAATGTCTTCCGACGGCAGGCCATGCCAGACGTAGTGATGATAAATTGCGCCGGTGAACGCCGAGATCACAACCACGACCACCGCAGCTTCACGAAAACGCCGCTTCCACTGCGTGAAACTCCAAACGAAACACGCTATGGAAAAACCAATCACCAGGAGGCTGGGCGACAAGTTTCCGTACCGATCGATCAGAACTCCCGTTGCCAGCCCAAGCACAACCGTTGCCGCCGGAAGTCGCCCGAACGAACTCATCGTCGCCGACTGGTCCTCAGCGACCGACCGTTCAGAGGCGAGTAAGATGTGGGTAGCGACGTCAACATCGACGCTATCGGCGTTTGATCGCGCTGGCGAGGGTTCGTTCAAAAGCTGTCCTCGCGATCCTTAGTTGGCCCAAACTAATCGCAATGAATCGGGTCGCCACGACCATTATTCATCATCGCTGTCGGCAGGTTCGCTGCCAGCACTCATCGTCGCTTTAATCGGAAACTCGAATGTCTTCTCCATTTCCGAAAGACCCTTTTTCAATCCTTCATCAGAGGCAAGTGTGCCCGCAGCTTGAGCCTGGCGAAATTGAGTTTCCAGGTCATCAAGATTTGCCTGCAGTTCCGCGACATTGTCCGGAGTCATGCGATCAATAAACAACACGCCGTCAAGATGATCATTCTCGTGTTGAATGACTCGCGCAAGGATTTCCGAACATTCCATTTCGAAACCCTGCCCATCGATGTCGTACGCTTCAAGGACGATCTCTTCGGCTCTGGCAACTTCACCGTAAAGTTCTGGCAGACTCAGACAGCCTTCCTCACCTTCGACGTTGCCTTTCTTCCGAATGATTTCCGGGTTGATGAAGACGAGTTCTTCCTCAGTCTCCTCCGGATCGGCCGTTGTGTTGACGACGAAGAAGCGGTACGGAAGTCCCACCTGCGTTGCTGCCAGACCGATTCCGCGAGCCTCGTACATCAGGTCAAACATGGCCCTCACCGTCGCCTTGAAATCCGGCGTGAGTTCGGTGAGTTCTTTGGCTTTCCATCTCAGAGATGGATGTCCGTACTTTACAATCTCCATGAAAGGGCGTCTTTCGATCTGCTGTAATCGCTACTCGTATTCTGGCTACAGGACAACGAGGTGATGTTGAATCAAAAATGGGGTGGGCATTGTAGCGTCGCGAAAATGTTGGTCGAGGACGCACGATCTCAAATAATGACGAACGAGCATGTACAGCACGAAAATCACGCGACTTTCAGGCACCGATTCTGGTATGCTGGCGCCCCTGTACCCCAATCATCCTACCTCAATTACGTCATTTCAGGCTCCTGCCATGAAGAATGCCGAAGCACTGCGACGAGACCTTAGCCGCCGCCAGTTTCTGGGGCGAAGCGCTCAAAATGCGGCGGGCGTCGCTGCTGGAATGGTTGGCCTGTCATCGACAGTTGCCAAAGCGAACAAAAGCAGTCCGGTCCGAGTCGGAATCATCGGCGTTCGTAACCAGGGCCGAAACCTTGCGTCGGCATTCGCAAAGATGTCAGATGTCAATGTAGTTTCACTGTGCGACGTCGATCCCGGCCTTCAATCAGCAGCGATCAAAAGCGTACTGGATGCTCAGGAAACGTCGCCGCGATGGGAGTCCGACTTCCGCAACGTTCTGGACGATCCTCAGGTTGACGCCGTCGCAATTGCGACCCCCGATCACTGGCATGCGATCATGGGTATCATGGCGGCGCAGGCCGGCAAGGATATTTATCTCGAAAAGCCAGTGTCACACACGATTGAAGAAGGTCAGCTACTGATCAGGGCGGCTCGCAAGCATGAACGAGTCATGCAGACCGGTCTGCAGCAACGCAGCGGCTCGCATTTTCAATCGGCAGTCGAATTGGTTCAAAGCGGTAAGATCGGCGAAGTTCGACTCGCCAAGGCATGGGTCGCGCAGTCGCGGAAAGCCTTCGGAAGATGTGCCGACGAGGATCCGCCGGAAGGTGTGAACTACGACCTTTGGCTCGGACCTTCAGCAGAACGGCCATTTAACGCTCACCGCTTCCACCATCACTGGCAGTGGTTCAACGATTACGGCACAGGAGAACTTGGCAACTGGGGCGTGCATTTGCTCGACGTGGCGAGGTGGGGACTGAAGCTGGATCTGCCAGAACGCGTCAGCGCTTCCGGCGGCAACTACATGTTCAAGAGCGGTCAGGAAATGCCGGACACGCTGGCGGCAACGTTCCATTACCCTGAGCACACGATCTTGTGGGAGCATCGACTGTGGAGTAACCACGGTTTGGAAGGTCGAGGTTCAGGAGTTTCTTTCCACGGCGAAAATGGCACGCTCGTCGTCGACCGCAGCGGCTGGAAAGTTTACGACTCGAAGGAACGGCTGAACTCTGACACCAGCGATCAGCTCAACAGTCACCTGAGAAACTTCATAGACTGTGTCAGAACCCGGCAGCGGCCGAACGCTGACATCGAAATTGGGCACCTTAGCACCACGCTATGCCACCTTGGCAATGTCGCGTGGCAACTGAATCGCGAAGTTCGATTTGATGAGGCCTCGCAGACTTTTCAAGACGATGCGGAAGCAAACGAGCTACTCTCAAAGACATATCGCGACCCGTGGCAACTTCCGGAAGTTTGATGGCTGCTGAGTCCGGAGACGGAGCAGGTTTGATGGGCGACGACTCGAACAATGCCGTTCGTGGCACCGACCGAATTCGCTATCACGATCCCGTGACAATACGCCTTTACGGCGTCAAAGAAATCTCGCTGCCTACCTACATCATGTGGTATCTTGCCACGATCATCCTGGTCGTGGCATTGATCGCCGGTTGCAACGAGATCATGCAGCCTCAAACGAAACACGGAGAAGGCATCCGCCGCTCGATTGAACGAGAAGGCTGGGTTCTTAATGCCGTGGAATGGGCGCCGACTTGCCTCATCGCAGGGCTTGTGTTTGAAGTGTTTGAAGGCGTCTACGTCATGTACGCCTTCCGCCGTCGATTTCAGCAACTGCGTGACGAACAGATTTCACCCGCCTGATCTGAATTCGGCCTATGATGAATTCAATCAATGAATAGTGCGTCAACGCAGAAACGCCCTGATAACAACTGTGTTACCAGGGCGTTTGTCACGCATTAAGAAATGCAGCTTACGTCAAAGCGAGACTTAACGAGGTGGCTGCTGCATCTGCTGCTGAAAGTATGTAACGATCTGAAAGAATCCCTGTAGAGTCTTCGCTTCAATGCGAGTCTTCATCTGAACTCCCTGCGGAACAGTTCCGGCTGAAAATCCAACGTAGCTTCGGGGAACGGACAGACCTTCGAGTTGCTCTGCCTTGATCGGAACGGGAATCGGAAACTTCTCCGTCGCGAGGACTGCCCGGGCAAGTACGATCACGACATTCGGAAGGTCAATCTGCCCGACAATGTTGGCCTCTGCAAGCAGACCTTCTCGACTCTTCTGATTGTCAGACAGCTTTGTACCCGGCGTCGCATCGTAAGCAGCGAGTGCTTCCTTCATCGTGTCCTGTGTTCCACCGATGGAATTAATCATGACGTCATCGTTCTTAACGAGAAGTCGTTGAATCATTCCGTCCTTGCCATGCAGCAGTTCCTGAAACAAATTCTGCATGCCGGCTGCCGGATTGGCTTCTTCGTCATACGTTTGCTTGATAGTGATCAAGTCGGCACTCAACCCATCGTAAGATTCAGCGTCTTTCTCGACAGTAAATTCCTGCGTGAATCCAGGAAGGTCCATCTTGTAAGCAGAGCCCATCTTCTGAGAAGCTTCCCTCATCTTCGCAGCAGGACTGACGTTGCTGACGGTGTAGCCTCGGATCAAACCGGCGTCCTTGTTGCCATCATCAAGATGAAATGCCCAGCCCATCTCTCCGAACTTGACTTGCTTCATTTCAGCGACCATCTTCTCGATATTCTTCACCGATTCAGGATCGCTTTCGATGACCTTCGAGGCAAACTGCATGCCCCATTCCATTAGGCCTTTGAAGTCACCATGCAGCGCCATGTAGCCGTGCTTGTTCTGCGGCAACTTCGCAAGCACATCCAGTTTCGTGCTCTTCTGAGAACTCAGATATTCGTCTGTCTTTGTACGGGCTTTAACGATCAGCAGTTCGTCAATCGTGATCGCTGAATTGCCTAAAGAAATACCGAAGGAGAACGCCTGTGAATCTCGTAAAGCCTGGAGTGCTCCGTGTCCCATCTCGCCGTAGATTTCCAGAATGGCGGCCATGTTGAGGCCAGGCTGTGCTGGAATTTGAGCACCGAGTCCTTCGATCAATCCGTCAAGCTGGTCATCCGCACCTTCAAGTTCTGCTTGATAGGCTTCCGCCAGGCCCGCGATGTTAACCCACGCTGCCAGATCGGACTCGCCGAACAAGGCCGACGATCGATCATCAATCGCTCCACTGGCTGCGTCCGCTCCACCACTGATGCACTCTTCGACGAGTTCCATCATCGCTTCATCCTTTGAGTACGCGACCCAGGAATCCTTCGAAGCGAACGTAAACGAATCATCGACTCCGCCCTGCAAAGCTTTCACATCGGTTGCAGGCACGACAAAAACGACTGCCGGTTCCGCACCTTTGACGGCGAAGACGGCGACATACCAGTCCTGCTTCAGGTCAACTCCACCCAATGTCGGGTTTGAAATCAACGCTCCCAGGCCAGGAGCCTGGCCCTGAACCATGAAGCCCAGCCCGGGCTGCACGGCGTTGGCAAAATTGCCAACCTTGCCAATCGTCGCCTCGGGAGACTTCAGCCGGACGACGGCTGTTGCGTCGGCTGGAATCAAATCGAGTGGCCCGGCAGCCTGAACGGAAAGCTGACTGACCAGCGCCAAGCCGATCGCCAGCGCGGCAACGCCGCTTAGCCGATCGCTCATTCGTGATTTGTGTAGTGACATCATGTTACATGAATTTCCTGGGTAAGGGTTTCTCGCAGAAACACCAGTGCGACGTGCATGGGTATTTCGTCGTAGACCAAGGACAGGTTCCGGCCAGTCAATCTGTGACGCCGGGCAGAAAACACCTGAAACAGGCGTCCTGAGCAAATGCCTACAAAATCAAACATAACTGACAATTTGCTCGCTCTGACCGTCCTGCAGTATAGCGGCGACAATAGAAAAAGGATCTCTGACTCTCGTAGTTTGACTCCATTCAAAACCGACCTATGTTTTCGCATCGCCTGCTGGAAACGGCCCGGGTCTCTTCAACTCGATACGAATCCTGCAGCGAGAGACTGCCTGAAATCAGTCAGCTTTGTGGCGTGACAAGGAGAGCTAGGAGCTTGAGGGGACCTTGTCACGCCTCTTTCTTTGCGCTGACCTCGGTGGCTGTAGCTTCACAGTAGCGTTCGCTTGCCACCCCGATAGCCTATGGATCTGGCGGATCTTCTGACAGTTCGGCCAACGCTGAGCCGGTCAATGTGCGACGAATTCACCCCCGTTCATAGTTGAAACGTGGTTGAGTTTAGACCATTCCAAGGGGGCTCTTGCATCAAACTGTGCCGATTATACAAATTCTGGTGATTTTAACGGCCAGCCTGCGTCGATGGTTACATGAGTTCATTCTGCGCGGGAGCCATGCGCTCACTTCGTGCAGACAGATTAGCGAGCTGTGGAAATCACATTCTCCACAGGTCTCGCGGCGAAGTGTTATCAAACGGAGCGGCATCAAGTGCAAAAGGGACTCTTCGACACCGCACTTCAAGTCACTACGATCGCATCAATGATCGTTGTGACTCTCTGTGTCGCAGCTTTCGGACTATTCAAACTCCATAGACCCGAAGGCAGAATCGCTTCCGCCAACCCAAGCTCGGTATTACACGACGATTCTATCCGAAATACATCGTCGAACTTACCCGGAAGCGGGAGTCGCACTGTTCGACCAGCGGTGCTGAATCCACTTTCAGAACACCTCGAACGTCTGGGAAATCGCATAGACGAACTAGTAGCCAGTAAGATTACCCGGGAACGTTCGACACAGTCAGAAATTGCTCTGCTGGCTGACTCAATGCACGCAGTGCAGCATCAGGCAGATCTTTCCGGCACGCGACTTCAGACTGCGGTTGGCAATCTGCGTGTCAGCAGCGAAGTCCAACTTCGGGATCTGAATCGTCAGGTCAATGGTGTTTCTGAGAACAGCCAGCGACTTGAGCGGGAAATGCTCGAGCATCGAGCTGGAATTCTATCAGCCCTCGAAAGTCAGAAAAACACCATCACCTCGCAGGTAGCGAGTCTAAAGGGTGGTCTCGACGATGTTCATTCAGAGCTTTCGAAGCTGCGTTCGAAATCGCAGCCAGCTCTGGCTTCTGTGAACGCAGCACGTCTGGAGCATCCATTGCCGCCGAATCCTCTGGCGCCGGGGCCTGACAGTTACGCCGCTGGCCATCTCCTGCCTTCGGAGCAAGACTCAACCTGGCAGAAGCCACGAGTCCTGGGCTCGTCAGTCAGCGTCCAGCATTCGACACCCACGAAGCAACGCGCCGTTGAAACGACCACGTCTACTGGCTGGAAAGTCAGTCCGATGTCACACTCGTTTCGTCAAGCGAAGCCATCGAACGGAACGACCACTCCAGAACCAGCAGTGGCTCAGACGCCGGCCGCCGAACCAATGCCAGCGATAATTCCACCTCTTCCAGAATTTTCGCGACGCGCAGGAATGATTCGGGCGCCGCTGAAATCTACTCTTGCTCCGTCACGGTCAACGCGCCCCAATCGGGTACCTGAGATTGTCGAGTTGCCACTTCCAGAAGAATCGGTTGTCAGTCAGATCGCCGCATTTGCTCCGGCTATCGACGAAATCACAACTCGCACTTACGAAGTTCAAACAACGGTTATTCATCTTGCTGCATCGCGTCCGGTCGACGTCGAACCAGCGGGTGTTCGAATGCTTAATCCCGAACTATCAACGACATCGCACGGGCAACTCTGGTCACACGACGCGGTCACGCACGAGCTCCTAAGGACGATCTCGCTTCGCACTGAAGCAACCATCGCAGGTCAGCAGCAAACGTCGATTACTTCTGCGAGAACCGAGCGGCTCAGCATCGGCTCATCCTGTCCGCATTGCAACGAGGTTCACGGCTTCGAGGCTGGAGACCGATTGATCCTCAACGCTGGCCCGGCAGACGATAAAGTTCAACGATTCCACATCGTCAGCGAAGTAGCTGGCGGTGGGAATGAATTGGATTCAATGCCGCAATTCGATCTGACTCCGATGGCCAGTCAGACTTACGTGATCTGTGAAGAAGCAGTCGAAGGAACAGCCGAAGAATCGGTAGAACCTGGGGATGAAAAGCTAGTACCGATTCATGGAGTACTGACCCCCGTCTCCGGCCCTTCCGAGACGCGAGTCTTCACGCAACTTATGCAAAGAGTCGTCGTCATGACGTTTCGTGACGTAAACGACAGATCGGCAGACCGCGCAGTTACTTCTGCCACACGTCCAGCAATCGGTAACATGATTCAGCAACTTGCTTCGATCGCATTGCCGGCTCGTGAATCGACAAAACAAACCGTGGTCAAAAAACTGACACGTGTAAAACAGCAACCCGTCTTCCTTCCGCCACCTGCCCCTTCGAAACAGCATCCGCTGACAGCTTCGAATGACGACTTCGTCGCCACACTTCCGAAAAGCCCCTCTTCGAGAATTCAAAGAGCGAAGTACGGGCTGGACGGCGACTATTGCGAAATCTGCGAGCAAACGCATGGACAGGGTGTGCCCCAAACTGCAAATGCCGCTGAACATATACCTGAGGATGAGGACAAATCGTTTCTCGACTGGTTCCGCCGAGTTCGTTCAAAATCGACCGACTCAGAGCCAGATAACGTGACGAACGCAGACTTTCAGGTCAACGAGTCGAAACTCGAAACTAAAAAAACTGAGTCGACAGTTCGAAAATCACAGCGACGATTCGTCAAGAAGCCAGGTAATCGTCGTCCGGTGAGATAGTCCAATTCGTTTCAGGATGATTTCGTTTGAGAAATTCTGCTGGTCGGAGTACCAGATTGGGAGTAACCGGGATGTCTTTCAGCAATCGACATCGGGCTACTGCGAACGTGTCGTCTCTCTTCTGTAGTGCGGTCCTGGGTCTCGCAGTCTGCCAGTTCATGTGCGGTTGCCAGTCGCCTCTGGCAACTGAAATGGCGACGACGCCGGTGGCCAGTTCTGCAACGTTCCCTCAACTGTTAGCGAACTCGCCGCTGAACGCGATTCACGACCAACGGCAGGTCGCCACCGCAGAAAGCCTCATGCACGCAGGTGATCTGGATGCTGCACGAAAACAACTGGTTGGAATCCTTTCTACTCATCCAGCCGATACTTCGGCTATTGAACTGCTGGCCGAAGTCAGCCAGAAACTCGGCGACTATCGATTGCAGCAAGCAGCACTGAAACGGTTGATTGTCTTGCGACCTCGTTCAGCATCCGTGGCCAATCGTTGTGGAAAGAATCTATTGAATTCCGTTCGGCTTCAAACCGCAGCAACAGACACTCGACCGATCGACGGCCCGGGAATAGCTAGGCATGCTGCAGATACTTCTGTTGAATTAGTCGGTTCTGACCAAACATCGGCCGACAACACCAGAACACTCGCGATTGCATCGCTGCAGAATGCTGTCGCCCTGGAACCTCGAAACACGTTGTTCGCCCAGAATCTGTTTGCAGTCCTGATCGATCTGGGAATGAACGATCAGGCGGAGCGTGTTCTGCATGAGTCGCTGCAGAGAAATCCTCGCGACAAAGTTCTTCCAATGACCGCTGCACGATTGTACGAGTCACGAAAAGACTGGTCGTCCGCCGTGTTCTATTACGACGTCGCGCTCCGCAATGACCCATCAAATCCAGTCTGGCGACGGCAGCGCGCAGTCTGTCATTTTCGGCAAGGCTCGTTTGAGAAAGCTCAGGCGGACTTTTCACGATCGCTGGCGAATTCGCCAGTCAAGCCGCAGCTTTCCGAACACCTCGCCTGGGCTGAAGCCGCGTTTAAAACTGAGGACCACAAAGAGGCATCGCGAGTTCTCGATCTCATCGTCACCGAAGGGGAGTTTCGCACAGCCGGACTCGAAGTACTGCGTGGTTCCTGCCTCTTGAAGCAGGGCAATGTCGAAGCAGCCGCAGAGGTTGTCCTGCAGGCACAACTGAAATGGCCAAAGCATGCAGGCCTGTGGCGACTCGCAAAACAGATCAACGCTGCTGAAATGGGCACACACCCTATCGAAACTGATCGGTCGCTGGACCTCGCAAGCCTGACGATTCAGTCGCCACTTCGATGATTTCTGTTGCCCTGAAGCTCGCTGAACGATTCTCACAAAACCACCGGAACAATACCCGAAACGGCGGCGTGAACTTCTCTGGCGATTTCTCGATCATCAAGGCGATCGCTTCCAGCGTCAGGAACTCGGCGCCAGCAATTTCCTCCGGGTCGAGCACGGGTTCCGTATCTGTCACCAACTGATAGAGGGCCGAAAACTCAAACGCCGTGTCCTGTCCGGCAGGAAATTTTGCCAGGTACTCGATTGGCAAATCGAGAGATAGCTCTTCGCTCAGCTCTCGAACTGCAGCCGTGTCGTAATCTTCACCGGAATCAACGTGCCCCGAAGCTGACGATGTGTAGCAACCCGGATACTGGTCTTTTGAGTCGGACCGGAGCTGCAGCAGCATTCTTCCGTCGGGCTTCAATACGAATATGCTGACTGCTCGGTGGAGTAGATCTTCCGCATGCACGACTGATCGACGTTCCTGCCGCACCACCCGATCAGCATTGTCAACGACGTCAAATATTTCTTCGCTCATGATGATAGTGTCTTACTTACTAAGGTCAGTGTGACCGAGATTCGGCAAAACCTAATTCCTCTACTGCAGTGCAAGGTGACAACGACTCAACGATGATGCGAGCTGGTCGTCCTTCCAATTGTCCGCCGTACGGTATATGCAGCACCGTTCCATGTCGTCAGATTTATTCAGAGGAACAATGCCTCACTCCATTTTCGATTCTACTCGACCAATCCTGATAGGCATGCTGCACGTTCCGCCGCTGCCGGGTAGCCCGCAAGCTACGGAATCATTTCCGGCAAGCCGCGACCATGTCTTGCGAGACGCTGCCGCACTGATCGAAGGCGGCATTTCGAACCTGATGATCGAGAATTTCGGCGACACGCCATTCTTCCCGGGCACCGTTCCGGCTCACACAGTGACCCATTTAACGACTATCGCGAACAACGTCGCATCACGATTTCCAGATGCCGAGATCGGACTGAATGTCTTGCGAAACGATGGCTGCAGCGCACTTGCGATTGCAGCTGCAACAGACGCGTCGTTTATCCGCGTCAATGTTCTAAGCGGAGCACGCCTGACTGACCAGGGCATTATTCAGGGCATTGCCCATGATCTATTGCGGCTGAGAAAAGAACTCTCGGCGGAAAGCGTCGCAATCCTGGCGGACGTCGACGTCAAACATTCTGCCTCGCTGGCTGAGCGACCTTTCGCACACGAAATTGAAGATGTCATTCAACGTGGCCACGCCGATGCGATCATCGTTTCCGGAAACGCAACGGGAACTTCGGTCGACAATTCACAACTCGCGGAAGCCGTTGAAGTCGCAGGATCAACGCCTGTCTTTATCGGCAGTGGAGCAACCGCCGAGTCAATCAGGAAGTCCGCAAGTCAGGCGTCCGGATTCATTGTAGGCACATCCGTCAAACACGACGGTATTGTCCACAAGCCCGTTGACAAGGAACGAGTAAAAGAAATCGTTCTGGCTACAAAGCAACGATAAGTCTCTCGATCAGCATCGGCTGCCATGCTACTTGCCGCCAATCGGGACGTTGACAGGCTTTAATCATCGCTTTCTGCTTGTTATCGAGGACGTCCGTGTAACCGAGGCACTCCATTGGCTCGCACATTCTACTTTCCGTCTTGAATTGATGTTTACATCGACAGGCATAATGTACAACGCGGCGCCCATCTTCGATCCGGCATGCGTCGGAAATTTCTACAATGAATCAATCTCGACGATGGCCTGCGATCAGCTAATAAGAAAACAAATTGCCAAGTCGCTACGGCAACCGCTATTACACAGTTTCGGAAACCTGCGGTCTGCCTGCCGTTAGTTCATCGATCTGTCTCGCTGCTAGCGAGCTGAAGAATTCGATCAATCGCGAGTCGTAACTATCCAGGTTGGCCTGCCGTGCTCCGTTATGGCGAGCTTTCTCTACCATCCAAAGCTCAGTTGATTCACCACTGAGAGATTCGTGCAGGTGCTTCGCAATCTCTGGACGAACGTAGTTATCACGATGGCCGGAAATTAGCAGTACAGGTCGATTTTTAAGCGATGCAAGAGTTTGTTCCAGATGAACGTAGCGGCACTTGCGTTTGAACTGACTGTAAAGTCGGCCGCCTGTCAGGCTGAGTTCTACGTGCCACGCCGGAATCCAACCGGACATCCACTGAGGAACCAGCAGCGAAATCCAGCGTTGCGAAAACAGACTCATCATCGATCGAGTCGAATATGCACTCTCGCACGCTACACATTTTATGCATGCGGATATCGATGCCGCTGCCAGTGCTGCGGAGCCACCACGGCTGACTCCGAAAATACCCAATGGCTGATTCTTAAGTTCATCGCGGGATTCGATGAACTGCAAAGCTCCGTGAACGTCAGCCACTTCAAACTCGGTCAGCCAATGCAGAGGTTCGTAGCCTGCCTGCTTGTCGCTGGAACCGTGATTTCGGAAATCGAACGACAGAATTTCGAACCCTGCGGCAAACAGGCCTTCGCAATACGACATCGCCGACCAGCGGTTTCCACCAAGTTCATGACAAAAGAGCACCAGCCCACGCGACGACTGCTCCTTCTGCTTGAAATGGCAAGCGTGCAGCGACAGGCCATCTTCAGTTTCGAAGTTTAGTTCAGTCGCCCGTGAGTCGGCACCAAAATCACCGGCATTCAACGGTGGAGCGTTCTCCAGCATACGCATGACTGCGCGGCTGATCGCGAGCTGAATAACGACCATCATAATCGTTATCGCGACAAGACAAGTGGCGATAATCCAAGCCACATTCCACTCCGGGGGTGTACAGATTCGCTGAAATTACTTCACTGGGAACAGCCGTAAATCAGGCGGCAAACTCACGGAAGATTAGCGATACGTTCTGTCCGCCAAAACCGAAGCTGTTCGATAGGCAAGTAGTCACTTTGGTCTCGCGAGGCTGGTTCGCGATGTAGTCCAGATCGCAAACCGGATCCGGAGTTTCGTAATTGATCGTTGGCGGAAGCACACTTCTGTTGATTGCCAACAGGCAAGTGATCGCTTCGACGCTGCCGGCAGCGGCAATCAGGTGCCCCATCATGCTCTTGATACTGGAAACCGGTGTTCCCAGAGCATACTCACCCAGCGCCTGCTTGCAGGCCAGAGTCTCAACCTGGTCGTTGACCTTTGTACTGGTACCGTGAGCGTTGATGTAGTCAATGCTGTCGGTGTTGACGCCGGCATCGTTCAGGGCCATGCGGATGCAGGCTGTCGCTCCGCGGCCTTCCGGATGAATGTCGGTCACTCGGTAAGCATCGGCCGTTGAGCCGTAACCTGCGAGTTCGCCATAAATCTTCGCTCCGCGTGCCTGGGCATGTTCGAGTTCTTCGAGGATTAGAATTCCCGCTCCTTCGCCAAGGACGAATCCGTCGCGATTTTTGTCGAACGGTCGCGAGGCTTCCTGCGGGTTTTCGTTGTGCGTCGAAAGTGCGGTCAGCAAGTTAAAGCCTGTCAGACCGAACGGATGAATCATGCTGTGCGCACCGCCGGAGATCATGACATTCGCGTCGCCACGACGGATCATCTCGGTGGCTTCGCCGATCGCCTGACTCGATGCCGCACAGGCTGTCAGGCAGTTCATGTTTGGACCTTGAGCGTTGAACAAACTCGCCAGATGCCCGGCGGTCATGTTCGGTTCCTGCTCGAGTTCTGACTCTGCGTGAAGCTGCTCCATGCCGAGGCGAGCGAACGCTTCGAGATCCACTTCGTCGTCCACGCGTGCCTGAGCGATCAGGCCCATGAACAGGTTGAAGTCCTGAGCACCTTCGCCGGCTCCGAGATAGACGCCAAACGTCGATGGGTCGAGATTCTTCATATCCTGAAGGCCTGAGTCGTTCATCGCCTCAGTTGCCGCACCGATGGCGAAGTGGATATTCCGGCCGGCGTATTTGAAGCGTTCGGCATTGTCGATGTAGTTCGTCAGGTCGAAATCCTTGACCTGCGATGCAAACTTCGTCGGAAACTTCGAAGCATCGAAATATGAAATCCAGTCGATTCCGCTGCGGCACTCCATCATGGAATCCCACATCGTATCGAGCGTCTTCCCGACGGGTGTCATGCAGCCCATGCCTGTAACAACGACTCGGCGTCTCATTGCTCGGTCCTCGAGAATCGTAAACCTGTACGAGGAAATTGTAGGGTGGGCACCGCCCACCGTAATATCAGAAAGTCAGCAATTGGTGGGCAATGCCCACCCTACGGTCATAATTTGAGACGAATTAAGTTCCGTCTCCGGCCTGTCCGACATCCAAGATGCCCAACAGATTCATCGAGAACACAAAGTTCTTCTGATCAATCGCTCCGAACTGCGAATTCTTCTGGTCGAGATGCACGAACATGATCTCGGCCTCAGCCACCAATCGGTCACCGACATACGCGGTCACATCGACACCACCGCCTTCGTCACGAGCGTCCGTTAACGTCGCCGTGTAAACCAGCGAATCGCCAGGCACTGCCCACGAGTGGAACGTGACCTTGGGGACTTTCGCCAGAATGACGATGTGTTCAAAGTCATTGACTTCACCGAGCAGAATGCCGCCCGTTTGAGCCATCCCTTCGATCATCAACGAACCCGGCATAATCGCAAAACCGGGGAAGTGATCGTGCAGGTGCTCTTCGGCCAGGCTGACATTCTTGACAGCTTTGGCAAACTTGCCGCTTTCGAATTCGACGAATCGATCGATCCAGAACCAGCGCATGTGACTTACCTTGAACCGTGACCCGTTGGTTCATCAGGAGAAACTACGACGAACTGACGCTGAGTCGCAAAGACTCGCCAGGTGAAATGCTCACCGGCGAAAGGAATATCTTTGCGAAACTCTGCGTCTTCGTGACTTAGCATCCGAAGAACTAGCCAGCGTTCAGCTTGTTCTCGACGAAGTTCGTGATCATGTTGACCGTAAACAGACTCTGAATATTTTCGACTTTCGGATCGTTCGCGAAAGAATCGATGTCGGCGTGCGGCATCTTCTCTTTCAGAGTGGCAATACCTTCTGCGGTCACTTTGCCGTCGTCGACGAACGATGCGTCGGCAGCGAGGTTTTCCGGGAACAGTTCACCTCGTGGAATTTTGATTCCGAAGTTCTTTTCAAGACGGAAGACAATGTCCAGAAAATCGATGGACTCAGCTCCGAGGTCATCGACCAGCGTTGCTTCTTCCGTTACTTCGTCGTCGTCGACCCCCAGCGCGTCAACCAGAGTTTCCTGAACTTTTTCAAAGATTTCGTCGCGTGATGCCATCTGGCCATCTCCTCAGAGTTGGGGCTGTTGGACCCCGTTTGTTTCGCCGCAGACCCAGCTTGTTCTGTCATCAGTCCGGCGAAACAACTGCTGACTCGAACCAGAAATATCAATTTCAGATTGCCTGACCGGGCTCTCTGAAAACCTGCCACAAGTGCAGGAGACCCACAAAACTATTCTCTATTCTTACTACTTCCAAACCGCGAACTTACATTCCGCTGCCGAGCGTCAGTCCGCCATCAACCGTCAAAACCTGGCCGGTGATGTATGACGCGTCGTCGCTTGCAAGAAACAACGTGGCGTTGGCAATATCTTCAGGCTCTCCGAGACGTCGGACAGCAATCTGTTTTTTGATTTCTTTTCCGGCCGCGTTTCGAATCGCTTCGGTCATGTCCGTAGCGATAAAGCCCGGAGCGATCGAGTTGACCGTGATCTTTCGCTTGCCCATTTCGTAGGCGAGACAACGACTGAATCCGTCGATGCCACCCTTGGTCGCGGCGTAGTTTGTCTGTCCAGGATTTCCGTATCGACCGGCAACGCTGGAGATATTGACAATTCGACCATACCGAGCTGACATCATGTGCTGCACTGCCGCTTTGCAGTAGTGGTACATGCTGTTGAGGTTTGTATTGATAACGTCCATCCACTCGTCTTCGCCCATGCGGACAAGCAGGTTGTCGCGAATGATGCCAGCGTTGTTGACGAGAATGTCGATCTTTTCCCATTTCTCGACGACTTCGTTGACGACTTCGACAGCTCGTTCACCGTTGGCGGCGTCGGCCTGAAAAGCAAGCCCTTCGCGCTGGTCAAGTTCTAACTCTTTGGTCAGAGCATCGGCAGCTTCTTTGTTCGAATTATAAGTGAAGGCGACTTTCGCACCCTCTTTGGCCAGAGCGTGAACAACGGCTCGACCGATTCCGCGGCTACCACCCGTCACGAGCGCTGTCTTGCCTGCCAGTTTCATAGTTGTCTCCTCAAGGCCGCCGCTTCGCGATCAGCGGAGCGTATCCGTTTTCCTGAAAGCTCGATATGTGATACCGAACTGCGAAGTCTCTTTATTAAACTGCGAAGTGGTTTTTCAATTCAACTCGGACGATTTCGCCAGTGTACTTCTTCGTGTTTGTAATTACTCAGCTGGCGGTTGCCAGACCTGAGCGTACAGCTCTTTCATCTTGCCGATGAGGTATTCGTCGATATTCGCCTGCGACTCGTTCCGGTCCCGCAGGTTGAGCTGCGACAGGGTGATCCGAGCGGAAACTGCCGACTCACCATCGACCGTGCTCGAAGCCTTGAAAGTACACTCTTCATCGCCCCACTTGTGAGTCTTGATTTTGACCACAAGTTGCTTACCAGGTGTCACGAAACTATTGAATTTGATCGCTTTCGCCTGTTTGAGCAACACAGTCGAATACTTGAAGTCTTCGGTCGCCCGCATCAGCCAGGCACCCGACTGAACGCAGGCCTCGACCATCAGTACCCCTGGCATCACGGCGAAGCCCGGAAAGTGATCCTGCAAATACTCTTCAGCGAGTGAAAGATTCTTTACCGTCGTGATCGACTGACCTTTGTCAAGCTCATCGATTCTGTCAACAAGTGAAAAACGCATCCGGAACGCCCTGAAAACGAAACGGTTTCTTCGCAAAACCGCCTGTCAGACATCGACAAAGACAACCTGAAGATTCTGGAGGCTCCGCTGAAACATCGACCAGGCTGGCGATGAGAAAACAGACTCTCCGGCGTCTTCGTTTGTCGGGAAAAGTTCACACTCGAGTATTTACTGCGAGGATCTCGATCAACTTGCGTACCCAGCGTGTCCGATCGAAAATTGCAGAAAACAATGGCGAAAGTGACTCGCATTGTCTGAAAGGAGCACGAAAAGGCATGACCCAGCTATGCCTCGCCGCGCAGCGACTCCGCGGTAGGATGGAAAGGACACCACTTTACCCACGGCAGAATGCCGTTTCAAGGCCACGGAATGCCTGAAACTGCTGCCCATTCCTTGCGACCTGACATCCTGCCACGCCTGCCGGTTGTGCCGTTTATGAAACGATCGAAACCGTCACGCTCTCCGTGATTGGAACCACGAATGGACACCAATAAACACAAATTCCTTAAACGTCGCCCCAGAAATCATTCGTGTCCATTCGTGGTTCGTTTAAAGTCTGCAAAACTCGGAAACATAAGCCAGATTCTGTAATCGCGAGTTTGCACCGGAGACCTCGATGGCCACCTTCAAAGAACTAACCGACTTCTTCCAACAGGTCGGAGCGGCCGACGTCAGACACACGACGAAGTCGTACCTCGCTCACGCAATCGCCGTTCACGGTGACCTGAAACAATGGGGCTGCAACGAGGAGTTGCAGAGCGTCGGCCTGTTCCACTCAATCTACGGAACCGAACGTTTCCAACGATTTACACTCCCACTGGAACGGCGCGACGAGGTCAAGACTCTGATCGGCAAGCGGGCCGAATGGCTCTCCTACTTGAACTGCGCGATGGACCGGAAGCACTTTGACAACGAAGCCTTAAAAGACAGAGGCCCGGAAGGATTCCTTGACCGCTACACCGGCGAAGTCATCCAGCTTTCGCCACGGGACGAGACCGATCTGAACACAATTCATTTGTGCGACTGGCTGGAACAAGTCGGCCGCTCGAAAGACTGGAACTACCGCCGCCCGGTCTATCGCAAACTCGCCGAACAGCTCGGCGGCATCGCCCTGGATTCCTACAACGCCGCGTACGCCGACGAGTCCGCCTGATCGATCTCAACATTCAATGTGATAAGACGGTCCACAGCTTTTCAGGTGTAGCGGAAGTCGTGAGGCTTCCGGATCAACGTGCCTGCATTCTCACGAATCCAGCTACTAATGAAAGATTCGAAAGTCGCCCGATCCATCTCGTTGCTCAGCAGAAGTGGCTTAAGCAGCAACTCCGCGATGCGAAAGCTGCAAAGGCCAGGCATATCCTGCTGTTTCAGCATCACCCATTGTTTCTGACAAAAGAGAATGAGCCAGATCAATACTTCAACATCCCACTTGTGCGAAGAACACCTTTGCCTGAACAATTGAAACAGGCGGACGTCCGAACCGTCTTCGCAGGCCACTATCATCGCAATGCCTGCGGTCGAGCAGGAGCCATGGAAATGATCACCGCCGGACCGGTGGGCAGGCATCCCGCCGCGGAAGCTGGTTGAGTTTCTCGTGAACGATCGAGTTGCCAATGCTGTTAATGCTCCAGCCCTGCCACATTCTGCTTGCCGCCCTCATTGGCCAGACCAACGAACGCCAGCGGCGGATCATCAAGTTCCAGAATGACCAGATCGAAGCGTTGCTGAAAGCTCACGGCATCGAACCGGCAGCGGTCACAGTCATATGAGCACATTTCTCAAAGCTCACTAATTGACAAGTAATCCCGGTATTGGATAACTTTCACCTATCCAATACATATCCACAACTTGTTTCCGGCAGTGAAGTTTCATCATGTCCCAACCAGTCATGCTGTTTGAGAAGCTTCGTGATGACATTGTCGCGGGCAACCTCTCACCCGGTACGCGGCTACCTCAGCAACGAATTGCGAAGAAGTATGAGGTTAGCAAGGTACTCACGGTTGCTGCCTTTGCCAGACTGGAGGCTGCCGGACTTGTGGAAAGCGCGCTTGGTGAGGGTGTTCGGGTCCGCACGATCGATCGCGAGATGCTTGAGGAATCATACATCTTTCGTGAGGCGATCGAGGCACAGGCCATTCGAGAGGCGTGCGATCACGCCAGCGATCGAGAGGTCGCGGAACTGAGGGGCCTGTCGGCACTGATGGAAGCGGCTGAGGAGCAGAAAGCGATCCGCATGGATCAGGAATTTCATCTGAAGATCGCGAAGATGAGCCGTTGCCAGCGACTTGTGAAAGAACTCAAACAACTCCATCTGCTGCAGATGTTCGTCAGCCAGGTGACGGTCGGTGCTCGTGTTGGAGTTTGGCCTTTCTCACACATGCATCTTGTCGAGCCGATCGAAAAGCGAGATCCGCTCGCAGCCGAAGAGCAAATGCGTTCTCACATACAGACGGCCCGCAAGAATGGCATTCAGGCTTTTCTGGAGAGTCGGTCAGCATGAAAAATGTGATTGGTGCCTTTGTAAGCCCAATGAGACATGCTCAGCAGCGTGTTTCAATGTGGCGCTGCGTTTTGGCAGGTGCAACGACATGGTTTCTGTTAATCGCGCCCATTTGTCGCGCGG
Organism: uncultured Planctomyces sp.; assembly: GCA_937904325.1. Classification (GTDB taxonomy): domain Bacteria; phylum Planctomycetota; class Planctomycetia; order Planctomycetales; family Planctomycetaceae; genus JABMPE01. Next base: position 53,169 of record CALGTK010000268.1, read on the forward strand.
AAAGCAACGAAGACTTCTTCGAAGCCCGCGTGCGGCCGCTGCTGGTCAAGCATTGTCTGGAGTGTCATGGAGCGAAGAAGCAGGAGGGTGGGTTGCGGCTCGATTCGCGCGACGCCTGGATACGGGGTGGAGATCGCGGGGCAGCCATCAATGCGGGCCAGCCTGATCAGAGCTTGCTGATTGAAGCTGTGCGATATGACAATCCCGAATTAAAAATGCCGCCCGCAAAAAAGCTGACAGCAAAGGAGATCGCGGATCTCGAAGCCTGGATAAAACGCGGTGCGTTTGATCCCCGACGTGAATCAGCAGCACAGACCACGGCAAGAATGAGCCTGGAACAGGCACGCTCGTTTTGGTCGTTTCAACCTTTGAAAGCTCACGTTGTACCGCAAGACACCGGGGATCGCTGGTCGCGGGGTCCCATCGATGCCTTCGTTATTACTCAGTTGAAAAAACGCGGGTTGTCGCCCGTGGCCGATGCAGACCGCCGCACGTTGATCCGTCGAGCGACGTTTGATCTTACCGGACTTCCGCCCACACCGAGCGAGATTGACACGTTTCTGCGCGATGAATCTGCGAACGCATTCGAGTCATTGGTAGATCGCCTGCTTGAGTCAAAAGCCTATGGAGAACGCTGGGGACGGCACTGGCTCGACGTGGCCCGGTATTCAGATACGGCGGGCGATGGAGCCGACTATCCAGTGCGTGAGGCTTGGAAGTATCGCGATTGGGTGATCGACGCCTTCAACAAGGACAAACCGTTTGACGAATTCGTCCGCGAGCAGATAGCCGGAGACATTCTCGCCCGTAATGGCTCGGCGGAGGAGTATGCCAGTCGTGTGACCGCAACAGGGTTTCTGGCGATCGGCAAACGCTACGGATACAAGGCGTCACCCGACTATCAGCATCTGGACTTCGCGGATGTGATCGACACGCTCGGTCGTTCGCTGCTGGGACTCTCGGTGGGTTGTGCTCGATGTCATGATCACAAGTACGACCCGGTATCGGCCGCTGACTACTATGCGCTGTACGGGATTATGGAAAGCACACAGTGGGCGTTTCCCGGTGGCGAAGAGCAAAAACGGCCGGCACACTTTCCGCCTCTCCTGCCGCCGAATGAGGTCGCGCGACTGGATAAGGAGAAAAGTGAAAACCTCGCCCGCATGGCCGCCGAAATCGCCGAACTGAAACGCGAGCGAGCACAATTCAGCCCGAACTTGCTGGCCGGTGGAGTAGACCTGGGATTCGAGGCTCAAGACGCCGGCAAACCACCCGGCAAACCCTGGTTCAGCGCCGGACCAATCGAAGTCACTGCCGATGCGCAAAGTCCCTTCGATCATGTCCATCCGAAAGGGAAACTGGGAGTGCGAATCGGCAGCGGCCAACCAACCGATGGGCTGCGATACGTTTTCGAAAACGGCTTGCGGGCCACGCCTGAGAAGCAAATGCACTTCACGGTCGATTTCCGACCAGTCGCGACGTCCAGGGACCAAGGTGCATTTCGATTACTTCTAGGCCGAGGTGTCGCGCAGTCGCTGGCGGTTGAATGCAGCGCGACAGCTACGGAGTTTGCGATCCGCAACGGCGCGAAGTGGGAGACCATTCGAAAGATCACACCCGGTACGTGGTACACGCTACAGCTGACGATTGACCCGGCCACGAAGACGTACTCCGGCATCGTTGGCACGCTCGATGACCTGACCGTCTTTCAAGATAAACAGACGAGTCCGAACTGGGACGGCGTTGCCGACTGCTTCATCTGTGACGCGTTTGGGCATGTCGCTGGAGCGGCGTGTGCCCGAGATCTCGACAACGTCGGACTTCAGGAGACAGCTTTCGGCGCACCTGGCACTGGGCCAGTCACACCTCGAACCGTGAACCCGGCCGCGAAACAGCAGTTTGCAAAACTCGATGCCAAGATCAAGATCCTGACTGCACGCCGTCAATCAGTTTCAACCCAGGCTGCTTACCCGGTCGCATACGGAGTTGCCGAAGGTTCGGCCATCAATGCGCGTCTGCAACAGCGTGGGGAGCCACACCGCCTCGGCGACGAAGTCCCGCGTCGGAATCTGGAAATACTCGGCGGCGATGTCGTTCCTGATGGCTCTGGCAGTGGTCGACTTGAACTGGCAAACTGGATCACTCGGTCCACGAATCCACTGACCGCTCGCGTTTTCGTGAATCGCGTCTGGCAATGGCATTTCGGCCAGGGGCTCGTCGCAACACCCAGCGACTTTGGCTCGCGCGGCGAGCGACCGACACATCCGGAATTGCTCGACTGGCTGGCCGCTGAGTTCATCGCTTCGGAGTGGTCTGTAAAATTTATGCATCGTCTGATCATGAATTCGCGAACGTATCAACTGGCCAGCGTCGACAACGAAGCGAACCTCGCGGCTGACCCTGGCAATCGATGGCACTGGCGGTACTCACGACGGTCGCTGAATGCCGAGTCAATCCGTGACGCAATGCTCGCAGTCAGTGGTCGACTTGATCGGAACGTTCCGCAATCGCACCCGTTTCCAGATGTGAATACCTGGGGGTTCACCATCCATAAGCCGTTTCATGCGGTCTACGAATCGAATCATCGCAGTGTCTATTTGATGGTGCAGCGGAATCGACGGCATCCGTACATGGCTTTGTTCGATGCCGCCGATCCCAATCAGAGCGTCGCAGCACGTCAGCCGACGACGACTCCCACACAAACTCTGTTTCTTATGAATTCGCCCTTTGTCCACGCACAGGCGGAGGGCTTCGCGCGGCGAATCGCTGCCGTATCGGGAGACGATCTCGCCAAAACATTGTGGGCATTTGAAACTGCGCACGGTCGAGTTCCAGCGGATGCCGTCGTCCAGGATGCCGTCGCGTTCGTGGCCGCGTATCGAGAGAAACTCGCGGATAAAGACAACAAGGAGCAGGACATCGCGCCGTGGTCAGCGCTCGCGCGAGTCTTGTTGACGAGTAATGCGTTTCTCTATGTCGACTAAGAATGAGCTGGAATTAATGAATACATTTCCGACAACTCGCCGTGAGTTTCTGAGTCGCGCTTCGGGGGGCTTTGGCACACTCGCGTTGGCCGGCCTGTGCAGCGACCTGGAAGCGACTCCTGACAATCCACTGTCGCCGCGAATCGGTCACCACGAGGCGAAAGCCGACCGCGTGATCTTCCTCTATTCGACCGGAGGCACTTCGCACGTTGACACCTTCAATCATCGGCCGCAGTTAACGGCGGATCACGGCAAATCCATTACGGCCTCGCGGTGGCTCAACAAATCCGGCGATTTCAAGCGGTTCCTGATCAAGCCGCGGTGGGCGTTCAAGCAGTACGGTCAAAGCGGTACGTGGGTGAGCGACCTGTTCCCGCATCTTGGTTCGGTCATCGACGACGTCTGTGTGCTCAATGCCATGCACTGTGAGAGTGATGGGCACGATAAAGCGACGCTTGCAGCCCATACGGGGTCGGCGCAGTTCGCACGCCCGAGCGCCGGTTCCTGGGTGAGCTACGGACTGGGAACCGTCAATCAGAACCTCCCCTCGTTCATGGTGCTGGCCCCCGCCGCACCGTACGCTGGAGCACAGACATGGGGCAGCGATTTTCTACCTGGGTGTCATCAGGGAACTCACGTAATCCCCAGCAAAGAACCGTTGCCGAATATTCGCCCACGCGTTCCAAACCCCGAACTGCAGCAGATGGAACTCACGCTGCTCGGTCGAATGAACAAGGCACATCTCAAACGCCGTGCCGCAGATCAATCGCTCGAAGCCCGAATTCGATCATTCGAAACCGCATTCGGAATGCAGCGTGAAGCGCCCGAGGCTTTCGATCTCTCCGAAGAAACAGAAGACACCCTGCGTCTATACGGACTGCCGCGCGGCGCGACAAGCGGCTTCGGCTGGCAATGTCTCGTCGCCCGAAGACTGGCCGAGCGTGGCGTACGGTTTCTTGAGCTGATTGATGTCGGCTCCAGCGGGAACTGGGATTCGCACGGAAACATGGGTGATCACGAGCGGCTTGCCAAAGCAATCGACAAGCCGATTGCCGGCCTGCTCACCGATCTCAAGCAACGAGGCATGCTCGACAGGACGCTCGTCGTCTGGACGACCGAATTTGGTCGCACTCCATTCAACGCGAAGGCGAATCACGCAGGGCGCGAACACCACAACCTCTGCTTCTCGTCATGGATGGCCGGAGGTGGTGTGGAAGGCGGCATCGTCCACGGCCAATCTGATGAATACGGCATTCTGACAGCCGAAGACGCCGTTCATACTCATGATCTGCACGCCACAATGCTGCATCTCATGGGACTCGATCATGAGAGGTTAACCTACCGCTATGCGGGGCGCGATTTCCGTTTGACGGACGTGCATGGACGCGTCGTGCAGGAGCTTCTGAACTAACGCAGCTTTGTTCGATGCCGTGCAGCTTTTCAGCCTCGGCGAAGATTTTTCTCTTCAAAAAAACAATGAACTCAAAGAACTGAAGCCGTATGAAGATTGATCAGATCGTTTGCCAGGTATTGCGTTCCAAGTCGGTGACGAACAAAACAGCCAGTTGCCAGGATCTGGTACTGGTTCGAGTACGGACAGATGACGGGCTCGAAGGGATCGGCGAAGCGGATTCATCCCCGGAGGTCGTGAAAGCCATCATTGATGCCCCCTTCTCTCATAACATCGCTTGTGGCCTGCGAGAGATCCTGATTGGCGAGAACCCTCTCGAAACGGGAAGGCTCTGGGAAAAGATGCTTCGGCAAACGATGTACTTTGGCCGAAGCAGTGTGACAATCACCGCGATGAGTGCCATCGACATGGCTCTCTGGGATCTGAAGGGGAAACATTTTGGCGAGCCGATTCATCGATTGCTTGGTGGCAAACGACACGATCGTTTTCGAGCCTATGCTTCCATTCTGTTCGGGAAGGATAAAACGGAAACCAGGGACATTGGAGCACGATGGATTGATAATGGCTATTCGGCGGTCAAGTTCGGCTGGGAACCGATGGGCGAGTCAGAGCGCGTCGATCTGGACCTTGTCGCCGGAGCTCGTGAAGGAATCTCCGATGCCACCTTGCTGGTTGATGCTGGCTGCGTCTGGGATGCTCGAACGGCATTGCGTCGAGCGCACGCTTTCTCTGAATTCAACGTGGAATGGCTGGAAGAACCGCTGCGCCCGGACGATGTGGCGGGGTACGCATGGCTGCGGGATCGTTCGCCAATACCGATCGCTGCCGGTGAAGAAGAATGTGGCCGGAACGCATTCCGGTCGTTGATTGATGCCAACGCGCTGGATGTTTACCAGATTGACATCGCTCGAAACGGATTCACCGACGCCAGCTATCTCTCGCAACGCATCGAAGAAATCGGCGCGCGGCCCTGCAACCATTGTTACACCAGCCCGCTCACTGAAGCGGCAAGTCTGCATTGGTTAAGCACTTGCCGTGACGCATTCCTATTTGAGGATTGTGTGGAAGATGAACCAATGCGGCATGAGTTAGCGATCGAAAAGATTCAGGCTGAGGATGGATGGATCGACGTACCGGACCGACCTGGACTCGGAGTGACTCTTAACGAAGATTTTGTAGCCGCGCATGTCGTGGCACAATCAGAGTAACGTTGCGCCCAAGTGTCACTCCAAATAACACCCAGTCATGGTAAACCGGCCCTCGTCTACTATGCCACCTGACAGGCAAAACGTACGAAAGAATCTAAACAACACCTCGAACCATCACGAAATCCGAGTTAATTCGTTTCTTTCGTACAAATGCGACGCGGCCAGAAGCCGCGTTTGGCCTCGCTGGCGTCCGCTCGCTGAGTATGGGCGGGAACATGTATTCAAGACACCAAGCGCACAAGCTGGACTAACACGCCGGTGACATTTGAAACGATCGATGCAGTGATTGAGCGGGCCGGAGAACGATTGTCCGAAAATGCCAACCTCGTTGACGAACTGGAGCGGCGGGGCAAGGAACGGCAGCTGATTTTCAAGACGATGCTGATGACCGGACTCCGAAAGAAAGAGCTGTCATCCGTCAGACTGCGGAACCTTGATTTCGAAATAAGATTCTCGCCGAACAACTCGAAAGCATCGCCGTGGAATTCCGTGTCGCCGCATACGCCAACGAGTCCGCCTGATCGAACTGTCCATACTTCAGTCAACTCGACACTGCGACGAGACTACCGGCAGCTTGCACATCTCCCCGTACACTCGCATCATGTCGGGGTTTGTCCGGCCCCGTGAATAAGGTAACCCGACGCCTCAGCCTGGGACATGAATTCCCGGATCCTGCTGGAATCCGTCCCAGGCTGACGCATCGGGTGATCACAGGATGCGAGTGCAAAAAGCTATTTAGATTAGACACAAAAGTTGTCCGGCTGCCGCTCACCGTGGAATTAGACATGAAGGTACGCACAAAATATGCCAGCCTCGATTCAGCTGAGCTGGCTCAAGCGGCGTTCCGAGAAAGCGACGACCGATTTCGTCAACTTGCCGAGCACGTTCGCGACGTCTTCTGACTGTTGGATGTGGCAACTGGCCGCGTGCTGTACCTCAACGACGCGTTCAAAGCGACCTTCAGCCGCCCACCAATTCGGTTGACGATCATCGCGAGAAGTGGCTCGGAGCAGCCCGCTCCGATGACCGTTCCAGAATCAAGGCCCTTCAATCATCTGTCGCAGAAGGAGCGGACCGTTGGGACGTTGAATATCGAATCATCCGGCCTGACGGCGACGTTCGCTGGCTTCACAAACGGACCTTTCCGGTTGCCACACTACGTGGAGCCACGTTTCGCATCGCTGGAATCGCCGAGGCTATCACCACTCTCAAGAAATCGCTCGAAGAAAACACTCACTACGAGGCCCAGCTTCAGAAACTGACGCGCGAACTCGACCAGGCTCGCGAAAAAGAACAGCACCGCATCGTGGAAAGTCTGCACCACGACGTTGGACAGAATCTTGCCGTCATTCGAATCCGTCCAGGGCAGCTCGGGAAAGAGCTTCCGGCCGAGCAGAAGGAATTCCTCAAATCGACGGCCGAATTTATTCAACAAACGATCGTCTCAACTCGCAACCTGATGGTCAAGTTGAGCCCTGCACCGCTTTACGAACGCGGCTTCTGGCCGGCAGTCGACCGACTGGCGAGTCAGGTGACCGCCCAGTCCGGCATCGAAGTCGGCTGCGAAGATCTCTGTCCGGAAACTAAAGTCAATCTCGACACAGCCATCGCACTGTTCCAAATCGTCCGAGAGCTGCTGCATAGCGACGTCAAACATTCCGGCATGAAGGCAGGCCGTCGTTCGACAGTTCGTCGAATATGACTAACTCGTCATTCGGGTCAAAGACAACGGGTTCGGCTTCGAACCGCTGGCAACCTGCGAACCGATATCCTGAATCTCACCCTCTCGCTTGCGGGAGGGGCGGCCTCTCAGGGCCGGGGAGGGTTTCGTTCGCATCCCTCTCCGCGGCTGAGACCGCGACTCTCCCAAAGGGAGAGTGATTCAACTTAAAACTGCACCGCGCGAACCCGTACTTCACTTCCCGGGTCTTTCGGCGCAACTGTCAGATTTCCAGCCGGCCAGATTAGACCGGCACTGCAACAGGAGACTTCTCATACCCAACCATATCGAAGAGGACCAGCGTGACGTACAGTGGCCACATGGCATCACTAAAACAACAGATTATTGAAGTTCTGAAGAAGACCGGCAGTCGGCCGGTTAAGCCCCGCAAGATTGCCCGACGGCTCGACCTTCCCAAAGGCGAAAAAGACCGCTTCGAAGCCGCAATCGCCAGCCTCGTTAAGCGAGGCAAGCTCCAGCAAAACCGAGAAGGCCGAGTGTTTCTTCCCGAAATCGCCAGCGCCTCGGACGGTCTGATCGCAGGAATCCTGAAGAAAACCGCCAGCGGAAGTGCCTGGCTGATCCCGAATCGCGAGATTACTCCCGAGGGCGCGGACCCAAACTCACCGGACGATCAACCGCCCGTCCCGGCAAGCAAGATCCCTGACGTTCACATTTACGCCGAAAATCTGGGCGACGCTCAGAACGGCGACGAAGTCCTGGTACGACTCATCAGCCGACGACGGTCCGGCGGAAAACGCTGCGGCCAGGTTGAGCAAATCGTCGAACGAGCAACTCACACCTTCGTCGGCTCGTACTTTGAAGAGTGGAACGTTGGCAAAGTCCGCATCGACGGCGGCGTCTTCTCCGATCCTGTTTCCGTCGGAGACCCCGGAGCCAAAGGCGTTCAGCCTGGCGATAAAGTCGTCATTGAAATCGTTCGCTTCCCGACTCACACCCATCCCGGCGAGGCCGTCCTCACGAAAATTCTCGGAGCACGCGGCGAACCGGGCGTCGACCTCCAGGCGATCATTCACGAGTACGGATTACCGGACGAGTTCCCTGAAGAAGTCCTCACCGCTGCCCGCGACCAGGCCGACGCGTTTGATCCCGAGAACCTGGGAGACCGCCTCGACCTGACCGGCGAAACGATCGTCACCATCGACCCGGCCGACGCTCGCGATTTCGACGATGCGATTTCGCTGTCGAAATCGGAAGACGGCAACTGGCACCTGTCCGTTCACATTGCCGATGTCGCTCACTTCGTCCAGGAAGGCGGCACGCTCGATCAGGAAGCAAAACAGCGAGGAACCAGCGTTTATCTTCCGGGCCGAGTCGTACCGATGCTGCCCGAAACAATTTCCAACAGCCTCGCCAGCCTGCAGCAGGATCAGGTTCGGTTTACCAAGACGGTAAAGATTGAGTTCTCACCAGACGGCACGCCGCTCTACACTGAATTCCACAACTCAGCGATCAAAGTCAAAAAACGATTCTGCTACGAAGAGGTCATGCCGATCCTCGACGCTCCGGAGAAATTCAAGACCGAGGTTTCCATCGATGTCCTGAAACTTCTAGCCGACATGTACGAACTGGCCATGATCCTCCGCGGACGCCGCTTCGAAGACGGCTCGCTCGAGCTGCACCTTCCCGAAGTGAAAATCGAACTCGACAAAGACGGAGTGGTCTGCGGGGCTCATGAAACGTCTCACGACGAAAGTCACCAGATCATCGAAGAGTTCATGCTGGCAGCCAACACGGCCGTCGCCACGAAACTCATGGATGCCGACATTACATTCATCCGCCGAGTCCACGGCAGTCCTGACCCGATCAAACTCAAAGCGTTTTCCGAATTCGCCGACAGCCTTGGCCTGGAAGTCAGTCCGAATCCCAGCCGATTCGAACTTCAGAAACTTCTGTCAGAAGTCCGAGGCAAACCATTCGAGCAGGCTCTCAGCTTCGCGCTTCTCCGCAGCATGAAATCAGCTGAGTACACCGGTCTGGTCAACGGCCACTTTGCCCTGGCCATCGAAAACTACTGCCACTTCACGAGTCCGATTCGGCGATATCCCGATCTCACCGTTCATCGACTCTTCGAAAAAGTCATCGAAGGAAAAACGAAGAAGATCGGTCTGAGCCAGATCGAAACGATCAAACTCGGAGCCCACTGCTCGGGCATGGAACGTCGAGCGGCTCAGGCAGAACGTGAACTCACCCGAGTCAAACTGTTGATGCTACTTGCGACGAAAACCGAGGAAACATTTCGGGCGGTAATCACCGGCGTCGAGAAGTTCGGCATCTTCTGCCGCTGCGAGAAATACCCGGTGGATGGCTTTGTCCATGTCAGCAATCTGGCCCACGGCGAACGCCTCGACTACGACCGAGCGACGTACACGATGACTGCTCGACAAAGCGGCCGAGCCTTCCGCATGGGAGACCGCGTCCAAGTACGCATCGCCCTGATCGATCCCGACGAACGAACACTTCATTGGGAACTGGTCGAAAGCGGAAAGCCAGGCAGCACCAGCACGAAAAAGAAGTCACAAAAGCGAAAATCTCGCAAGCCCAGTCCCGTCAAGAACACTTCAACAAAGACCCGCACCGGCCGAAAGAAGAAGAAGGCCGACGCTGCTCCAAAAGTTCGACACAAGAAGAAGTCAGCTCGTCGATCAAAACCAAAATCGAAGAGACAACCACGCGGCGAAACTTAATTTGAGTTTTTTATCCCGCGCAGCACAGGTTGCTCGCAACCTTTGTCTCGAAGCGACAAGAGAAAAGTCGAAGTTGGTTTAGCGAACAGCTTCGGCGACCGCGGTACAGGCCAATTTGCCGATGGCCGACCTGTCGTACGCTTCTTCTGCCAACTGGCTACCGCGTTCTGCGAATTCGGTTGCCAGTTCTGGAGCCTCAATTGCTTCGAGCAGCCCTTCCGCAAACTGATCACGTTCGGTCACCCAAAGATGCTCACCATGCCGACAGTCGATTCCTTCGCAACCGACCACCGTGCTGACAACTGGAAGTCCTGCGGCAAAAGCTTCAAGAATCTTCAATCGAGTACCGCCACCAGAATCCAGCGGCACCGCCAGCATCGATGCCTGTTCGAGATAGACTCCAACATCAGGCACGTTGGCATGTACTTCGACATGCGGCAGTTCCGTAAGAGCGCTGACCCCGGGGCCTGGATTCCGACCAACAATCTGAAATCGCACGTCGGGACGTTCTTTCACAATTCGAGGCATCACATCACGAGCCATGAACTCGGCAGCTTTTGCGTGCGGTTGCCAGGAGAGTACTCACAGATGGAGCAGCATTGGCGGTTCGTGATTTCGGCCGACGGTGTTATGCCTGAAGGCGGCGCAGTCCACTCCGTTTGGCACTAGACGAACCGCTCGGCCACCGAGTTTCTGCAGGTGGCCCTGTTCCATATCTGGGACGGTCGTGATGATATTCACGACGCCGCAACCTGCTTCTCCATATAGCCAAGCAGCCGAGCTTCGTTGTGCAGATACAGATTGACCGGAAACTTTCTCTCAGAAGCAACTCGCTTGGCGAGTATCAAGTAGACCTTAGTGAAGGTCCGAAACGATTGGAACGTTCTTCGGAAAGAGTCCCCGAAAAGCCAACAGGCGAGATGGTCCAGGTAGAGAACATCGGGCGTCTTTTCGGAAAGCTGTTGCCGAATGGTCTGTCTCATGGACGACCTGATATGCCGGTTGAACATCACGTACGGCTCTTCGCGAATCTACGCCCGCGCGATGCGCCCAAACTCGGCGAACGGATTCCTCTGATGATGAAATGCCGGCGCCCATAGCTTCAATCAACGAGAGCGGAATGCCCTCGCTGATGCTGCTCAGCAGAAATGCGTCTCCTGCCGTAAGTAGCAGTAGAATGTCGCTGCGTGCTCCCAGGAAGACGACGTCACTCTCGACAGCTTGATCGACAACGAGTCGTTCCAGTTCAGCCCGTTCTTCACCGTCGTCAACAAGGATCAACTGCGTTGGTACATGCTCGTCTCGAAGGCGTTTCAACGTCCTGACGGTCGCCACGTGATCGTTTCAACGCGTTAAGCCTCGCCACCTGAACGATCGCAAACTCGCCATCGTCGATGCTACCGTTACTTGCGATGATGTTGAACGGGCAACGACGGGCTGCGTTGCCACAGTAACGTGTGAATTCGTGCGGGCTGAGTAAGCCACAAACGTTAGCCTCGGGGCTTGAGTCTCGACCATTGATGTGGTTATGCCCGACGCTGCCACGTTCGACTCAGGACTTGTCGACCCGCGGTCTGACGTGTGGATTCCGGTGAGCAGTCCGTCGTAGACAGCCGCCACTTTCTGCATCCGGCATACAAAACTGTATTGTTCTTCGATCGTGCGAAGGCCAACGGAAAGGATCTGATTCCGCAAAACTTCGTTTAAAAGCAGTCACGACAGGGCAAGCGTAAGTGGTGCTGCATCGCCGGGTTGAATCAGCAGTCCGTTCAGTTCGTCGATGGTGACACTCGGCACGGTTCCAACAGCGGTCGCCACAACTGAACTTCCACACGCCATCGCTTCCAGTAGTGAATTTGAAAAACCTTAAGAAATGCTGCTGATCGCAAAAACGTCGGCGGTCGCGTAAACACAACGTGGATAAGAAACGTGCCCGACCAGTCAGATCGAGTTTTCACAGCCGAGGTTTCCGATCTGCGCCTGCAGCGAGTCTCGTTCAAGGCCGCCGCCAGTTCCGGTCACAACTCGAGCGTGCAGGACAACAGAACGGTTCGATGAATTTACTTCGGATAACCTGGAGTTGCGGTAACCGGGTTCGCGCGGAATGAAACGGCCGTACGAGCGGTTCGGATTTACAGGTACGAATACGAAGTTGCAGGAAGCGTCCGCTCGACTCACACGCCTTTGGTTCAGGTCACGCGGTAAGGTAGGCAAGTGGGATCCCGCAGCGACGATCGTCGACGTCAATCGCTCAGTTCGCTGGTGCAGACTGGTTTGACTTGTCAGGAGAAGCGGTGACTGCAAGTCAGGTTTTTCCTGAAGGGTTCCAGAACGGCCTTTGATTCAAAATCTGTTGTCCAGGTCACCCTTGTACCAACTTCATCAAGCAGAACCTGATCTACTGCCCACTGAAATTTCCAGACTGCAGTTGGACTCGGAGTTGAGCTCGTTCAGCAGGGGTGAGCGAGTTTTCATACTGCTCAAGCTGCGTCGCATTCATCGTGGCTGGATTTAGACCCGTTGGATGTACAGGAGCAATGGATGCGGCAGCCGATCCAGACGTTGGAATAATGCTGGGGGCCGATGGTGGAACGTCGCCGGCTGTTGGAGCTTGTGCTGCAGCGGGCAAGGCGGATGACGGAGTCGGTGATTGCGGTCGTGCAGCGGCGACAGGCGCAGAGCTCTGTCGAGTGGGAGCGAAGGCCAACAATCCTTTTGCCTCGTGTTCCTGACGCACGGTGTCGAGCCAGTGCTGGGCAGGAGCGAGTGTTGGCTTTTTGAGGACTGCCTGAAGGAATCGTTGTTCGGCTTCAGCAGTGTGCCCCTGCTCGTAGAGTATGAGACCGATATTGTAGTCGGCTTCTGCGTTGCCAACCGCTTGAACGAATTGAGGTTCGGCGGCGATGATGTTGCCTCCTCGAGCCAGTGCAATTCCCAACTTGTGCCGCAGACGTTTGTTGCCAGGAGTGACGGCCAACCCTCGCTGCAGTTGAGCCGCGGCCTCGGTATATCGATTCTGAGTAAGATAGAACTGTCCCAATGCTTCATTTGTCAGCGGGCTCTTCGGTGCGACTTCCACGGCTTCTATAAAGCGACGTTCGGCTTCGGCATGACGTCCGGCAAGAAGATCGAGGCGTGCGAGTCCAAGAATGGCTTCTTCGGTTTGCTGATTCTGACGCAGCGCTGTTTCGTAGCTCTCGCGGGCGGTCGCGTAGTCGCCGGTTTGCTCGCTAAGTTTTGCGTAGGCGAGGTGAAGCCGTTCCGGATCCTTCAGATCCGCTTGCGGATCATTCGAGAATGTTTGCCAGAGCGAGCGGTTTCCAGTTGACTGGCAGCCGACGCTGATAAACAGGCAAACAATTGTCGCCGCGCGAAAAAGTTTCTTCGCTGGCATCCCACACCTCCTTGTGCAGTACCCCACGTAATGATTGATCGACCCGACGATCAGCCAGATCGGGGCAGAACGGCTGACGCTTTTGAACTACGTCTGCTCTGTCTGCATGCCAGAAAGGCTGCACGCCGGAGGGGTCAAACTTTCGCGAAGAATCGCTGAGCCGCTTCGTCCACCAGCTCTTGAGTCAAAACAAGACGCTGGTTCCTGAATCGACAGATCGACTGAATAATCTCCAGCAAATCCCTGGGATCGCTCGATCTTGGCAGTTGTCCGTGATCGTAATATTTACTGTAAAGGTACTCGACGGCCCGCGGTTCGAAGGCAATTTTCCGCTGGTTACAACAAAGATTAAAGATTTCAGTGTAGAGCTCCCGCGCCGGCGTCCCGATCTTGATTTTATGCCGGATTCGCCGCAGGAACGCGTCGTCGGCCAGGTCGGCCGGATCCAGGTTTGTCGAGAAGATGATTAACTGCTCAAACGGAACCGGGAACTTCTTGCCAGTCGCCAGCGTGACGTAGTCGATGCGTTCTTCCAACGGGAGAATCCATCGATTCAAGAGGTCTCTTGGCTTGGCAATCTGACGTCCAAAGTCGTCGATCATGAAAACGCCGCCGTTTGCTTTGACCTGAAGCGGCGCAACGTAGAAGTTGCTGGCTTGGTTGAAGCGAAGGTCGAGCATGTCGAGCGTCAATTCGCCGCCGGTCACAACGACGGGACGACGAACACGCCGCCATCTCATGTCCGGATGGTTTTCGTGCAGCAGATTGTTGATGTCGTGATGCGTCTGCGCGTTCTTGGTGTCACCCAGCAAAGCCGAAACTTCTCCATCATCCGTCGTGTGATGAAGGCTTGGATCGAAAATCGTGATGATGCTGTTTTCGCTCTGGATTGCGTACGGAACGTAGATCTCACCGCCGTGCAGGTTGAGAAACTTTCCGAGCCCTTTGGCAATCTGTGACTTACCGTTTCCCGGAGGACCGTATAGAAAGATTGACTTGCCACTGCAGACGGCTGGGCCGAGTTCGGCCAGAAGGTGCGGCTCGATGATCAGCGACTCGAACGCTTCGAGCAGCGGTTCCGAAGTGCAGTTGATGCCGCTGACGGCTTGCCGGCGACACTGCTCAACATACTGTTCCAGCGGCACCGGTGCCGGGCCAACGTAACGGCAGTAATCAAATGCTTCCTTCGCGCGGGTCCTGCCAATTTCTGTCAAATTGAAACGATACGAAACTCTGCCAATGACTTCTCCGGAAGTGACCTCGATGCAGCGGTCGTCTTTCAGAAACCGCAGACATTCATCGATTACGTTAAATGGCAAGCGAGCGTTTCGAGCAACCTCGACACCGAGCAACGTTCCTTGAAGATAGAATTGCTTAAGAATCAGATCGCAAACCTGATTAACGCTGAGCCCGCTTTCCTGAAGGGTGCGCGGGCTCTGCGGCGGCGGTGCCTGAACCTGCTGCAACATCTTCTGTCGATGCTCTGCTGCTCGCGATTGTCGAGGAGCTGGCGCGACGCCGAAAAGCTCGGCGTAAAGCTCAGCCTGCCGTGAGAACCCGCGAGTCGGTGACCCGGCGGTGGCTGCATTCTGCGCTGCTGAACCATTACCGGAACTTGCTCCGAGGCCTGCACCTGGCCGGCTTCCTGGAGGCACAGGAGTCGTCCCGAATGGTGACGATGTTGAGTGAGATTGGGGTGGTGTTGCCGTAGCCGAAGTCGCGATACCTGCAACGGCATCGCTCTCGCTCTGTCCAGACAGTCCCGCGAAGAAGGTGCTCGCAGAGCCATTTGCACCTGCTGCCTCGGGGCCGGTGGATGACTGGCTCGCCGATGCCTGGGCCTCAGCTGGCAAGGGAGGAGGCAGGTGAGCCCCAGCAGCTGAATCCTGTGCGGAATGCTCACCTGCAGCAGATGGATTTCCGCCTTTTGGATGATCCTGGTTACTGCCGATCAAGGCACAACTCCCTACGCGTCTATTGCGTGGCCCGCTATGAAGATGAATCGAAGAACGCTTTTTTAAGACCGAAGCTGCCGTAGTAAGCAGTTTCGGTCAGCCGAACTTCCAAGCCAATTGTTGGCTTAAGGCGTCACCCCACCGCCGCCACCACTACTTAATGCGGGACTGATGCGTGGTACCGGCTGAGAACTCATGTCGCTTCGTTGAATGCCGTCAATTTCCAAGGCACTGCGACCAATCGGTGCTGTAACGCGAGGAATGACCGGCGGCAGATTCTCAAGGCCAACCAGTTCCTCGGTAATTCCCCGAACGCTGGTCATGCGTAGCTCCGTCGCCTGACTCGCATCGGCCGTCTGGACATACAGAATCCGGCGTTTGGCGGGAGCAGCTCGCAGGATCCACTTCAGATGAAGCGTCCCGGAACGGTTCAACAACTGAGTACCTTTGTCGAAATGGTATTCGTAGAGCGTCGTCTGATTCACCCAGCCAGCATCTTCTTGAGTCGAAACGAACTCTCGAACCGACGCTCGGTCCTGGCAGACATACGGGTGGGGCCAATAGTGAGCCGTGTGAAACCGGTGTGAAGGAATCATCGACAACCCTTCCGGCCGCGGGTATGGAGGCCATATCTTGCCTTTCACATACCGCTGTCGGGACCCCACTGGATCGAGCGCTCGACGAGCGTACCAGTCAGCTCGGACGTCATCCCGCTCCTGTTTCCAAGCGTAGTAACGGCTTGTTTCAAGCCATGGCCATGGGATCATCGGCTCCGCAAATACAGCCGTTGGACTCGCCAGAAGGACCAGAATAAGGAGCTTCTTCGCCATAGTTCGATTAACCATTTCTCCCCCAATCGGTGACTCGACCGGCGTAGCGAATCCATCGTACGCATCGCATTTCCGGTCAGCCGTTGTCCGTGCTCATTCGGGACATTCGGCCACAAGGGTAAGCCCAGATTCAAAGTGAACGAAGCAGTGGACCGACAGTGACCTGAGTGATTATCGGCTGCTTTTTGACGCGGTCATGACGGGAAAACTAATTCCGTCAAAGCCAACTGCAACTCCATCTGCAAAGATGTGTGAGGGTTTAACGATTGCGCAAAGTTGCCGGTCCCTGGTCAGCAAGCTCGGCAAATATCGTCTGTGGGTTCCTCAATTCACCAGCGTTGGTGAGTCCAAATACCGGCTTCTGGTCAATGCCGTTAAGTCTAATTTGAAGGGCTTATCGGGTTGCCGTATGGGAACAGGCTGTACAAAATGAAGGAGAAGCGGGCTTGCTTCCTCGCCAACTTTGGTGAGGCATTTGACTCTCGACGGATACCGTCGTTCTTTGCCTTATTTATTCGGAGAATTCAAAATGCGCTCCAAGAGCAAGCCATGGCTGTCACTACCTGACCAGCCTGCACCTCGGGTTTTGATCGCGACACTCGCAATTGTTGGCTTTACGATCGCAGGCTGCGACAAAGTTGAAGGCTTAGTTGAAGACGGAAAGAGCTTCGTAAATGGTCAAGAGCCGCCGGTCACTGAAACAGCTCCCATCACCGCAGCACAACCAACGGTCACCGTTCCTGAACCGGTCGTTCCAGCAGGCCCCACGCCAGAGCAGATTGTTGAGCGATTCAGATCACTACGCTCGGATCAAATCACTGATGGCATTCTGGCTCAGCTGGCCGGATCACCTCAAGCAGCAGCAGCGATCACCGAAATCGACATGAGCGGCGCAAAGGTTTCTGCGAATGGCCTGGGGGCACTCAGCACATTGCCGAATCTCGAGTCGCTCAACATTAGTAATTCCCGAGTAGGATCAGATTCACTCGTTGCGATCGGAAAATCGCAGTCACTTAACACCATCAATCTTGCCAACTCAGATGCCAATGATCGTGTCGTAAGCGAACTTTCTCAAATTCCGCATCTTCAGTCGCTGGATCTTTCGGGTACCCTGGTCACAGGCGGTTCCGCCACCGGTTTTGGCTCCATGCCAGAACTCATTGAACTGTCACTCTCTGGAACTAGTGCCGACGACCAGGTAACAGCAGTTCTTGCGACTCTGCCAATCCGTAATCTGGATCTATCTAAGTCAAGAATTACAAATGCATCGCTCCCACTGATTCTCAGAATTTCGACACTCGAAAAGCTGAACGTCTCTTTCTGTGGGCTGAGCGGGAACGGCTTTAAAGGCTTCGGCAGATCCGATATCAAGGAACTTAACGTTGGGGCAACGCCGTTTGGCATCGAAGGATTTAAAGCGATCAAGGGCATGAAATCACTTGAGAGGCTTAACGTTTACCAAACAGGTCTTGTTCAACATCAATCCTGCAACGTGTTCAGAACGTTTCCAAATCTCAAAACTATGAATGCTGGCAAAAACGGAATCGGTGATCCTGGCATGAGCGTATTCTTTAAGGGCCATAAGACACTGGAGAAACTCGAACTTCACGACAACCAAGGAATCACTGATAACGGACTTGCCGCCTTGGTTGGTGTAAAGACTTTGAAGATGCTGAATGTCGCTGGCACGTCTTGTGGCGCTGCTGGCGGTCGAGCACTGAAGGCGAAATTACCAGAATGTACGATTCATACATCGGACGGAGTTTTCTGAAATTCGCAGTGGGCTTGACGAAACACAACAACTGAGAACAAATGGGCAGTGAGTCGGTGAGCGACCTGCTGTCCGTTTTTTCTTTTCGGCTACGTAGACCGCACTTGTTCGAGCTAGTTACCGACATCGGCAACTACAAGTTCATCGTCGGTGACTCGGTCGACTGTTAAATAATCACAATGGCTGGCAGGATTTCTCGGCAATCAGGGCATCGAGTTCCTGACGGAGGCGAGGAAGAATTTCGTCGTAGGGGAATGCTCCTATTTCTTCAGAACCTCGTTTCAGGTTGACGAAGTTCGGAGCACACCAGAGGCCGAGATCAGCATCGTCCGTCTCGCCTGGCCCGTTTACCCGGCACCCCATAACAGCAATGGTCAGTGCGTGCTCACGGGCATACTCGGTCATCTTCTTAACATCCTGAGCGAGCTCGATGAATGCCTCGTTCTCGACGCGCGAGCAACTTGGACAACTGATGATGTTGAGCGTGGGCAGTCCGTAGTCGACCACGGTTCGAACGCGACCAGCGGCAATGTCGGTAATGATTGATCTTCCGGCATCAATCTCTTCGCCTTTGCGGTCATTCGGGACGGTCAGTGAAACGCGAATCGTATCCCCGATCCCTCGACCAATAAGCTGCTCGAACGCGATTCGCGTCTTGATGATTCCATCCGGAGGCATCCCGGCTTCTGTCACTCCCAGATGCAAAGGTACGTCAGGACGTTGTTCTGCAAAACGACGATTGACGTCGATCACTTTCTGAGGATCCGAATCTTTCAGCGAGACGCAGTACCGAGTGAAATCCAACGAGTCTAGAAAATCGCAATGCTCCAGCGCACTTTCGAGCATCGGCGAGATCGAGTCGTCTTCGTCGTATCGATCGACTTTGTCAGGGTCGACGGAGCCACAGTTAACGCCCACTCGAATCGCGCAATCATTTGCGGCCGCAATGCCAGCGATGAACTTCACTTTCTCCTGCCAAGGTTTCTCGCGTTCGTGGTGGTAAAGATGTCCAGGGTTGTAGCGGATTTTGTCAACGTGCGGGGCAACGTCTTCGGCAAGCCGATAGTTCTCCTGCAGGTCCACCGAAAGATTCGCAGTCGTCTGCTTGCGAATTTCAGCCAGAGCTTCGGCATCCTTTCGGCTGTCGACCGCAACTCGCACGATGTCGGCGCCAGCTTCCAGCAACGCATTGATCTGCCCGACCGTGGCGTCGACATTCTGAGTATGAGTTGCCGTCATACTTTGCACGGCAATCGGATTTCCATCTCCAATCGTTACCGAGCCGATCTTCACGCTTCGCGTAGGATTTCGCTCAATTATCAGTTCGGAACTGTCCACACCCATTCTCCAACTCAGGCCGCCGATCGACAGAAACCGCATCCAAATGCGGTGCGTGGCGAGTCTAGTGGACCGACTCTAGTCGAGCCAGTTGAGCGTAAATTCCAAAGCGTCCGCATCCAGTGCATGAGGCGCATTCAGCGAGTCAAGCTGAATGAATCTGTTGATCGTCTTGCCGTCTCAAATCGAAGCGCGGATCACGCTCGCCGCATTCATTTTCTCCAGCTCCTGAAACGTTCCCGCGGATGTGTCGCCGGACACGTTCAGAGCCAGCGTTCCGTCACGACCGGTAAGTGCTGCGCGCGAAAGGCGATCCAAACCCTGGCGATCCATTCGGGGGCCGAGCTAACGAAATAAGCTTTCCGGCTGCGCAGAGAGTGCTATCCCGGAACGACCGCGTTTGTCCCCTCAGTATCCGAGGCCGCTGATTCAGAATTGGCAGCCGATGGCCAATCCAGTACGTCGGAAACACCTGCAATCAATGCTCGTAGATTGACGAGCAAAACAATTGCCGCCGCGATACCCAGTATAAATAGATAGACTTGGGCCTCTTCCGGACTGGAACCCGACCAGCCTCTGTTTGAACTGCTAATCCTTCCCAAGGTCGAAAACGGGTTCGTTACCCAATAGTAAGAACCCGATCGCACCTGGTATCTGTAGCTGAACATGCCAGGCACATAGGGGGCGACGATGGTCAACGGGACCAGAAGAATCGTCAATACTCGCGAGTGAGCAGGTCGGAATTCCGGAGTGATTGCCTGCCCCAAACGTCCTACGGCGGAACCGAAACCAACGTAAATAAAAACGTAAAGAGCCAACGCAGTAGTCGCGTCGCCAACCCACGATTCCCAGACGGGAAGCGGCATCACATGGTTGCCGATCCACTGAGGCCACGAGGACCATCGGCCGATGACGATCAGAGCCGCCAGATGCAACGTCAGCAGCAGCAACCCTCGACGACCGCCAGGTAGCCACGGCGCATAGAGTAGGCGAAGAAATTGCGACTGAGGAATTCCGCGCCGAACTCGCCGCGAAATGTGTTCCGATTCCGTGCTGAAAATCAAGCCGGCAATCACCCAATGAATACTCGCTGATATGGCAAATGCGAAAACGGCATCGCCTTCGATATTCGAGAATCCGTACCAGCCTCCGTAGGCAAGTATTCCGACCCAGGTCAGCCAGAACTGCACAGTGGAAATGATCCGAATACCGGAACTGCGATTTCCTGACTCAAAAGTAAGTCGTGAAACCGCAATCTGCTGGGCAAGCAGCAAATAACCACCCATTCCAACCAACATGCTTCCAAGACCCCACCAGAATTCGTCGTTGTCAAAGGGGATGCTTTCCGAAATAGCGATGCCGCCAAAAGCAAACGCCGTCACCATTTGCCATAGCAACAACGCGATCATGCCGATCGTTGTTAACGCCTGCCACTGTCTGCTGTTTGCGAGAGTGCTCAACATGATCGCGACGGTCGAAACGAAAAGGCTCCACAGTAGTCCGAGAGACAGAATCAGCACGACCAGTGGAAGATCGAAGCCCTGCAGCAACGATGTGAAAGCAATGAAGGGGGCGATGGCCGAGTAATAAATCAAGACCTGCGCCAGCGCGCTCAGCAGCTTACCTGTGACGATCTGGCGAGGGCTCAGTGTTGAAATACTGAGCAGTTCGTACGTGTTGTAGTCCCGTTCGTTGAGCATGCTGCGAAACGCCCCGAAAGGGACGACGAACAATGTGGCAAACCCCAACACGCCAACGTACCAGGCAAAAAACATCCGGCCAGCAGCGCCGAACTCAATCGCCGGTCCGTTCAACACGACGCCAAAGACAGAAATCAGCCAGGCGACCGTCAGCAGCAGCATAAACGTGATGATGAATTGACGACTCTTCAGCGCCTGACGCGTTTCTTTCACCAGGATCGGGTTAAGTCGATCGGTGACATAGTCGGTGAGGTGAAGGAACTTTTCGCCGCTGCTCATGATTGATCCTGAAAGCCCAGTCCTGAGTCGTCCAGCCAGAGATTGACCAGACAAGACTACTGTGTGATTCCTTTGGTGATATTCATAAAGGCGTCTTCCAGACTTTGAGTCTTGCCATGAAACTCAATAATTGGATGTCCCACTGCCATCAGATTCTGCAATAGCTGCTGCTGCTCGGTATCGTCACCCTCGATGTCGAACATGGCATGCCCGATCGAGCACTGCACATCCTTGACCATTGGTTGTTCAAGCAGCCACTTCTCAAGCGAACTGGTCGCGGCCTCAAGATTGTCGACTGACGCAAGTCGCACATGCAGCGCACGTCTTCCTGTTGAATCGGCATCAACACTGACCTGCTGCCGCTGAATTTCGTCGATCGTTCCGTAGGCCAGAATCTGGCCCGCCTCGATGATCGCTGCCGAGTCACAAATCTCGCCCAACTCGGTAAGAATGTGCGAGCTGATCAGAACAGTCTTATTCATCTCCGTGGCCAGCAGACGAATTAATTCCCGCAGCTCGACGCGAGCACGAGGATCAAGCCCTGCGGCTGGTTCATCGAGAATCATGACCTGCGGATCATGGATCAGGCATCGTCCCAGCCCCAGCCGCTGCGACATACCTTTGGACAGACTGTCAATCGACTTGTCGGCCAGCTTGCGGAGTTCAGTAAACACCAGGACGTGTTCAATTGCGTCTCGCCGCTCGGCGTCCTTTAACCCGTAGGCTCGCGCGAAGAAGTCCAGATACTCGACAACGTTCATGTTCGCGTACTTGCCGAAGCTATCCGGCATGAAACCAAGGTAACGTCGCACCTTGTCCGGGTCATCTACGACGGAGTATCCGCAGATAAACGCATCACCAGCGGTTGGCGTGTCGAGCGTCGCCATAACCCGCATGCTTGTTGTCTTGCCGGCACCGTTCGGTCCGATGAAGCCCATCACCTGTCCAGGCCAGGCTTTGAACGAAACATCGTCCACCGCTTTGAGTCGTCCGAAGAATCGATGCAGGTGCCGCAGCTCCAGCGAAGGTTCGCCGCGGTCAATAGATTCTGCGTCGCTGGGAACTGGCTCGATCATCGACGGCTCACAATGCGGAACTCGAATGAAGCATCAGCTTTGAGAAATCGTTTAGAGAATGTCTTCAGAATCGTCATCATCAAAGACGGACGCATCTTGATCGATGATGTGCGTTTCAGGCGGCGGAGATTTCTTCATCATCGTTACATGGCAACCACTTTCGCTGTAAGTGAGCTCATCCATGAACGACTTCATTAGTAGCATTCCTCGACCATTTGGACGATCGAGATACTCTGGGTCAGTAGGATCAGGGATCGTCTGTGGATCGAAACCTGACCCTTCATCACGAACTGAAAACCGCACACCATCCTGAGTGAGAGAAATGTCAACGTAGAGCTGACGATCGATGTACGGTTCCTGAAGTGAACGTCGGCGGGCCAGGTCTTCATAAGCAGTCTGATCCTCATACCGCAGGTCAGAACTGACTTCAAGATTTCCATGATAGAGAGCATTCAGCAACGACTCTTCAAAGGCAATGCTGATTCGAAGACGGTCATTCTCGGAGAAAATTCGCATTGCTCGCATGGTGTCACGGACTTGCCCGGAAAGCGCGTGAACCAGTCTTGTTTCGTTCGGCAGGATGTACGAGGTTTCGACGCTGGAAATTCGATTGAGCAGTCGTGTCTCGCCGCGATTGGACGAAGCGGCTTCGAGGATCTGGTGAATGGTCGAAATCAGATCTTCGCCGAGTCTGCGCTTGGTCACATAGCTGGCGGCTCCAAGACGAAGAGCCTCAACAGCCAGTTCCTCACTTCCCTGAGCGGTCATCAACAGAACCGGGATCAGTGGGTAGTCACTTTTGATTGTCTGGACCAGTTCGAGGCCATTCATCTCGGGCATATGCAGGTCTGTGAGCACGGCGTCTGGGATGTCGAGTTCTAAACGCTCCAGGGCATCGCGGCCGTTTTCTGCGTAGATGACTTCGTACTCGCCCGTCTTCTGCAGGAGCCCTCCTACAAGACGACGGTCGACGCGTGAGTCGTCCACCACAAGTAACGTTTGCATAACCATGCTTTCTGCGGCCCAACTGACATCACAAGCCTGCAAATCAGTTTGCGATGGCTCGATCGTATTCAGTGTTTGATCTAAGTCCCGGCGGCAATCATCACTTCAGTCAATCGTGAACAATATGATAGTCATCCAGGAAACTGTCCGGTATCGATGAAATCGCGAAGCTGTGAACTTACCACCTTAGATGCCTTTTGCAGCTCGGCAAGATGCTCTCTGATTTGATCAAGGTCTCCAGCCTCGCCAGCCTTTTCGCAGTCAAATGCAACGTCATGTGCATCGGTAACGCCGAACGTCCGAAAGTTTGCCTTAATCGTGTGAGCCATTCTTTGAGCCGTTTTCGCATCATCCTTTTTTAAGGCGTATTTCAAATCGGCCATGACAATGCGGACTTCTTCAAGAAAAGCGCCGGCAATTTCACGTAACAAACCCCGATCCCCCTGTGTGATTTTGAGAGCGACCGGCCAGTCCACCTGGTAGCTTTCCTGCGTGCTCGCTTCCCGATCCGCCGGTACACTCGCCGCAATTTTTTTTTCGCCAGATACACCAACGGTGTGAGCGTCTTCGGCGAAGAACCGGCTTAGCGTATTAATCAGTTGCCATGGCCTGACTGGCTTGGAGACGTAGTCGTCCATGCCGGACTCGATGCACAATTCGCGATCGCCTTTCATGGCATGAGCAGTCATCGCGATAATGGGCAGATGACGATCGGTTCCGACTTCGCTCTGACGGATTTTCCGCGTGGCTTCCAGACCGTCCATCTCTGGCATCTGAACGTCCATCAGAACGACGTCGAACGGCTCTCGCGCTACCAGTTCGACGGCTTCTTTACCGTTGTTGACAACCTCGCCCGAATGGCCCCACTTCTTAAGCAAGGACAACGCGAGCTTTTGATTCACAACGCTGTCTTCAGCCAGCAAAAATCGCAAGTGCGGGATAACAATTTCGTTACGTTGTGACTTTTCTGCACCCGGCGTCCCCGAGTCGCCAGTTCCATCAATTGCCAACGCAGCGATCAGAGAATCGAACAACTCCGACTGCTTGATCGGCTTTCGAATGTAGGCAGACACTCCGAATTCGCGGCACTGTTGGACATCCTCTGCGCGATCGCCCGAAGTGAGCATCATGATTACTGCGCCAGCGAGTTTTTCGTCATTACGAATTTCTGACGCCAGCGCGAACCCGTCTTTGTCCGGCATGTGAACATCACTAAGAACGAGATCGTAACCATGGCCGACTTCGCAAGCTCGTCGCAACGATTCAATCGCCTGGTCGACGCCTTCGACACAGGATGTTTCGATTCCCCAGTTGGTCAACATCTCGTCAAGGATCAACCGGTTGGTTGCGTTGTCATCGACAATCAACACTCGAGAACCCTGCACGATCCGCTTCGAAGGGGTGTTCGGTGGTGTGTCGGAAATTCCAAGCCGAGCCGTAAAATGAAATGTGCTGCCTTGACCGAGTTCACTTTCAGCCCAGATCGTTCCCTGCATCAACCGCGTCAACTTAGAGCAGATCGTCAGCCCCAGGCCTGTTCCACCGTACTGTCGAGTCGTCGACGTATCGGCTTGCTCAAACGCCTGAAAGACAGACTTCAGTTTCTCTCGAGCGATTCCAATTCCCGTATCAGCGACTGCAAAATGCAGCAACGCAGACTGGTCGTCTTTCCGGTCAACTTCGACGTGCACAATCACTTCGCCGCGCTGCGTGAACTTGATCGCATTTCCGACCAGGTTCACAACGACCTGCCGCAGCCGAGAGGGATCGCCAACCAACGCGTCGGGCACGGCCGGGTCGATATGGCAAGCAAGTTCCAACTCCTCTCTGTGAGCGCGCACCAACAATGAACGCAGAGTGTCCCCCAGAGTGTCACGAATACTGAAGACAGTGGAGTCAAGCTGGAGCTTTCCGGCTTCGATTTTCGAAAAGTCCAGAATGTCATTGATTAGCCTCAGCAACGAATTTGCAGAATCCCGCACCATCCCGAGGTACTCGTTCTGAGATTGTGTCAGCTCGGTATCAAGTACCAGCTCCGTCATGCCAATCACGGCGTTCATCGGGGTACGGATTTCATGGCTCATATTGGCCAGAAAATCACTCTTTGCCTGGTTAGCTGATTCGG
The DNA here is from genome assembly GCA_937904325.1 of uncultured Planctomyces sp. Taxonomy (GTDB): domain Bacteria; phylum Planctomycetota; class Planctomycetia; order Planctomycetales; family Planctomycetaceae; genus JABMPE01. Next base: position 78,673 of record CALGTK010000268.1, read on the forward strand.
CCACTTCCTTGGATTTTCGCAACTCTTTCTCTGCTTGTTTGCGATTTGTGATATCATGCACAAAGGCGCTGAAAATACACGAGTCGGCGACGTGAATCGGTGAAATCGTCACTTCTATCGGGAACTCACGCCCGGACTTGTGCATTGCGACCAGTTCCAGCCGGCGTTGGATGACGCTGCCTTCACCTGTTTCGAGAAATCGTTTCAGGCCGGCAACATGAGCATCGCGAAACCGCTCCGGAATAATTGTGTCGGCGAGTGTTTGCCCAAGAGCCGCTTCTGGCTTCCACCCAAAGATGACTTCCGCCTGAGGATTCCAATCGATGATCGTTCCTTCGGCATCCATCCCGACGAAGGCGTCGAGAGCCGTATCGACGATCTGTCGGTTGAGTCGTTCGCTCTGGCTGAGTGCATTCAATGCTTCCTGTTGAGCAGTAATATCGCGAGAAACTCCGAACGTGCCGACGACTTTTTTTTCGCGGTCTCGTAAAGGCAGCTTGCTGGTCGACACCCAGGTCGTGCGGCCGTCCGGCCAGGTTTCCTTCTCAATTTTGTCGAGCACCGGTTCGTTCTGGTCCATTAACTCGACTTCGTCGGCACGTGCCTGAGCTGCGTGCTCGTCCGTAAAGAAGTCTTCGTCGGTTTTTCCAATAGCGTCCGAGGGGTCGGCGAGATTAAACCAGTCGGCCATTGCTCGACTGACCCGGATGAATTTACTGTCGCGATCTTTGAAGTAGATGTTATCCGGAAGGTTCTCCAGCAGTGATCGCAGAAGGTACTGCTCCAACTCGAGCTCTTTGCTTAGTCGCTGACGTTCGAGCGCGTAGCGAATCGAATGTTCAAGCCTCGCGACGTCGAACACATCTTTAACGAGGTAGTCGGCTGCCCCGGCTTCAAGCGCCCGCTGATCGATCTCGCAATCACTCTGTCCCGTCAGGATGATGACAGGCGACTTCGAGCCCGCAGCTTTAGCCTTGCTGAGAACTTCAATTCCGTCCGTCGCGCCCAGTCGATAATCCAGGAGATAGATCTCGTGCTGCCCAGCAAGAATTCCAGCGAGACCGGCCTCGGGATCTGCCGCCCAATCCAGCTCGACAGTGCGATCGTCGATTTCGCGCAGATGCTCCTTCGTCAGCGCGAAGGAATTTTCATCGCCATCGATCAACAGAATTCGCAGCGACTCGGGCATCAACACGTTCCATCGACAAGGGTCACGCTCCCGACGCTCGCTTCGGAAAACGAAAGAACGACGTCAGAGTATCACACCTACCCGCTCAGGTTCATGCTTGAAGCCGAATTCACCGAGGTCAGTCGCTCTTTTTATCACCGTCGTTCGGACGGCGACGTCTGCGACGTCGAGGTGGTCGCTGACCGTCTTCGCTCTTTCGCGAAGAACCTCCGCTACGGCTAGAACCTCCACGCGAAGATCCACCACGTGCTTGACTAGCGCCTCGGATGTTTGCCTCAACAATGGACGACATGGCCTGTTCCCAGGTGGGTACGTCGTCCCAGTCGTTTTTTGCTCGCCGCGGACGGACTTCCGGCTCGTCCTCTTCTTCGTCAGCACCTTCCGCCTCGACATCTTCAGAATCATCGTCGCCGTCATCCTCTACTCTTGCGCGAGGCTTTCGGCGGCGACGGCGTTTGCGACGAGGTCGTGCTTCTTCTTCCGAATTATCGTCGTTGGCTGAAGCAACGTCGTCTTCAACTTCCGACTCGTCTTCAACTTCCGACTCATCTTCAACTTCCGACTCATCTTCAACTTCCGACTCATCTTCAACTTCTACGCGAGGCTTCCGACTTCGTCGTCGACGACGGCGGCGGCGGCGAGGTCGCTCTTCTTCGGCCTCTTCTTCGTCGTCAGACCCGGCGACAGCTTCGGCATCGTCTTCCGCTTCGTTTTCTTCGTCTGAGTCGATTTCCGCTCCAAAGTCATCAGCAGCCGGTTTCCGACGACGACGACGTTTCGGTCGTTCAGTTTCCTCTTCGCCAGAATTTTCTTCCGTATCGGACTCGAAACTGCCGACATCTCCGGCTCCAGCACCAAATTCATCAGCAGCATCGCCCTCGTTGTTGCTGGAGTCTTCAACGGCATCATCATTAGCCGGTTTTCGGCGACGACGACGGCGGCGGCGGCGTTTCGGTTTTGCTTCTTCCTCTTCCTCGTCACGACTTGCCTCGACCGGAGCGACTTCAGCGACCTCTTCGTCTTCCGTTACGCCCGAATCAGCATCGTCTTCCTGGTCATACGCTTCGTGCTCAAAGAAGTTTTCTTCTTCATCGTCAAGAACGCCAACTCCAAACTCGAATGAATCATCATCCTGCGGTGGAGCCGGTTCTGATTTGCGCGGGGGCCGCCTTTTCTTCGGACGCTCCCCAGTTACTTGTTTCTTAGCGGCCGGCACAGACTCTTCGACACCGTCGTCCTCGTCGGCGGAATCAACTCGTTTCGCTCCTGAACTTGGATTCTTTTCTGAAGGTAAAGCCGATTCCGATGCTGGACGTGACGAGGTTTTCTTTCCGCTAGTACCACCGACGTTCCAGTCGTCGAGCGGGTCCCAGAACGAATCGTCAGCGTCAGACTTCGGGACGCTTTTTCGAGCTGACCGCGGCTCGCGAGTTTCAGCTACTGGCTCAGCCTGAGGGGACGACGCACGAACAGGTGCAGGCTCGGGCTCAGGCGCAACTTCTCCGTCGTCGTCCTCTTCAAAGATAATGTCAAATTCGTCGTCATCATCTTTTTCGAAGACGATATCAGCATCCTCGTCTCCAGCATCCGAATCGTCGGATTCTGCAACAGCCTCGGACTCGACCGACTCTTCTTCAACGGGCTCTTCCGGCTCAGGATCCAGGGATGAAAGATCGATTACTTCGAACGGCTCGTCATCGGATTCATTTTTCCCAACGTCGATTCCAAAAAGGTCTTTCGCGAGACCTTCCCACGAGTCTGAATCGTTTGACGAATTTGAATTGGTAGTCATGCGTAAATCATTCTCAAACACAAACAGGATTGGCATTCGGAGTTCTGCGAGAGCGGCCGCGTGGCCCGTGAACGCTGTTTGGCGTCAGGCTCCGGCACAGAAACCGTTAGATATTACTTGAAATCTGCCGTGTGGCAGCCTTTCAGGGAGTCGGAAAGAGCCGCGCAGTCTAGCGAGAAGGAACTTTCACCGCCATTTGGTCCTGGCGAAATCTATTTCGACCGAAATCCTGACGCCTCGTCGGAATTCTTCCAGGATTGAATCCACATTGACACTTCTAGCCGGTCACAAATACAAACCTGCCTTCCAAATTTCACGATGCCAGGATTCCGGAGCGACAAGGATGTCCTCTCTCTTTTCGGCTCGAATGCTTCTGATTTTGTGTCTTTCCGTTGCTCTGGCCGGTTGCGGAGGCTCGGAAACCCCCGAATTGGACACCGCCAGAACCGGAGCCGAGCAAACCGCTCCCGATGGAAAAGCCTCTGCAAAGCAGCAGGCCAGCAAGCTCGTCGAGCAGGCCATCGCTCAGATCAAAGATCAGAAGTTCGAGGATGCGGTCGCCAACCTGAACAAGGCTATCGAAACTGATCATCAGAACGCCGAAGCCAGCTTCCAGCGAGCAGGCATCCTCGCCGACGTCGGGCAGGACCAGCTTGCTCTGAGCGATTATTCGCGAGCTGTCGAACTCAACCCGAACGACGTCCGCTTCCGAAACATGCGAGGCCTGTTCCTGCTGACTCGTAGTCAGCTCGACCAGGCATTGACCGACTTCACTGAAGCCGTCCGTATCGACCCGAAATACATCCAGGCCTGGAACAACCGAGGCCTGGTGAAACTTGCAAAGACCGACTTCCACGCCGCCATCGATGACTTTAACAAAGCCGTCGAAATTGACCCGACCTACGCCGACGGTTTCAACAACCGAGGCTTCGCGTGGTTCAAGATGGAGATTTACGACAAGGCTCTGGCCGATTTCGACAAGACGCTGGAACTGAAGCCGGGCTATGTCAACGCGCTGAACAACCGAGGAATGCTTCACCTTCGTCTCAAGCAGCATCGCGACGCCGTCGCTGACTTTTCCGAGGCGATCGCGAATGACGAGAACAATCCGAAGCACTACCAGAATCGCATGACCGCTTACACCGAGCTCGGCATGACCGACAACGCGCTGGCTGATCGAAGTCGCATTGAGTGGCTGCTCAAACTCGGCCAGATCAACAACATCGTTGCGCAGGCTCCGCAGAAACCGGAAGGTTACATCCAACGAGCCAGCCATCTTGCCGAAGCCGGCAAGCACGAGATCGCTCTGGTCAATTTCGAACAGGCAATCAAGGTCGCTTCTGACAAGGCAACCCCGTGGACCAGCCGGGCAAATTACTGGCTGAAGCAAGGTGACTTCAGCAAAGCCATCGCCGACGCAACTAAAGCCATCGAAACAGAGTTCAGTCACCCGGCTCTTTCAATCCGCGGCGACGCTTACCTGCAGCAAGGCGACTTCGACAAAGCCATCGCAGACTTCACCGCCGCCAAACGTCTCGACTCTGGAGTTGCACAAGCTTACTACCAACGAGCATTGCAACGCCGACAAAAGGGTGATGAAGCAGGCTCTCGGGCGGACTACGAAGCGGCACTTCAGCTCGATCCGCAAGTTGGCCAATAGCGTAGCGCTGACTGGCCATCTGATTTTCAGATGCTGACAGGTCAAAAATCTGGTCGAGCGTATCTCGACGCAATGCTTAGAGCGGCAGTGCGTCAATACACTCCCTGCAAGCCTCAACCGTTGCATTTGCTACGAAAATGCTGCACGCCAGTGACGTTCGACGACGCTGTTATCTGTTCGAAGCTCCCGCCAGGTAGAACACGCGTATCCACTCGCGATCTTTGACACCTGATGGCGTTGTTTATTCCTGAAGGTTTTGCATGATGGAACAATCATTTCCTATCAATTCTGCGCAAACTATCTCACGCGCGCTGATGACTGCCCTGTATTTCCTCGTTACCCGGAACGTCGATCGTCAGATCCCGGGTGCGCCATTTCTCCCTATATATTCAGATGGGACGGGCTATGACTTCAGAGACTACTTCTTCAGACGCCGGAGCAGCAGACGATGGCAGCGCCATCGACGCTCGAGTTCAAGCCGTGCAGGGACAGGTCGCCGCACTTGAATCCGCCCTGAGCGCATCACGTAAATCAAGACAGATCATCCTTGTCGGACTGGTCGCAGTCATCGCCGTTGTGGCGTACCTGTTTTATGGATTAGCAAATCAGCTTAAGTCCGAAGAATACATAACCAAGCTGAGCGAAGAAGCACAAACCTACGCCAACGACAACTCCGATAGCTATATGCGGGAAGTAAAGACGCTTACTGACAACGTCACGCCGGTTATCACCAAAGCGTTTTACGCGCAGGTAAAAAGAGACACTCCGAAGCTGACGCTCGCGATGAACAAAGAACGCGAGCTTCTAATGAAGAATGTGCAGGCCCGCCTCGAGAAACAGATTAATGATCAGTACGCGAAGGTCCTGGCTGACTACGAGAAGATTCTGCTTACCGAATTTCCGAAAGCCGAAGACGACATGATTCGTCGCCGAGTCATGGCTAACTTCCGAGAAGCTATGAATCGCATGGTGAAAAAATTCTACGCCGACCAGTTCCAGACGGAACTGCAGGCCATGTATGACACCTGGGATGAATTCCCGGTCGCTGATGCCGTCGACGAAGGTGACGTCCCGATGGAAGACCAGCTCGTCGGGTACCTCCTCGAATTGACAACGCTCAAACTATCCGGCAAAGGTGGGTCGCTGCTCGCAGAACGGCAAACGTCGACATCCGCACCAACAGGCGAAGCAGCGAGTTCGACCGATGACACGACGACGACGGAACCGAAATCCGCAACAGAGGAAGCTCCTGTAGAAACCCCTGCCGAGAAAAAAGATGATGCCAGCCCGAGCCCAACGCCCGAGCCAGAAACGACGCCGAAGAAAACCGAATAACCGCTGTTTCCTTCGTTCCGTTCTTACTCAATTTTTCGCATCATCATTCACTCAGGAGATTTCTCAATGAGTTCCTCATCAAACGATTCCAAACTTCGGGCAGTCGAAAGAGAACTTTCAAAAATCAGTAGCAGCATGGCTCGTGGCGCCAAAATAACCGCCTTTATCGGCGTCATTTTGATGGCCGCGATGCTGGGCTATTTCACCTTCGGTTTCAGTGAAATCGAAGACCTGACTAAACCAGAAAACCTCGTCGCACTAGCCGGCCAAGTCGTCAACAGCAGCCTCCCTGAAATTCGCGAGTCCGTCCAGGAAACGGTCAACGATTCAGCTCCCGACTGGGCTCAGGCCATCAGTGACCAGGCCATCGGAGCGACACCGACCATCCGCGAGTCACTCGAAGATCACATTCTCTCTCAAACGGAAGGTGTTATCTCGAACGGCGTAAACCTCGGTGAAGCCGAGTTCCGCAAGATCCTGCGTGAGAATAAGTCGGCGTTCGAGGACACTCTCGACGAGCTGGCTGAAGGCGAAGAGTTCTCCGAAGAAACGATGCAGATCTTCCTCGAAGCCGTGAACAAGGAACTTGGGCGAGACATGGAAGATCAGGCTGAAGAAGTCCTCGGCACTCTGATTGCCCTCAACGAAAAACTCCAGAAGCTCAGCTCGAACACTTCGTTGAACAAGGAAGAAGCCCTTGAACGACAAACTTTAATGGTCATCCGTCGGCTGCAGCTTCAGGAGCAGGACGCTCAAATCCTCGAAGCAAAGAAGAAGATCGCAGAAGCGGCCGCGGCAGCACGAGCTGAAGCCGCCAAAGCCGAACTGGAGTCAGAAGGTCCAGACGCCGCCCCTGCAGAAGGCGAAGAAGCAGAAAAGCCTGCTGATGAAAAACCGGCTGACGACGCACCAGCCGAAACGACCGAGGAAACTAAAGATGAATAAGACTGCAGGATGCGTCTCGACGGACCACTGACATTTCTGAATTAAGACGGCGCGGACGATCTTTGTTCGCGTCGTTTTTTTCATTTCACGATCGAACGTTTCGTAGATGGCAGGCCGAAACGAGAGCACCGCTGCTCCGGGCAGAAAGTAAGTGGTTCGACCAATTACGAAATCGCCGGCCGAACAAAACGCTTACGCGACAACTTTGGCGATTGATCCGCTTCTCCAGTGTCGCGATTTTCGTCGACAGCGAAGCTTGCACTCTGACCAAGCAATGTCCGAGCAAGCTCGTCCCGTTGAGTCGCTCGAACCGTGTCCAGAAAACCGACTTCGCCGTTGATCAACGCGGCGATGGGTTTTCCATTCAGAAAAGCGATCCGATTGTGAGCCGTTGACGGAACGCGCGAATGCCTTGTGATAACGCCCACAAGATTAAGAGGGTCCGCGGCAGAGATAATCACCAGCTCGTCGGAAGCTGCCACACTCAGCGTTCCATCACTTTGGACTTCTGAGCTGACGTCGACAACTGCAGGCATTCCGTCGGTGGAATCCGGCTTTTCGTCTGTCGAAAGAAAGCCTTCTCGAATTCCTGCCGTTCTGGAAATCGCTCGGTTGCCGGCATCTGGAGTTGCGTCCCGCAACTGCCGCAGTTTCTTGACGGTGTCTCCAAGAGCAAACTGCTCGCCAGCAACGCCAGTGACAAAACGTCCACCTCGAATTTCGCCACGAGCTTCCAGTCGACGATAAACCTGCAGCAACTCCCACCAGCTTGGCGTTCCCGATTCGCGTTCCAGCAGATCGCGAAACACGACGCCCCACCGACGAAGTAATTGCCACGCCCACTGCTCGACCGGCTCTTCAACGTCGGTTGCCATTAGAGAGTCATCGCTTTGCGAAACGCCAGCCGCTTCTGGCTTCCGCTGCCAGATTGACCAGCGACCGGTACTGCCGGCAGAGTTTCGAGTCCTCGTCAGTCCGGATCGACGACTCGCTGAAGGTGTTGGTTGTTTACTCTGCAGCAGAGAACGAAGTCCACCGAACCCGTCGGCCGAAATTCGACCAAGCGAGACCAGTTCCCCGATCGCGGCGTTCAGCTCGCCAATGTTGACATTCAACTGCTGCTGAAGGTCTGTCGCAAAAACGGCGCCGCGGAGTTTCATCGTCTCAAAGATTTCGCGAGCGACGGAGCTTAGAGACTCGTCATCTTCTAATGCGGCCTCTGTCACGAGCCAGTTCAAATCGTTTCTTAGAAACAGCGAAACCGGCACCACGCGTGTCAACAAAGCAGGGGAATTCGCCTCGCGCTTCGGCGGAAACAGACGCCCCCAGGCAACCTCGCCCGACAGACAAAGTTCATCCAGCCATGCCGGACGATAGCCCTCAATACGACCCGGCAAAACGTCACGTTCCCAGCAGACAGCCGCCAGGTCGTAACCCTGCAAGAGTGAAACGGCCTCGAACAAGCCGTTCACGCCGGCTCGACGAGTCTTCGCGGTCAGCCCGTGGTGATGCGTCAGAAATCGCAGAAAAACGTCGGTCGTCACGGGCTGAATCTGCTGCCGTAATCCCTGCATCGTTAATCGATGAATCCGAGACAGCAACCGACGATGGCACCATTCAGTCGGGTTCTCTGCCTCGCGATCAGAGCGAATTTCATCCCCTCCTTGAGGTGTAAGGGGAACTTTTTCCGTCTCGACACTGAACACTGAATCGCGATTCGATTTTCTGAATCTGCCGCGCAGAACGATGCCTTCTCCCTCCAAAGCTTCCAGCGCCGCAAACGCCTGATTCGGCTTAGTGCCAGTTCGCCGAGCTGCTTCCTGGTGGGTCAGAGGGCCGGACGTTTCAAGCAAGCCGCGCATCGCAGCAACTCGACCTTCAACGTCGTTCCAATCAACCCGCACTCCGTCCGGAACCTGAATCGCTGGGTCAAGTTGACCATTCGGGAACATCGCCACCGCGGCTGGTATTCGTTCGGCCGCTGTCCAGACTGGAACTCCGCCCGTTGCCGTCGTACTTGTTGCTCGATGTTGAGCGACCAGTTCTTCCAACCAGCCGCGCCAGTCCTCCATTTCAGCGTCCGGAACGACAATGCGAGTCAGCAACACATCGTGCAACTCGTCAGCGTTTCGAACGACCGGCATAGCTTCGCTGGAAACCTGATCAATCGCCAGCGGATCAAGCCGACCCAGATCACTGACAGAATCAACCGTCAACGACCGGCGGGTTGAAACCGCTCGGGCACGGCGTTCCGGCAACTCGCCGCCGTCGAGAAACGCGTACGGATTCGAATTCAGCAATTCGTAAGAAAACGGCGACGGCTCGCGAGTGTCCCTCGCGACAAACTCAATTTCGCCCGCTTCAACTTTACGCAGAACATCTACCAGACCGTCGATATCGAGCGCCTCGCGCAGGCAATCATCCATCGTCTGTCGCAGCAGAATATGTTCGGGCATTTTCAACTCGCCAACCACGTTTTCCTGGCAACCCGTCAGCAGCGGAAATACCGATGACAGCAGGTCGGCCGCTCGAAACCGCTGCAGGGCCGGCGGGATGCGTTTGCCTTTATCGCGACGAGGGACCAGCAACGCTCGGTTCGCATTCCAACGCCAGCGGATCTGAAACATAGGGATGTAAAGAATCGCTTGTTCGAGCAAACGCTGAGCATTTTCCGACGTCAACATCGGAAACATCGACTCCAGCGGAAAACTGTGCTGAGGCCCCAGCGAAAGAATGAACCCGTCGTCGTCGGCAGTTGCCTGAAGTTCGAAGTCGAACGACACGCAAAACCGCTTCCGCATCGACAGACCCCACGCCTGCGTGACTCGCGAACCAAACGGAGCATGTACCACCATCTGCATCCCGCCGGACTCGTCGAAGAATCGTTCAAAGATCACTCGCTTCTGCGTGGGTACGATTCCGACTGCAGCGATCTGGGATGCCAGATAGTTCACGATTTGCCGTGCCGCGTAATCCGAACAGTCCGTCTCTATGACTAACCACTTAACGATGTCTGATGTCGAGGCACGGAACTCGGACTGCGTGGCCGGCCCTTCCTGATCCGGTGTTTCGCTGAACTGAGCCAAACGCGCTGTCGGCGAACCTTCACCTGCCTGGCCGGCGGCTGACGCCGGCGGCTCACCCTCTTCCCACCAGCTTGCGATCACTGTTTCCGGCAAAGCCTTCAGTCGCATCTCAAGATCTTCGCGAATACGCGACACTTCTTCGCTCAGTTCGAGCGTTCGTCCCGGAGCTTCGCCTCGCCAGAACGGGACGGTCGGCGGCACTCCGCCTGCATCGCTGACATGCACATCGGTGCCGCGCACGCCTTCCATTCTCCACGACGTGTTACCCAGCAGAATGATCTGCCCGGCGTGGGATTCCAGTGCGAAGTCCTCATCCAGCGTTCCGACGACAACACCGTCAGGTTGAGCGACGACGCGAAACTCGGCGACTTCCGGAATCGCACCCGCGTTGGAAGCCGCCACGATGCGAGCTCCGGGACGAGTTCGCAGCCGCTTCTGGACAAAATCCTGGTGAAGGTAGACCTTTCCACGGCCTGATCGATCGGTGAGCCCCTCGCTGAGAAACCGCAGCGTCTCGTCGAAGTCATCTCGTTTGAGATTTCGAAATGGCCACGCTCGGCGGAACAAAGCAAACAGGTCGTCTGTACCCCATTCACGACACGCAATCTCAGCGACAATCTGCTGAGCCAGCACGTCGATCGGACATTCGGGAATCGGGATCACATCCAGTCGTCCGGCACGGATTGCTCTGATCAGTCCCATACTTTCAACAAGTTCATCGCGAGTCAGCGCGAACAGTCGCCCCTTCGGTGTCTTACCCAGCGAATGTCCGGATCGCCCGACGCGTTGCAGGAACGTGGCAATCGCTCGCGGCGAACCAATCTGAATAACCAGATCAATGAACCCTACGTCGAGCCCCAACTCCAGCGACGCCGTAGCAACGACAGCTTTCAATTCACCGTTCTTCAACTGCTGCTCGGTGTGCAGACGAATCGCCGAAGACAGTGATCCATGATGACTGCCGATGTGGTCCTCGCCGAGAATCTCGCTTAACTGATGCGTGACGCGTTCGGCCATCCGCCGAGTGTTCACAAAAATCAGCGTGCTACGGTGCGAATTGATCAGTTCGACAAGCCGCTCGTTAATCTCACTCCATTGCTCGGTCGAGCACACAGCAGAGAGATCACTCGGAGGCACTTCGATCTTCAAATCAAGGTCGCGCGAATAACCGACATCGACGATCGAGCAATTCGTCGTTTTATCGTCAGTCGAATCTGAAGCAGGCCCCACCAGAAATTCGGCGATTCGCTCAATCGGCTTCTGAGTCGCCGACAATCCGATTCGCTGCAACGACCGCTCGCAGAGCGACTCCAGCCGTTCGATCGTCAGTGCCAGATGTGAACCCCTCTTGTCCCGCACCAAAGCGTGAATCTCGTCGACGATGATCGTATCAACGGACTTCAGCGCTGCTCGGCCTTTCTCGGCCGTCATAAGAAGAAACAGCGACTCGGGAGTGGTGACCACAATGTGCGGCGGTTTTCGAACGAGTGCCGCCCGCTGAGACGGCGTCGAGTCGCCAGTGCGCAGACCGACTCTAAGGCCAGCAATCGGCACGTCGGGAAACTCTTCGGCCGCCAGTGCGTTTAATTCTTCGAGCGGCTCGGACAGGTTCCGGTGCATATCGTTGGAAAGTGCTCGCAGCGGCGAAACGTAAATCGCTCGGACGCCGTCCTCGAGTTTCCCGTCAATCGAGTCTTTCAGCAGACGATCAATCACTGCCAGAAACGCGGTCAGCGTCTTCCCACTACCGGTCGGAGCCGCAATAAGCGTGTTTTCGCCCTGCTCAATATGAGGCCACCCCAGCCGCTGTGGGGCAGTCGGCTCAGAAAACCGGCTTTGAAACCAGCGTTCGATCAGCGGATGGAATCCGAAAAATGACATCCCGGGGGAGTTTCCTCTTTACTGCAGCGAATTCAGGAAATCATACGCTCCCGGATTGCGAGACCGTTGTCTAGACTCACGACTTAAACAGCTTCTCTGAGCACAATCTTTGAAACTTCAGCGAACGGAACGGCATCGTGACAGGCAAAGCGTGGGGTGGGCGATTCCAGGAAGCGACTGACGCCCGAGTCGAACGGTTTACGGAATCCATCAGCTTTGATGCACGGCTCGCCGATGTCGACATCACCGGTTCGCAGGCTCACGCCCGGATGCTCGCTAAGGTCGGCCTGATTTCGGACGACGAACGAGACCAGCTCATCGTCGAACTGGACAATATCCGCGGAGAAATCGAACGCGGCGAGATGGAGCACCAGACATCTCTCGAAGACATTCACATGCACATCGAGAGTCGCCTGACAGAACGACTCGGCGACGTCGGCCGGAAACTGCACACCGGACGCAGCCGCAACGACCAGGTTTCAACCGACCTGAAGCTCTACACACGAGCAGCCATTGACCGGATCGACGAACTGCTGCTCGACGTCCAGAAAGCGTTCGTCGAACGAGCCGACCGCGACCGCGAAATCGTCATGCCTGCTTACACACATCTGCAACGCGCAATGCCTGTTCTGGCCGCTCACTACTGGCTGGCCTATACCGAGAAGTTTGAACGAGATCGTCAGCGGCTGGCCGACTGCCGACGACGAGTCAACGTGTCTCCACTGGGAGCCGCCGCACTGGCCGGAACGTCACTGCCAATCGATCGTCAGGAAACGGCACAGCTTCTCGGCTTTGAAGACGTCGCTCGAAACAGTCTGGATGTTTCGAGCGATCGTGATTACATGGTGGAGTTCGTACTCAACCTGTCACTGATCTCCGCTCACCTGAGTTCCTGGGCGGAAGAATGGATCATCTGGTTCTCGTGCGAATTCGGCTTTATCCAGTTGCCAGACGCGTTTACGACCGGCTCGTCCATTATGCCGCAGAAGAAGAACCCGGACGTCCTGGAATTAATCCGCGGCAAGACCGCACGGGTCATGGCCGACGTGTCGCAACTGCTGGTCCTGATCAAGGGCCTGCCGATGGCGTACAATCGGGATCTGCAGGAAGACAAGCTCGCCCTGTTTGACGCGTTCGACACGGTTGAAGCGTGCCTGGAAGTCGCCCCCGCACTGATCGCCGGAGCTGAACTTCAGGTTGATCGAATCAACGAAAAGATCGACGACGGATTCCTCGACGCCACTGCACTGATGGAATACCTCATCAAACGCGGAGTCCCCATGCGAACGGGACATGGCACCGTCGGCAAACTCGTCGCCGAATGCGAGGGCCGAAACTGCCAGTTGAAAGATCTCTCACTCGAAGATCTGCAAGCGGCCTGCAACCTGATCGACGAATCCGTCTACAACGTCCTGGGAACTCGCAACGCCGTCGCCGCCCTCCAAAGCTTCGGCTCCGGCGGCAAAGCACCCGTCGAAGAACAGATCACCTATTGGCAGGAAATCATTCGGCAAAGCAATCGTTGAGGCGCAGTGTGATCTGTACCTGATACCGCAGCGAATGGCCAGCAAACTTCGCACGAAGAAGGACGTGAGACCTGCTCCAAACGGAAATGGATCGTCTGCAACCGCTCATATAAAAGTTATGACCGGTGGCGGAAACAGAGAGCGGGAATGACGTATCTCGCGATCAGGTTCTGCAAGCCTGGTTGAATCACATTTTTCATCAGTCAACGGCAACGATGACTAAGTTGACCCTGGTAGAGCGCTACAACCGGTAATTCAATGCAGCTGAACCATCAGTTCCACCGCGCTGGTAGCCAGAAGACGCGAATCTGACAATGACTGTGTCCTTCCACCTGATGCCGCGTTTTCGAGCGCAAGACGAATTAATCTTAACGTGGCATTCTTTAAAGCATTTTGAGGGCGATTAGTTCCTGCCAATGCGCTGGACCAGTTCGGTGGACCGAGATGCCCTGACTGTCGACGGCGACAGTGACTGGCATATCTTCCACTTCGAACTCATAGATTGCTTCCATTCCGAGTTCTTCGAAAGCCACAACTCTGGAACTCTTGATCGCTTTGGACACCAGATACGCCGCGCCGCCGACGGCCATCAGATACACCGCGCCGAATTCTTTGATCGCATCGATGGCGACGTCGCCGCGTTCTGCCTTCCCGATCATTCCGGCCAGTCCCGTCTCGGCCAGCATCTGACGCGTAAACTTGTCCATGCGAGTAGAAGTTGTAGGCCCGGCAGGCCCAACAGCCTCGTCACGCACGGGTTTGACCGGTCCAACGTAGTAGATGAACCGTCCTTTCAAATCGACCGGCAAAGACTCACCACGATCAAGCATTTCGGTCATGCGCTTGTGTGCCGCATCACGGCCGGTGAGTAGTTTTCCATTCAGCAGAATGGTTTGCCCAGGTTTCCAGGATTGAATCTCGGCAGGTGTCGCTGTTTCCAGGTCCACACGAATCGCGTCCTCGCCCGCGTCCCAGGTAATGTCTGGCCAGTCACTGATACTCGGCGGAGAAAAACTCGCAGCTCCAGAGCCGTCCAGTACAAAATGCAAGTGACGAGTCGCCGCACAGTTAGGGATCATCGCGACGGGTTTGGATGCCGCGTGAGTCGGGTAGTCGAGAATCTTCACGTCAAGGACAGTCGTTAGTCCTCCGAGCCCCTGCGCTCCAATGCCGAGCTGATTAACCTTGTCCATCAGCTCAAGCCGAAGTTCTTCGACGCGGTTATCTGGACCACGCTCACGAAGCTGATGAATGTCGATTGGATCCATCAGCGATCGTTTAGCAAGGACTGCTGCTTTCTCTGCTGTACCACCGATACCGATTCCCAGCATGCCTGGCGGGCACCACCCGGCACCCATCTTTGGCACGGTTTCCAGTACCCAGTCGACGATGCTGTCTGAAGGATTCAACATGGCAAGTTTGGCTTTGTTTTCTGACCCGCCTCCCTTCGCTGCAATAAAGACTTCGACTTTGTCACCCGGAACGATCTCGTAATGGATGACCGCCGGTGTGTTGTCGCCGGTGTTCTTTCTCGCGCCGGCAGGGTCAGCCAGTATCGAAGCTCTCAGTACATTATCAGGGTGTGTATAAGCGCGGCGGACGCCTTCGTTAATCATGTCGCTCAGGGACAATTCAGCATCCCAGGAGACATCCATCCCAACATTGACAAAGACGGTGACAATCCCCGTGTCCTGGCAGATCGGACGCCGCCCTTGAGCACACATGCGCGAGTTAATCAGGATCTGAGCCATCGCCGCTTTGGCCGCCTGTGACTCTTCCCGCTCGTACGCCTCGTTGACCGCTGTGATGAAGTCGAGCGGATGGAAGTAGGACATGAATTGCAGACTATCAGCAATACTGTCGATCAGGTCTGTCTGAGTAATTGTCGCCATGCGAGGCTCCTTGCCGTTATCTGGTTGGTTGGAGATTCACATTCTAATGAGATGTCCCGATTCAGAAACTAATGGCACAACCGAAGGCGCTTGACGCCCGATTCCTGATATGTAGCCAAAGATTTCCAGTGCGGAGTTCGATGGCCGTTACCGAGGCCACTACTGGCAGTGTACCTGTACGGCGCAGGCTTTGTAGGATGGTTGTTTTGAGTAGGGGTCGAACACGGCGTCGGTGAGTTGATTGACCTCTTCGTAGTGCATCGGCAGGAAGAGCTGGCCGGGTTGGACGCTGGGAGTCACGAAAGCGCTGGCGGTGACTTGGCCGCGCTGAGACATGACGACGACATTGTCTTGAGGTTTGATGCCTCGTTTTCGCGCGTCGCCCGGGTTGATCTCGACGTAGAGATTCGCCGGGTACAGCTTCTTCAGGACGGCTGACTTTGACGTTCGCGTTTGAGTGTGCCACTGAGAGGCAGTGCCTCTGCCGGTCAGAAGGACGAACGGAAACTGGTCAGACGGTGGCTCGGGCATGGGTCTGGGATCTTCGAACAGGAACTTCGCTCGCCCGTCAATGTGGTAGAAGCGACCGTCTTCGAAGAGGCGACGTTCGGATGATGGTTGAGGGTCAAGGGGCGAGGGATGAAAGCCTTTGTCTTCTGTCCCTCGACGCTGGCCGCTTGACCGTCGTCCCGGACCAAACGGCCACTGGATGCCGCCCATTTCGTCGAGCATGCGGTAATCTTCGACGCCCGTGATGTCGCAGGGCTGACCTTCTGAGAGTTGTTTGAGGATCTGGAAGACCGCCTCGGGCGAACTCCATTTCTTGAACATATTTTCGACGCCCCAGTATTCGGCGATCAAGCGGAAGATTGAGAAATCGGACAGTGCCTCACCAGGAGCTTTACAGACTTTTTTCAAAACTCCGATGCGGCGTTCTGAGTTGATTATGGTTCCTTCCTTTTCTCCCCAACCAGCAGCGGGAAGAACCAGGTCCGCCATTCTTGCAGTTTCGGTTGTGTGATACATGTCCTGCACAACGAGGAAATCCAGTCGTTCGAGAATGTCTCGACATTGGGTCTGGTTGATCCATGAGTGCGCCGGGTTTGTGCAGATGACCCACAGACCTTTGATTTTCCCTCGCAGAATGCCTTCGATGATTTCGTGATATGCCCATGATGGTTCTCGCGGGATTTGTTCCGAATCAATTTCGAGAATGTCAGCAACTTTGCTGCGGTGATCATCGTTGGTGAAGTCGTGACCGCCGAGCAAGTTGGTTGTGTTGCTGAAAAGTCGAGAGCCCATCGCGTTGCACTGGCCAGTGATCGAGTTGGCTCCCGTACCTGGCCGGCCGATGTTTCCCGTCATCAATGCCAGATTGATAATTGCCTGAGCAGTACGCACTCCCTGGTAACTCTGGTTAACGCCCATCGTCCACCAGAATGACACTCGTTTCCCGGCGTAGATTGTCTCAGCGAGACTTTCGATCTGTTTGGCATCCAGACCGGTGTCTGCTGAAACTCGTCCACGAGTAAACTGCTGAACGTACTCAGCGAAGTCGGTAAATCCGCTTGTGCTTTGCTTGATGAACGAGTCGTCGATCCAACCGTTCTCGATCAAAATCCTGGCGAGCCCGTACAGCAGCGACTGATCCGACTTCGGAGCCAGCGGCAAGTGTTGCGTTGCCTGCATAGCGGTTTCGGTCATGCGAGGATCAATTACGACGATCTCAGGGTTGTGCGGGTTTCGCATAACGCGTTCCCACATGATCGGATGAGCGATGCACAAGTTGCTTCCGATCAACACGATGACATCGGACTCTTCAAAATCCTTGTAGGTGTAAGGCGGTGCGTCGAAGCCGAACGATTGTTTATACGCGACGACCGAAGTCGCCATGCACTGCCGAGTGTTGCCGTCTCCGTGCAGGATGCCCATCCCGAATTTCGTCAGAGCACCGAGCAGAGCCATTTCTTCCGTGGGAATCTGCCCGGTGCTGAGAAACGCCACGGAATCCGTCCCATGACGCTGCTGAATCTCTTTGAAGCGATCGGTGAATGTTGTGAGCGCGGTGTCCCAATCGGTCGGAGCCAACTTACCACTCGCGTCTTTCATAAGTGGCAGAGTGGCTCGATCGGGCGAATCCAGCACAGTCAACGCTTCCCAGCCCTTCGGGCAAGCCATGCCCAGATTGACCGGGTACTCCGTGGCCGGAGTGAGGCTGACCGCTTCGCCGTCTTTCAGGTGAATGTTGAGTCCGCAGCCGGTCGAGCAGTAGCCGCACGTCATCTTCGTTGTCGCGTCGGGTTTCGTTTTCGCCGGTACATGACCGAGGCCGAACCCGCCCGGCTCAAGCAATAGCTCGCGCGTGAGATGCCCGTCGCGTTGGTGCATGAACGCGGGCAGTCGAGATTCCTGCACGACTGGAAGTTCCAGGTCAACCGATTCCGCTTCTTCAACAACGTCTGACGACACGGCGAATCAACTCCTGAGTGAGCCTGGCATTCGCGGCGAAGCGACTGCGGCAAAGAAGAGGTAACGCTCCAGCAGCTCACCGGCCAGGCACGCGATGAACAGCATGCTTGTCACGATGATCAGGAAGACGGGATCCTGCGGAGACTCGGAGATCGCTTTCAGAAGTAGTGCCGGCATGGCGAGACCTCCAAGCACTCCGCAGGCAAATCGAGCAATAGTCACGCTGGCGAGCGATCCGGTCATCAGCAGGGCCGATCGTTTCATCGGAGTCGTTTGACGACTCAACAGTGGCCGCAGTTGATTGGCTTCGAAGACGATTTTCAGGCCCGTCAGCAGCAGGAGCGTCTGACAGAAACGGCGTCCGTAGGCGGCGATGATCCCCGAAACGTTGGCGGCGGCGTCACCGGAACCGAAAAACGAAATCAGCAGCAGTGTCAGCCAGACGGCGGCGACACCCAGCAGGCACGTCGTCAATCCGAATCGAGCAGACGTCTTTGTAAAGCTCCAGAATATTCGTTGTGTGAATGCGTAAATCATAACCGAGCAGAACACGCCAGCCAGACCTGACACAGCGACTCCCCAGCCCAGCCACTGCTGCCAGTACTGGCTGCCAACGATCATCTCGGGCCCGAACCAGCTGCTGGCTGCGTAGATCACGGCTAGCTTCGCGAACACGCCAAAGGCAACGATCTCTCGACTCAGCCACGAATGCCGCAGTCCGATGATCGCCCGGTACGCATACTGGGGTCGTCCCAGATGGAGCGTGCTCGCCGCCAACGCGAGCAGACCAAAGACGAGCGCACTCAGCGAGTGGACCGGTCGCATGGCTGCGATCAGAGTTTCATCAAGGAATCGTTCCAGGACGAGCCCAGACAGAAATGCTCCAACCGAAAGCTGCGTCAGCACCAGCATGATGATCAGCGGCCAGTGAGGATGCTGTGCGGACACCGAGTAATAATCCGCCGGAAGCAGGTTCCGCGGGAACACACGCTTTGTTCGATAGGTCGTGGTCGGCAGAGTGATGTGCGGTTCGGGTGCCGCCGGAAGGAAGCGGTCTGCTTCGGAGTCCTCGATAATCTGTTCGCAATCAACAATGCGAATTGAAATCGCTTCGTGTGGGCATGACTGCACGCAGGCAGGTGCTTCACCGGCGGACAGCCGGTCCGAACACATGTCGCACTTCCGGACGATGCCCTTCTGCTTGTGATACTTCGGTACGTCGTACGGGCAGGCCAGCGTGCAGTACTGACACCCGAAACATTGATCGTCCAGATGTTTGACGATGCCTGTGACGGGGTTCTTCTCGTACGCGTCAACCGGGCAGGCCGCCATGCAGCCCGGTTCAAGACAATGGTGGCAGGCGGTTGTCACATGCTGCATGACCGGGTTCGTACTCGTCCCTCCGACCAGTAATCCGACATCGCGCCAGGTTTCTGTTTCATCGAGCCCATTCAACGAGTGGCAAGCCGTAACGCAGGCCTTGCACCCGGAGCACGCATCAAGATCGACATCGAACGCGTACTGCTGACCCGGCCCTGGTTCCGTCGCTGGAATTAGCGACGAATAATATCGCGATTGCGCAGGCGAGCCCTGTTTGTTGTAGACCTGAGAAAACTGCTCAACTGCCGTCAACTCCTGCTGGTCCGCCAGCAGACGTTCCAGAAGAGTTGGTCCTTGCGAATCTGCTTCTGAGGGATCGTCCACGGAGGGAGGCACAACGGTTTCCGCGGTCTCGGAATTGTCATTCGAAACGTCGATACTCGATTCAATGATGGCCGCGTCTCTAGTCATGCCTGATTCACATTGCCCGGCGCTGTTTGTCAGAGTTTCTTTTTGCGATGTTCCGAGTCAAACGGCGACGGGCTCACATTTTGATTGGCACAACGTGGCCATGCTGCAGCCGATTTCGGTCGCAAGCAATTCGTCGAGAATCTCGTTCGGAGGCAGCTCCAGAAAGACGTTTCCGTCTTCAACCTTCACGGGAAAGGTCCGGATGTCGTAATCCTCTCCTTGCAGAGATTCGCCAGTTTCCAGAGAGAACGTTTTCTTATGCAGCGGGCAGGCGACTTTGGGAGTGCCGGATTGGTCTCCCACAATGCCGCGTGACAGGACAAATGCTTTTTTGTGCGGGCACATGTTCTGCGAGGAGTACCATTCTCCACGGCTGGTGAAGTTGAAAACCGCGATCTGCGACTTCCCGTACTTAATCGTTGCCCCACCGTCCTGCGGGAAGTTCTCGACCATACCAACCTGCACCCAGCGAGTTTGCTCAATCAGATCTGCGCCGTCGCCGCTCAATAAATTCTCTTCGCGTTCTTTCAGTTCGCCGAAGAGTTCAAGCGAGGTCAGTTCGTCATTCCAGTCGGCAGGCCGCGATTGATCACGTTGCGCGATGAATTCGATGACGGGCTCTTCAGCCTCGGTGTTGACGAACTGGCGGAAGCGGGCTCGTTGAGCGGGGTCATTGACGACGCGAGTCCACTCGCACTGATAGTTGTCGATGAGGTTCTGCATCTGAGCTTCCAGCTCGTCGCAGAGACCGAGCGAGTCTTCAATAACGACATCTCGCAAGTGATCGAGTCCGCCTTCCAGCTTCTCCAGCCAGACACTTGTTCGAGTCAACTTGTCGGCGGTCGAGATGTAGTACATCAGCAGCCGGTCGATATAACGGATGGCAGTTTCTTCATCGATGTCGGCGACAAACAGGTCGGCATGACGGGGCGTTGCACCGCCGTTGCCACACACGTAGAGGTTGTAGCCGTTGTCAGTGGCAACGAGCCCGACGTCTTTGCATTGAGCCTCAGCACACTCTCGAACGCACCCTGAAACAGCCATCTTGATTTTGTGCGGCGAGCGAACCCCCTTGTACCGGTTTTCGATTCGAATCGCGAAACCGACTGAATCCTGCACACCGTAGCGGCACCACGTTGAACCGACGCAGCTCTTCACGGTCCGCAGAGATTTCCCATAGGCGTGTCCACTTTCGAAACCAGCATCGATGAGACGTTCCCAGATGTCGGGCAAGTCCTGAACGTCGGCACCGAACATGTCGATCCGCTGCCCGCCGGTGATCTTTGTGTAGAGACCGTATTTCTTTGCCGTTTCACCTATCACGACCAGCTTCTCGGGTGTGATCTCTCCGGCGGGCACTCGAGGAACAACTGAGTACGAACCGCCTCGCTGCATGTTGGCGAGAAATCGATCGTTTGTGTCCTGCAAGGTCCCGTGCGGGTCTTCCAGAATGTTCTCGTTCCAGAGTGACGCGAGAATCGATGTCACTGCCGGCTTGCAAACTTCGCAGCCGTTGCCAGAACCGCACTCGTCCATGACCTGGGCAAAGGTTTCCAGCTTCTTAACATTTACGATGGCAAACAGCTCTGGCCGTGAGAAATGAAAATGTTCGCAGAGATGATTAGTGACTTCTTTGCCGGCCTTTGCCATTTCGAAATCAAACAGGTCGTTCACCAGCGGCATGCACCCACCGCAGCCGGTACCGGCTTTCGTGCACATTTTGACGGCACCGACCGAATCAAGTTCTTTGCCGCAAATCGCCTGGCAAATGTCGCCTTTAGTGACGTTGTTGCACGAGCAGATTTGAGCTTCGTCGGGCATCCCATCGATGTTGCCGAGCGGTGCTCCGCTGCTGGAACCAACGATCAGTTCGTGCGGTGCACACGGCAGATCCTGATCCGCCTTGCTCATCATCAACAGTGTGCCGTACTCAGCGGCGTCGCCCACAAGGATGCCGCCGAGCAGACGCTTCCCGTCGAGACTGAACAGGAGTTTTTTGTAGACACCGGAGAATGGCTCTTCGAATGACAGCGGGACTGCTTTGTCGGAACCAGATTCGTAGTCTCCGAAACTGGCAACGTCGATGCCCATCAGTTTGAGCTTGGTCGACAGGTCCGTACTGTCGAACTTTCGATCTCCACCAGTCAAATTCGCCGCGACGGCTTCCGCCATGTCGTAACCTGGAGCGACCAGTCCGTAGACCATGCCGCCGTGCAGAGCACATTCGCCGATCGCGTAAATATCCGGGTCGGACGTCTGTAGCCGGTCGTTGACCTGGATTCCTCCACGTTCGCCGACTTCAAGTTCGCACTCCCGGGCGACATCGTCACGCGGACGAACTCCGGCCGACACGATGATCATGTCGACGTCGAGCGTTGAATCATCGTTGAACGTCATCTGCTCAACATGGCCGCTGCCGCTGATCTCTTTCGTTCCTTTGTTCAGAAGAACTCGAACGCCGAGTTGTTCGATCTTCTGAACAAGAATTCGTGAACCAGCAGTGTCGATTTGTCGCGGCATCAACCGATTGCTGTACTCGATGACGTGCGTCTCTAGATCGAGATCCGTTGCCGCTTTGGCTGCTTCGAGCCCCAAGAGTCCGCCGCCAATGATCGCACAACGCTTTGCCTTCTTTGCGTAATCGATGATGTGCTCAAGGTCTTCGATCGTTCGGTAAACGAAGACTCCTTTCATATCGACTCCTGGAACCGGCGGCACGAACGGGTACGAACCCGTCGCAATCACTACCGAGTCGTACGCAATCTCGACGCCCTTCGTAGAACGAACGAATTTGCCTTTGCGATCGATTTCCGACGCCCGATCTCCCAGATGAAGCTCGACGCCATTCTGATTGTACCACTCCATTCTGGCCAGCATTAGCTTCTGAGCATCGCGGTGGGCAAAGAACGACGTCAGGCCGACACGGTCGTACGCCGCTCGCGGTTCTTCACAAAACGTGACGATGCGGTATTGCTTCGTTGTGTCGAACTCGACAAGTTTTTCGCAGAAACGTAGCCCAACCATCCCGTTGCCGATGACGACGATCGTCTTTCGATCTTCGGTCGGAACAAGTTCGACCGAGGTTTCAACAATTTCATCAGCGGGAGAAATCATAACCGTAATCCTGTGAGCGCCGGAGCCAGTCTGGTGAGCCGAAGCGGTCGCGCTTAAGTTGCCGCTCCGAGCAATTCGCGTCGGTGGCGAGCGGTGGCTTCCTCAGTAATCATTCGAGCTTCTGATTCAGCATCCCGCGAAAACTGCACGGCAAACGCCAGGAACGAACACACGGTGACGATGGCGCCAAGAATCAGGAACGCCGTCGGCCAGGTGAAGGCATCCGTCTTGAAAAGGAAGCCCCAGGCAATCGCGCCAGCATTTCCACCGGCTCCAACAATCCCGGCTACTGACCCCAGAGCTTTGCGGTTTACGAATGGGACGATCGAGAACGTTGCACCGTTTGACATTTGCACAAAAACCGCAAACACCATCAACGTTGGGATGGCAATGAGCAACGAACTGAGCTGCGAAAACAGCATCAACAGCAGCCCTTCGAAAAACAGAACCGCGAACAGAAAACGGACTCGGCCATTTAGTCCCCATTTCCGCCCGCAGCGGTCGCTGATCAAGCCACCGCACGTACGAGCAAAGAGATTCATCATCCCGTATCCCGCAGCGACAAAACCCGCCATGCGTGCCGCATCGACCGTGCTCAACTGCTTGAAATAATCGAAGTAGTCAGTGAAGTAGAGTGCACCGAAACTGGCAAACGTCAGCTCGACGCCAAAACACAGACCATAAATCAAAAACAACGCCCAGACGCGGCGATCTTTACAGACGATCGCAAGGGAGTTCTTGATCGCCTGCTTCGATTCAAGCTGCCCGGATGCCCGCAGTTCTTTGAAGTTACCGTCCGGAGCATCCTGAGTCAGAAAAAAGTATGCCACGCCGGTAACAGCACAAACAGCGCCGGCCACCACCATCGACACTCGCCAACTCGACTCCTCGGAAAATCCGAAACTTGTTACGAAAAACGCACACAGCGCCGGCATCGCCCATTGCGTGACACCCGCTCCTAAGTTGCCCCATCCGGCCGTCGTTGCATTTGCCGTCCCGACACAATTCGGAGCAAACATCACTGACGTGTGATACTGAGTGATCACGAATGCCGCGCCGATCGCTCCAATCAGGACACGGAACAGGAGAAACGTTTCAAAGTTTTCCGCCAGTCCGATTCCCATGACAGGTAGCGAGCCAAGAATCAGCAACCACGTGTAGGCCAGTCGCGGGCCGATCCGATCGCACAGCCAGCCAATCAACAATCGAGCGAGTACGGTGATCGACACGGCACCGATGCCACACCAACCGACCTGCTCTTTCGTCAGTGACATTTCATCGCGGACAAGGATCATCAACGGAGCCATGCCGAACCAGGCGAAGAAGCACAGGAAGAAGGCAAACCACGTCATGTGGAACGCTCGCATCTGTGGTGAACTGAAGTCGAGAAGAAAAATCCGAGTTGCTTTGTTTCTGAGTTCCATGTTCCAGTGCTTTCGCGTGTTTATTCTTCTTTGCTGCCGACGGAATCCGAGAGTCATGGCTGCTGAGCGCACACCGGTCCCGTAATCTGTAAATGGCCATTTCTGAAAATTCATCCGGGGCAGATAACGTTGGGGAGAAACATTCAGAATCGATCGATCGCTGTTTCAACTACTCACAGGATCAGGTCTGCGTTGATTCATTTTCCGTCATTGCCTACCTGATTTTTGCTGTCTGTGGGCGCGCTTGAGGAAGGCAGTCGCGGATACGACCGTGCGAGCTGACCTTTCAGAATATTTGGATCAGACCATGTGTTTCCTTTCACACAGGTTGCCGGGACCAGAATGTTTCAAAGAGCGAGTCCAACAAAATTCAGAATTCTTCATCGCTCACGTCTCAAGCAATGGCCGTGCCAATCTGTGGCGAAGAAGTCTCGGCCCGCTGTCAATTAACAGGAATCCGCCATCAGGTATCGGTGGCTGCTGATGCCTTAGGCACTTCCGGAGTTGCCGTGCCGTTTGGCTGTCGTACCTGCGCGCAGGGCTGCGCGATCATTGAACAGATCGAGCACAAACCGATGCGTCGTTGCCGACATACTCAAATGCGTTTGACGCGTGACTTGTCGCAGGTGTGCAACGCAGCAGAGCACGACTGTCTACGAAGCGTGCAAACGGAGACGAACGTGGACGACGACGTCAATGTCGAATGCTCGCAGTCGATCTTCAATCACGAAAAAGCCGCGTCGTACCAATTGAGATACGACGCGGCTTTATGCTTTTACGTGCGGCTTTGTGCTTCTACGTATCGACCGACGCTAATCCACCGTCAAGAGTGGAGTCGCCCGTCGATCACGACTGCTTAAAATTCGTAGGCAGAATTTTTGACGTCAAAATCGATGTCCTTCAGCCCACCGTTTGGTTTGACGTTGAGATACGTATACTGCTCAAGAATCGGGGCTTTACCACCGGCACTGGCCGGGAAGTCGAACTGCTCGACTCGAACCGGGAAGGCCGTCTTTTTGTCGACGTACATCCGAGTCATGTGGAACTTCACACCCTTATGCTTCTTGTCGTACGAGCTTTCGAAGACTCGGCATTCGACGTTGCCAACTTTGGCATTCGGGAAATATCGGACTTTGACACCTGGAATGTTCAGTTCCGAATTCCACTGGGCGATCGTCAGTTCGAGCAGGTTCCGCATGCCGATATTTGTGATCGGGTAACGGCTTTCTTCGAGTGCCCGATCCCCGCTCGGGTCCAGTTTCAATGTGCCGACGATGCCTTCAATGCCAGTTCCATGAGCCAGCATTTTGTCGCTGTTTTTACCAGAAACATAGATCGCTTCTCGTCCTTTATGGGGCTTTTCGTACCGAAGGTATGCGCTGAAAGGAGTCTCGCGAACCTTCAATGTGAGCTGATGTTTGACTCGTGTCTTGCCAACCATCTCCTCTTTGAAGAATGAGGCAGAGTAGTCTTTCACACTGTCCAAGGCACGTCGACTCTCAACGGCCAGACGCAATCCCGGAGCCAGAGGGTGAGACGTGCCACCAATCCGGACAGCGGTGGCGATTCTCTCGTCTTCTGCGATTAGCAGACCAGTCGGCAGTGCGATAGCCATCGCTCCACCGGCCAACAGGCGACCAATGGCTTCTCGTCGGTTCAGACCAGTCGCTTCTATATTGAAAGATGTCATCATTTATTTCCTTCATTCCGCTGCAAGAGTGGCTTTCCTTGCCGCTGCTGACAGAGCAGTGACTTGATTGACTGTTCACCACTCATCTCTCAAGTGAGTGGTCACTCGGCAGAAGTCCCATCCCAGAAACTTCTACGTCTCTGTGACTCTCTATCGACCATAAGCAGTCTCTTATTCGACCGAATTCGCCAGCCAGGCGGGTTTCCGAAACACGATCAACAGTCAGAAATCCTCATAGCCGATTCAGCTAAATCGAGAAACGTCTACTTGATGAATCCGGAGCTGGATGACTCAACCTTGCAGAAAACAGAAAACCCCGCCGTGAAAACCACGTCGAGGCTGTTGGTCGATCAAAACATGTGAATGAGTGGCTCGATTGCTTGAGCACTCAGTTCAGTGTTGCAAGTAATGCGTCCAGCTTGGCGTTAGCAGCGTCGGCTTCGTCGTTGGCTTCGCTGGCTTCGCTGATTCCGATAACGCCCAAAGTCACTCCAGTAATCCCTGAGGCGGTTGCGGCTAAAGTCCCAGGTTGAATAAATTCGAGCGGACCAACTCCATTCTGGCCACGAACCAATCGTTTTCTGACAACAATCAGCGCGTTGGTTTTGGCACTTTTTGGTGCAGTTCCATTGGCCCAAACTCGGAACACCGAAATGCCCGCAGCATGAACGATCTGATAGATACCTCCACGGAGACCTTCAACTCTGAATTGTCCGGCATCGTTTGTCGTCGTCGTGGCTACAGCCTTTCGGCCACGCTTGACCACCACCTTGCTGCTAACAAGCGCTTTGCCCTGCTCGTTTACAACAATTCC
This sequence comes from uncultured Planctomyces sp., assembly GCA_937904325.1. Taxonomy (GTDB): domain Bacteria; phylum Planctomycetota; class Planctomycetia; order Planctomycetales; family Planctomycetaceae; genus JABMPE01. The sequence goes on from CALGTK010000268.1 coordinate 105,281, forward strand.
AGTAAGTTCGCCCTTCTTACCGAGCACCACGTCCGCGATCTTTACTGCCGTCTCCTTCCTCACTGTGGGGGAAGTACGGGCGTCGGTCGAATCCGCAACGGTCTGAGAAGTTGAACGCCCCGCGGCGATTACGACCGAGGTTGGTAAGAGGGTTCCGACTGCTCCCAGAACGACTATCGCAGACTTCAAGAGGCCATAAGACTTCATAGTTAAGCAATCCTTTTTTCCGTCCAGCAGCTCCGCGTCAAATGACGGCGGACACGTTCACGCTCATATTTTGGTGGTAAGTAGGTGGATAACTGAACAGAATCCACCCAGACCGACATTTCCATTTCTAAACGAGCGGCGCCCTCCTTCCACTGTCGGACAAGGCAATCCCACTCTATCTCTGACCATCGGAAAGCACGTCTTCCCGACTGGACACCATGCTCACCATGCAGCCGCGCGCTCAGCATTTTCGACTGAAACCACTGCATAATCACTACAATCGGAACAGTCACCCGAATACTGCTGCCCAGACCTGCCAGCAAAAAGTAAAAAATACCGGTTTTGATGATTATGTGGCTTGTGAAAGCCGACGTGCAGCGCCGACATTAGCATCCTCCCCGGGAATTCTATGATGTTGAGTCGGCGGTCGATTCGATGCCCATTGTTCTTTCGATTAAGTTCGTTATGTGTCGATGGGCTCACCAGGGCCGCAATGATGCCACCATATAACTCAGGAATAAACGGACGATGACGCTCAGCACACTCCCCCTCAGTTACTGCACCAACGTTCATCCGGGGTTGACCGTCGGCGAGGTCGTAACCGGACTGCGTGAAAACACAGTCGCTGTTCGAGGCAGAGTGGGCGAACTTGCTGCCGGACTCTGGCTCGCCCGACCGGTGGCGACAGAACTTCTCGATTCACCATCCAACCTGAACCGTTTCTCTGGCTGGCTGAATGAGACTGGCCTGACCTGCTACACACTTAACACGTTTCCGTTTGGAAATTTTCATGATGCTCGTGTCAAAGAAAACGTTTACCTGCCGGATTGGTCCCGCGACGATCGCATCGACTACACTCTGGACAGTGCTCGGATACTGGCCAGGCTGATGCCCGACGATGGAACTGAAGGCAGCCTCTCGACCGTACCATTGGGCTTTAAGCCGTTTGACTATCCCGAATCGTTTGCCGACGAATGCGCTAAGCGTCTGATTGCGCTTGCTGAGTCGTTCAAGCAGCTCGAAGAAGAAACCGGGCGAAAGATCAGGCTGGCAATCGAGCCGGAACCATTCTGCATCATCGAGACAACGTCTGAAACGATTCAATTCTTCCGCCGACTGCGAGAACTGGCTGCCGAAGCGGGATCGCTCGACGTTGTGAACGAGTACCTCGGAGTCTGTTACGATGTCTGCCATCAGGCCGTGGAATTCGAAGATGTGGCCGACTCAATCAAACAGCTTGTCGATGAGCAGATTCGCATTAACAAAGTGCACATCACCTGCGCGATTCGGGTCGAAAATCCCGGCGACAATGAAGATGCCAGACAGGCTCTGGCGAGATATGTCGAACCTCGATATCTCCATCAAACGATGGGCCGCGCCACCGACGGCACGATTCACAGGCAAGTCGACCTGACCGAGGACACAGCCCTGTCTCCACCCGACTCTTTCGCTGCCGCTGAGGAATGGCGCGTTCATTTTCACGTGCCCGTTAATGCCGAATCACTCGGCCCGTTGCAGACGACTCGTGGAGACCTGAAGAACGCTTTGGTCGCCGTCCGAAACCTCGACTATGCACCTCACCTTGAAGTCGAAACATACACTTGGGAAGTCTTGCCGGACGGTCAGAAAACGTCGCTCGTTGACGGGCTTACTGCAGAAGTCGAAGCGACGCGTACTCTGCTCGATGGATTGAGCTGATCACGCACCGCCTTCTTCAAGCTGGTCTTCTTCAAGCCATTTGAGTAACAGTGCAAGGTGGCCAGGCAGCCAGCCTGTCAGGGTATAAATGCCGTGCCCGAGCGCGGCCTGCCGAGCGGGACCAAAACGAGTTAGTTGTGACGACTCGTAGTCAACCAACAGGTTACGACCGTCAGCATGCAGCCGCGTCCGAGTCTTCCACCGGGCACACGTGACTTTAAGTTTTTCCTTCAGCTTATGAGGCGTCGCTTCAGGCAATCCGCGTTCGAGAAACTCGCCCAGTCGAGCGTTCGCTGTTCGTTTGAGCGGCGGTGCAATGTCCGTTCCCGCAATCGCAAATGCCTGAACCCAGTCGCCATGTTTTGCAGATAGGACATCCGCAACTCCGGTTGTCGCAGCAGTGAAGTTGTCACCCAGACTGTTGCCTTCGCATCCGAAGGTAACGGCTGGCACAATTGCTGCCGGATCATCGTCGTCCTTCAATGATCGGTGATGAATAACATGAACGAGCGATCGCAAACCGTTCGTGTCCCAGCCGTATCTGACCGGTGTGCCGAATGTTACAACGTAAATTGCATTCGCCATCGGATGCGGAGTCGGCGCTGTGGCCAACGCTCGACGAGCAACTTCGCCAGCCGGCCCTAATGAATCACCAGCCGCATCAAAAAAAGCTTCGACGCTCGCTCGATCGTTCGCCAGCAGGTTTGAGAGAACGGCAAACCCGTTTCCGGCGTGACTATGTCCCCAAAGCAAAACACGCTCGTGAGCAGGATCGAAACCTTCTGCTTGTAGTTCAACTAGTTCGTTCAGCAATCGAACCGCGAGTCCTGCTCGGGCGATATGATTGTTCTCGCTGCTCCAGGTTGGTTCGAGACGCCGCACTTCGGGATCGTCCCCTACGAGTGTCTGAAACCGTTTTCGGTATCCGTCGCTGTAATTCGCAACGTCAGCAGTGATTGTGTCCGTGAGCCGTTTCGTCTGTTCGGACAAGCGATCAATCACAGGGTTAACCGCCAGCCTGGCCGGCGCCGGCAACGATTCGGCACTGGCTCGCATCATCGCGTGAATGCCAAACGGGTCGTCCCCGGCAAACGTCCCATGAACCAGCAGCACTTTCTGCACGCCAAACTGTGTATGCAGATGTCCGAAATTGAGACTCTGCGCAGCATCGCCGTCAAGCTGCAGGACGACCGGAGGAACCGACGGCTCGGTCGGATAAGACTGATGTCGAAAGCCGTTTTTACGAGGCATGACGCACTCCTGGAATTCCGACTCCGCCTTCCAAAACCAATTCTTAAGTAAGCGGCATCACCGTTGCCAGGATCAATGTCATGATCATACTGACTACGCCAAGTACGACGAGCAACGGTGTCCACGTTTGCAGGGCTTCCTTTTCCGTAAGACCACCCATTTTGGCGAAAATCCAGAACCCTGAATCGTTCATCCAGGATCCAACCAGCGAACCGGCGCCGATCGCGGTCGCCAGATAAACAACGTCGTACGGCAGATCGACGCCGTCGATCATGCCGACCATCATTCCTGAAGTGATAATCATTGCCGCGGTACTGGATCCCTGGGCAACTTTCAGAACAGAGGCGATTCCGAAACCAAGGAACAACATCAGCATGCCTTCGACTGACCCTGCGCCGAACGTTGATTCCGCCAGATTCTTGATGGCATCTCCAACATGAGCAGCTTTAAGCATTGCTCCGAATGCAGATCCACCAGCAGTGATCAGGATGATGACGCCACCACTCATCAAAGAAGTTTCTACGAGCTTGGCAACTTCTTCTTTGGATGGCTTTCGCTGACGCACATAAGTCCGTAACGCCAGCATTGTTGAAACCAGTAGAGCAAAGCTTGGATTTCCGAACACTGCCGTGTAGTGAGAAATTCCTTTCGCCGTTTCGGCCAGATCACCTTCCGCCATACTGGCGATCGAGCCTGCAGCGGTGTGGCAGGCAATCATGATGACCGGCAACACGACCGGCAGCAGCGATTCGCACAGCCCAGGCAATTCATCATCAGAGAACGGCTCCGGTTCCACATGTCCGACCACTTCACGCATCTCAATGTTGTACATCCTGTCGAACAGTCCAGCGATCCAGATACCTGCGATTGCGGCGGGCATAGCAACCATGGCGCCGACCATTATCATTTTGCCGAGGTCAATCCCCAATGTAGCCGCCATCGTTAGCGGCCCCGGCGTCGGTGGTACGAGCGTGTGGGTAATCGCACCACCGGCAGTAATTGCCAGAATACATTTCAGATAGGATTTACCCGTTCTACGATAGAACGACCGAGCCAATGGAACGAGCAGATAGAAGACAGTGTCAAAGAAGACCGGGACGGCAAGAATGTAGCCGCTGCCCATAAGCGCCCACGGTGACCGTTCTTCTCCAAGCAGTTTCATAAACGCCCGAACGACTCGATCCGCCGCTCCGCTGTCCATCATGCATGTGCCAATAACGGCTGCCAGTGCGATCACAATTCCGATGCCGCCACAAGCATTACCAAACGCCTCGGCCACACGCGAAATGGCGTTGCTGGCTAGTTCTGATTTTCCGGTGTCCGGGTTTTCGTCGAACGCCATCAAACTAACAGCCATTGCAGCTGTGATCAGCGCAATGAACGCATTCACCTTCAGCTTCATGATCAGGAAAATGACCAGGACGATCCCGATCGTCATGATGAGCAACGGATGAAGCATCAGGGAGTCTCCTCAAAGGTTGAGCAGCGGTGGGGATAGCAAAATTGATGATCGAAATTACTGCTTGGGGCGATTCGGCTCGGAGAGAACCATAACTCGTTCCGCTCCGCAGCGATAAATCCTACCGAGCCGTCCTCACGCAATAAACCGGCTGGGGCCTCCGAGCGTCACTTCAGTCAGGATTCAGGGTTTCCAGTTTCGGGCTGTTCAACGACCATTCTGGACTAACGGACCGTCTGATGATTTCCGATCTATTCGATTCCTGAACCGTTGTGCCAATGCCCGAAACTCTGCAACCAGTTGTTCTGCTGATTGGTGAGTGCCAGTCGCCACAGTTCTGCGCAGCGCTCTCAGACGGTCAGACAGCCGACATTTTCGAAGCCGTAGACAGCCACAACGTACATTTGCTGCCAGAGGCGATCTCATTGGTTCAAACTGGCGATTTTATTCCGGACCTGGTCATCTCATACCAGAGCATTCCGGACGAGTACTCCGCGGACGACATTGACCAACTGATCGGGATGCTGCCGCTCAGCCGGTTTGTTGTTGCGTTCAGTCCGTGGTGCGAATCGATTGGGCGGACAGAGCAACGCTGGCCATCGGCCTGGAGCGTGCCACTTGCTCATGCGGCGACCAGAATTCGACTTGAGCTGCAACAACTGGCTGACGACTCTACGCCGCTTCTGGCGACAACTTCCCGAGACGAAGCCTTCGCAACGCTCGCTGCCCACAGCCTGGAGCAAACCGATCACCCCGGTCGACGGATGTCCGCCCACGTTATTTCTGCAGACGTTTCACTCAAAGAATGTTTCGAAAGTATCGCCTGTTCACTCGGCTTCGAAATTCTCGACACTGATCCTTCAAGTCAGGCAGCGACTGTCCATATCCTGGTAGCGCCGTTTATCGACGGCGAAACTTTCAGGCTGATTCAACAACTTCGGGACGACAACCCCGCAGCAAGAATTATTGTTACTTCGGACATGCCGACGCCAGGCGAGAAAATTTTACTCCGAGACGCCGGGGCTGCCGCAGTGATCTCGCAGCTTCGCTTCGCCGAAGATCTCGTCGATCAACTTCGCGTCGGGTTGCTATCCGAACCAGAAGCGACGGCTGAAAAGTAAGCTCGCCGCTCTTACTCGGCATCTTGATGCAACTCGGGCTTGAGCCAAACGAAACTCTTCCCCAGGCGGCCGCCGTAGTTGCCTGCGGTTATTTTAACCAGGCCGGGTGTCTCAGCGGACGCGTTGATTGCGGCCTGTGTTGCATCGGAAATCGCCTGAAGGCTGCTTCCGTTGATCACGATTTCCATGACAGAGTGAACATTTTCCGGGAGCCGCGTTTTAACGTCGGGCGAGTCTCGCAGCGTTGGGCAATATTCGGCGTACGTGCTGGCGATGAGGAATGAGTATTTGCTGCCGGCTTTCGACGCGCTGGCGGCAACGCCTCCGGGGAACGTCATGATCGCGCCGGGGCAGTCGTTGACTGCGGCGGCTCCACGTTCGGCCGCGTCGATGGCAATGTCTTCGGTCTCGCCGAGAAACCACAGATTGCCGCCCATGACTCCGTCGGAAAACCCAAAACGACGGTCCAGAACAAAGTCACCTCCCATCGTCGGGACCGTCCAGACTTTGCGGCCGAAGCGTTCTTCGCGTTTCTGATGACCGTCTCCGAAAAACGAGACTTTCTTACCAAGCTTGAAGAACGGATCGGTGTCGAGGAGGTTGAAACAGCGAGCTGTCGGGCACGTCATCACGTTCTGGCTGATTCGGACGAGCAACGAACGCTCCAAAGCATCGACCCGATCCTTGCGGAATCGGGGTACGTGGATCTGCACAACTGCTCCGGGTCGACCATCAGGAGTTTCGAACGACTCATCGCCTCCGGGACCAACGTATCGATCCAACCCGGCTTCGCAATCGCAAAGAATCGTGCTCGACGCGTTGCCCGTTGCTTCGTGGAGCGCATGGTCCAACCACTTTCGATCCCGAGCGGTGATCAGAAACTCGGCATAGATCGATCTAAATCCTTCGGCGTATGTGTCCTCGACTTCAGCTCGGTGGTTAGCTGACATTTCGATACTCCCTTATCCCGATCAGTTCCTTGCGACGTCTGGTGTCGTCAAGTTTTGAACGACGTGCCGCTCAAAACTTTGCAAGGCGCATGCAAACGGCGGCCACATGGACCGCCGTTTGATTTGAAACGTATTTTACGCTGAACGCGACTCCGACTTATTCGTCATCCGGATCGTCGTCCAGGCCTTCTGCTTCATCATCGTCGTCATCTTCGAAGTCTGCGTCATCGACTTCGACATCACCCAGCTCATCGCCTTTCGGAGCAGTTGCCTTCTTCTTGACGACTACGACTTCCTCATCGTGTTCCAGAGCGGGTTCAACTGCCTGGAAGCCGTCTGCAGAGCCAGTAATCAATTCTTTGACCATCTGCATGAAGTAGAGCTTCTTACCACGCCCCTGCAGAACAGCTAGTCGCTCCTCGGCGGCTTCTTTCTGGTCGTACGGGTACCGGCCTTCCTCTTTCATACTGCCGCTGTAGAGGACCCAGACCGCTCGTTTGCGTTCCGGTGGCTTCTCGCGAGTTTTGCGGGCAGCCGCCTTCTTACGAGTGGCCTTCTTCTTCTTCCTGGGGGTTTCTTCACCGCTATCGGTGATACCGGCCGCTTCTGCGGCCTCTGTCTCTCTGCGAAGTTCAAGTCGACTTTTTGCCATCTTCGGTCTCACTACTGCCGCGGGCAGAACGCGCTAAATCCGGAATACCGGCTGCGCTGCAATTTTCTATACAGCTTCCGAGTGCGATTTCGGCCGCACTGCATTGGCCAAACGGGACCACAGGAAGGGGGCACAGAATAGCGAGACGAATTACCGCTGACCATCGTCCCGCTGAATGAACAGAAAACTACGTTCAGACAATGATTCTCGGCCATCTCACATGACGTAACATCCTGTTGACACAGAATTTCGGCCACGGATATAAGTTTGCACTGCCGAACCGGACAGATTCCCGAAAGACCTCATCGGCTACTTGCTACACCCAGATTGGACGTACGATGGTCACGGAAGACCAGATTCCCGCACAGAAGACCGACTGGCTGGATGCTCCACCGAGCAGCGGGTTACCGCCAGAATTCCGGCTGTTGTGCGTTGGTCCGACTGAACCGGACTGGATTGGCCTGACGCTGCAACTCGACGCAGTTGGCTGTAATGATCCCAAATTCAAGTGGGTCAGTTCTGCCTCGGATGCGATGAAGCTGCTTCGAAACGAAAACTTCGACTGCATCGTCATCGAATGCTGGCCGACAAATCTCGACGACGTGCGATGGGACGCCACCGACCTGGTTCACGCGATCCGCTCGTCTGGTTGCAGCGACCCGATCGTTCTATTGACGCGACAGCCTGATGACGGTCTGACCGTCGAAGCGTGCAGCTCGCATTGCGAGATTCTAGTTTCGTCGGCGCTTTGGAGTTCGCGAGCCCTTGTAAACGTCATTCAGCAGAGCATTCGGCTGGTGGAGACCGCTCAGCAGAATCACCACCACGCCGTAGCAAATCATCGTCGCCTCGTTCGCGAACGCGACGAAGCTGACCACCTGCTCCGTCAGCAACGTGACATCATCAGCGAACTCGAGGCGATCACTCAGGGATCAACGAAGCCTGTTTCGGACCAGGCAGACAACCGATCCGTTAACACAGCAGATCACTCGGCGGCACGGAAGACTCGCACACTCCAGATTCCTGAAAAGATCAAAACGTACTACCATGAGTTGCTCCGCACTTACGTCATCATGGGTTCTGGAAGTCTCGGTGAGGAAATTGCTCAGCTGGCTAACGTGCTCGCCGAAGTCGGGCTTTCACCGCGCGACACACTATCGCTGCATCTGGAACAGGTCGAACATCTTGTCAGCGGCCTGGGGAATCGCAGCAGCCGGCACGTGATGTCTCGCGCCGATCTGCTCGCTCTGGAACTCGTGATCCACATCGGTGAGTGCTACCAGCAAGCCGCAGATCGCAACGACGCGAGTACGAATCCAACAGTGGTGAGCGACGACAATGTCGCATGAACAGATAAACCGTTAGACGCGCCCTGATTCCCGTCGATGCCTGACGACAAGGTTAAGCCGCCGACCGCTTTTACTTTCGACAGCAGAGCGGCCGATGGGTGAACTACTGGTATCATGTGTTGGATCGCTCGATCGATGAGCAAACCCGAATATCGACACTGGCAAAGTTTGTCGAACGTGCCAAATGCGTCCGTTCCGAAGTTACTGTCGAACTTTTCTTCTCAGAACAAACCGAATTCGACGTTGCAACGGCGGACAAACTCGCCAGAGGCATCGAATCCAGCCTCACCAAATTGTTCCCGCCCGACCCGCTACGAGGTTCACGTCGCCATCCATCCTTGATGGTCACCGACACGTGCGTTCTCGACGCCGAGTAATTTACCTCGTCGTTGCAGTGATCATCCTCCACCGCTGATCACTTGAGGGAGTGTGAAGTTTAGCAACTGCTGACTTCCGCCCTGAAAACGCAATCAGTTTGCAATTTGCGTGCGGCAAATCCCCCAACCGCTGAAACCCGCAGTCGTTCTTTCAGCGGCCAACTTTCTATGACCGATACTTGTGCTAGTTGAGAGACACTTGAGTTCGGTGCTGCGCGTCAAACTTCTGCCAGAATTCAATTAGACAGTAATTTGCCATGTCTGCCATTAGATCGTCTGTCGGGCTGAACAGTGGAATCGATATCGCTGGAATTACTTCCCAGTTGATCTCGCTTCAGCGCGCGCCAGCTCGAGTGATGGAAGCTCGAATCGATGGCTACAAAGGCCTGAAGCTGGGCATCGAGGCTCTCGAAACCAACGTCCTGCAGATTTCGTCAGCCATTTCTGCATTAAAGCTTCCAACGACTTTCAAAGCCGTTTCCGTTTCAAATTCTGACACGTCTCAACTGACCGTTTCTGCCAATTCCGACGCGACGCTCGGCTCGTTTGCCTTTCAGACGTTAAGACTCGCAACAGACGAACAGCGAACATCTAAAGGCTTCGCTAATTCCGACGAGCAGAAGATCGGCGCCGGCACATTGACATTTTCACAGGGCGGCAAACTCGCAACAGCCACAAGGCTCGATACGTTCAACGGCGGAGAGGCCGTACAGCGAGGATCGATCAAGATCACTGACCGCTCAGGTTCTTCCGCAACGATCGACCTCACCAAGGCGTACTCGATCGACGACGTCCTGAGCGCGATCAATGATGAAAACAGTTTGTCAGTAACCGCCACCACGGTCGGCGGGCAAATCATTTTGAACGACTCGTCCGACAGCGAGACGTCTAACTTAATCGTCGAAGAAGTCGGAACCGGTACGACGGCAACCGATCTGGGTATTCAACAGTCCGTCGCAGCCAACACTCTAAGTGGCGCCGAGGTTTACTACCTGACAGAAGACTTCACGCTCGATCAGCTCAACGATGGTAACGGCGTGTTTCAATTCGATGGTGCAGACGATCTGAGGTTCACAACAACCGACGGGACGCAGATTGATGTCAACCTCGACAATGTTTTCAATTTGGGCGAACTGGTCAGCGCCGTCAACGATGACGCGGCCAACGGTGGAAAGCTGACGGCCGGACTATCGAACGGTCGGCTCGTCCTGACCGACAACGCAGTCGGCGGAGGTTCGCTAACCGTCGAAGATATCAACAGCGGAAATTCGGTCGAGGCGTTAGGGCTTGACAACGCCGCAGTCGGGAAAACGCTTACGGGCGACCGATTGTTGGCCGGCCTCGGTTCCAGGTTAATTCGTAATCTGAACGGCGGACAGGGAATCACTACACCCGGCAGCATAACCGTTACTGATCGATCTGGATTGATCGCAACGCTGGACCTCAGCAGTGCAGAGTCAATCGATGAAGTCCTGAATGCAATCAACGGAGCGAGCGACGATTCCACGGGGGACGCATTATCGCTGACTGCTCAGTACAACGAACGCGGTACTGGCATCGAAATTGTGGACTCATCCGGAGCGACGACCAGCAATCTGATCATTGCCGACGTTGGCGGAGGTTCGGTCGCTGCCGATCTTGGGCTGACGGTTGACGCCGCGCAGACGTCTGTTGATTCGGGGTCGCTTGGAATGCGTCGAATCGGACAGCAGACTTCACTGGCTGACTTCACGGCCGATGGCGAAAGTGTCGCTTCGGGTTCGTTCCTGATTACGGACTCGGCAGGTAACCAGGAATCGATCGCGATTTCTTCTTCCTCATCGACAATCGGCAACGTACTGCAGCGAATCAATGCAGCATCGACCGCTCAAGTGACGGCCCGACTGAACGACACGGGCGACGGATTCATCATCGAAGACAATGCCGCGGGTGACGGCACGCTGACGATCGAAGAAGTCGGCAGTACTACCGCAGCTGATTTAAGAATCCTTGGCACTGGAATCGTCGGCGCGGGCGGCAGTCAGGAAATCTCGGCACAAGATCAGACGGCCATCACAATCGAAGCCGACGACACGCTCGACACGCTGGTCACCAAAATCAACGACGCGAAGATCGGCATCAGTGCTGGAGTCTTCAACGACGGCTCGGCGTTCAATTCGTTTCGACTCTCGCTGACTTCTGACAACTCAGGAACGAGCGGCAGTTTCACTATCGATGATGGAAATCTGGACCTCGGACTGGCGATCAGTACAGAAGCCAAAAACGCGTTGCTTCAAGTCGGGGCCACGCCTGCCACGTCGTTCCTGATTGGATCGAGCACAAACCAGTTCGACGCCGTTGCTTCTGGAGTCAGTGTCACGATCAGCGAGGTCGGCACCAGCGCTGCGAACGTGGATGTTACTCGTGATAATTCAAAAGCGCGAAACGCCATCAAGTCGCTGGTCAGCACGTACAACTCGTACATCAATACAACAGATCAGTTGACGAAATTCAACGAAGATCCAACCCAACGAGGCATCCTGCAAGGGCAGGGGATTGTGCTGCGAGTTTCGACTCGATTAAGCAATCTTATCAACAAGTCGTACTTCGGCACGAACGATCCACTGCAGAGCTTCGCAAATCTGGGCGTCCGAACAACGGATGGTGGGAAACTCGAATTCGACGAAGACGTCTTCAACGATGTCGTTGAAGCTACACCCGACGCCGTGCAGACATTCTTCCGTGACGAGAACAACGGAGTCGCCGCAAAGTTTGAAACCACACTCGAAACGTTGACCGACAGTTTCACCGGTACGTTCACGAACGAAAAAAACGGTCTGAACAATTCAATCAGTGCTTTGGAAAACCGTATCGAGCAGATTGACGAAGTTCTGGCGATCCGCCAGGAACGCCTGCTGCGTCAGTTCATTCAGATGGAAGAAATCATCGGCCAACTCCAAACACAAGGTAGCGCAATCACCGCACTACTCGGCACCGGCTCATCTGGCAGTTAAGGGCCGACAGCCAACTTCTGCATCGCTTTGAATAACTCTATTCGCCGCACGATCCGCCGCAGGGTGGTGACTCTTCAGTCGGCTCATCCGATGCCTCTTCTTTTCTTTCCGGAATCTGCACCTCGATCATGCCAGCTTTAACGCGGACCGTGTAGCACTCCGTTCTGATCCTGGGATTGTCAAGCCACGTACCGTCTTTCACGCTGAACCGCCAGGCGTGCCAGGGACAACTGACCGCGTGATCTTCGACGTAGCCGCTTGCCAGCGACGCTCCCATGTGTGGACAGAAGTCGTTCATCGCGAAGTGCTCGCCATCGATCAGGTAAACGCCGACCATCCGTCCTTCAACAGCAAACGCGCGACCTTCACCTTCCGGAACAGTTCCCTCTTTGGCAACTTTGAAAAATTTCGACATTCAGCACTTTCCATCATTCAATTGGGGCGATCAGCAGCCAGTAAGCAGTGCCGATTCAGGACTCCCCGTGGGACGATCCGCCGTCAGGCAGTTCGGCAACGTCGGAAGAATCCAAACCTTTGCCCTTTCGCAGATACCACAACTGGTCGCCTGGGTGCTGTTCGGGCAACGGCTGGCGAGTGAGCATTCGAATTCTTCGTGCCCACAACGCGACGAGGATGATCAGCACGAGAAACACGATGCAAATCAGACTGAGCACGAGCAATCCTGCCATCGCCGACTTGCGGAGCTTTTCCTTATCCGCTTCCTGTTCATCGATCATCCGCAGCGCCGCGTCAGCTACCTCGGTGGATTCCGGATCGGAATCGCTTGACGACTTTGTTTGCGCATCCGTCGGTTTGACGGCTCCATTAGCGGGCTGTTCCGTAACCGTTGTTTCGGATGGTTCGTCCTGAGCAACGGCTGAGTGTCCAAGCCAAGACACGACAACCGCTGTCAATAGAACAGCGATCAGCACTGGCGATCGATAACTTTGTCGAAACATCATTCGTCCTCGACAGCCCGCCGAGTTTATTCAGGATTCTACTCTACGCGTTGCAACTGCCAGTTCAAAAGGTTCAGTCTTAGTTCAGTTTACTCTGGTGCCGTGCCTGGTGGAGTACAAAGTTCGATCGCGTGGCCGTCCGGGTCTGTGACGTAAATCTGGTAGGCACCGTCAGGGCGATTTCTTCGCTCTTCGTAGGGAATATTGTTCTCACGAAAATATCCTTCCCACTCGTCCATGTTGTCGATCAACAGGGCGTAGTGGTTGCCTCGACTGTGCGAATTTGTGGCGGCATCACGGCCACCGATCAGGTGCAGTTCCTGAACTTCCCCCAGCAGATACCACGCGCCTGGGAACGTAAAAGCCGGCCGAGAAATTTTCTTCAGTTGAAGAACTTTTTCGTAGAACTCGCAACTTTTATCGACGTCTTTGACGTGTAACGCAACGTGGTTCAGTTCAAGAAACTTCATGACAATTCCATGCTCGTAAATTCTAGAGCCGCGACAATCAGAACAACCTGCAGTTTCAGCGCGGCTGGAGTACCTGCAAGCCTATTTTAGAGGTAACGATTGATTCCCGCACCCAATGAAGTTTCAGCGAGGTGCGACTGCCTGAGCGGATCTGTGAAATTTTTCCAGTGTCGCCCGCGCCGTTTCCACAACCGTCTTGTTCGAGTCTGATAAGCAGTTTTGAATCGAGTCGGCCGTAGATTCTGCATGAGCAGCAAGATGCCCCAGGGCCTGCAGTGTCGCAATTTTCACGTTGTCCTGTCGTGAAGAAAGATTGCCAGCGAGCAATGTTAAGTCGCCCTTGATTGATGCTCCCATTTGAGCCAGAGCGCCAACAGCAGACTGCACTACGGAAGGCTGCGGATCTTTTAACGCCGCGATCAATGCCGGTGCGGTCTTGCTTGCAAGAGGCCCGATCGCCCCCAGGGCTTTTGCTGCAGCTTCGCGAATCTCATGGTCGGAAGACTCAAGAAGAGCGACTATCTCATCGACATGTGCGGCTGCGGCTGCACCAATCTGACCGAGCGACTTTCCGGCAGCAAGCTGAACTGCCTGGTACTTGTCAGAAAGAAGTTCGACCAGGTCCGATGCTCCAGAGTCAGCTGAAGCACGGAGTCGCCCAACTGCTTCCGCTGCCGATCGCCGGACACTACCTCGGCTATCGCTCAGCAAGTTCAGCAAGCGACGCACAGTCACTGGATCAGCGCACCCAGCTTGTCCTGCCGCACGAGCCGCTGCTTCCCGAACGCCCCAGTCGCGATCATCAAGACACCTTGCGATTCCTTCTTCTGCCTGCCGCGACCCCGGGCCAATGCCCGCCAAAGCGTCCATAACTGCCTGACGGAGATCTCGAGACGGATGCTCGACGTAGCGACTCAACGGAACGACGGCCTTCTCAGCGTCGACGCCCATTTTCCCAAGAGCCTGCGCTGTCGCGACCTGAACGCCAATGTCGTCGTGCTCGAGCTGCTCGATCAGCGTCGGTACAAATACGCGAGTAACAGGGCCGATTTTCCCAACCGCAGCGCTGGCTGCGTCTCGGACTGCTTTCTCGCGATGACCGACCAGGCCCATCAGTTGTGGCACGACAGACTTCGCGGCAGGACCAATGCGTCCCAAAGCTGTCGCCGCAGCGGCCGCTTCCTTGATCTGGTCGGAATCAAGATGACTTGCCACTTGAGCAACACTGTCAGCCGCGCCGGAACCAACAGCTCCGATGGCAGTCAGCACGGCCACTCGCAATTCAAGAACCGACGATCCCAACTGCTGGGTCAATAACTGAAGAGCTGGTGCAGCCTCGGGACCGACCACCGCCAGTGTCTTCGCAGCGACCCTTTGAGCTGGCGAAATTGGCTGAGCCAGCTGTCGCATCGCCGGTTCGACGATGATTCCACCAAGCGATTTTATCGCCGCCACCACGTCGCTCTGAATATCCGGATCGGACGTACCAAAAAGTTTAAGCAACTGCTGCGCAGCGGAAGTCGACCGCGACTTGCACAACTTCTGAACGGCCTGTGCGCGGACGTTCGACGGGAAAAATTTCGTACCGGCAACCAGCCCCAATATTACATTCATCAAACGATCCCCGTGTGGCCCAGAGTTTGACTCACTCGCCACGGCCAGGTGAGAATCCTGCGACATGATCCGGAAACTCGAAACTCTGTTGGCCGAAGTCTGCCTTCAAAGGATGCCGAACCGGCATCAGCATCGCAACGGTATGATCACCGCTGGACAATCCGGACGAGATTCATAATTCTGTGCCCTTCCATTTGTTTTTTCGCAACTCTCCAATGTTTCATGGGGTCCAATACACGGCCTGATCGGCAGAAAACCTGTTCAAAATCAGGCAGATAGACCACACCACAGTTGGCGGAAAACCTTAAACAGGCTAAAAAAGTTTTTAAGATGGAACGTCAGCGGGCCAGAAGTCGATTGGTAAAAATTCCGGTCAACAGGTTGCGAGATGGTAGCAGCAGACTTCACGACTGTACGATATGAGGAAACTAGTCATGCCCACATGGACCGGGGGTCCCTGCCCCGATTGCGGACAGGACATGCCTGCCAATCTGATCCACTGTCAGTTCTGTAGAGCATTGCTGAACCCGGATCTGCATCGCAGTGATGTGGAAGTTCCGGCGTTCTTTGAGCTAAAGGAGATCGGCAACATGATCGACGTCGAAGTTGCAGGATATTATCTGGTCTGCCCGCACTGCACCGAAGAGTTGCGTATCAATCGGAAATACGCCGGTGTCGGAGTTGCGTGCAAACACTGCAGCGGCCAGTTCCAGATCGACCTCGCCAGTCCCCGCATCAGAACGAAAGCATTCTACGCCGCTTGCGGACACTGCGACAAAGAACTGCGAGTCGCTCCGAAATACCTCGGCATCAAAGTCGCCTGCAAATTCTGCCAGGGCCACGTCTGCGTCCAGACGGGTTCTGAGAGCGTGTATTGACCCAGCACGCTACTTACCGTGAAGCAAAACGAGATGCTCGAAACTGCGGAACAGCCAATGTCAGAACCTGAATTACTGCCACCGTGGTTAGAATTTCCTGATCTATTGGCTGGCGGATGGGTGATGGCGAAGGAGATCTCTGCAAATTTCGGGACTGGATTTCAAAGCTGACCTGCTAGGAACAGTTGGAGTATCTGCTGCATTATCGACCACCCCCTCGTGAAGGACTGCTGATATCCTTACGTTGCTGGCGGGCCTTGACGATGCCTTTGGTATTCTCATCAAAGACCTGGTCTATTTCCCGACGGTTAAGCCAGCTCCCGAGCGGAATTCGAACGTCAAACTCAGTCATCTGAACCGGACCGAGTAAACATCACCGTTTTGAATGACGAATCGGATTCGGATTGTTTTGCCGGATAGCTTTGCAACGCTGCCAGAAGTCTTCCAGGTGACCGTTTGCTCGATCGAGTCTCCGATAAGTGGCTGGCACTTCGAGAGTTCAAAGCCGGGAATTGGCTGCCCGGTCTCGTTCTGCAACTCCACTTTGACGCTGCCACCCTTCTTAGTCGCGAAGTTGAGGACAAGCTGTTCGCCATGGAACTTTAACAGTTTTGTCAGCAGTTCTCCGCCTTCGGACTTAGTGCGTATCGAAACAAAACCGTCGACTCGGTAAGCAAAGCGGCGCAGTCGGCTGTCGGGGCCTTCGTAGTAAGCCTCGCTACCGTACACGGCGAGTTCCCGATCGTTGCCTTTCAGCGAAACCAGGGCGTTGGCCATGTAGTTGCTGCGATTTCCGTCTCGTTCCTTCGGAGCATCCGGCGGAATGACCGCTTTGTTCCAACGTTGAAAGTTCAGTCCGTCGCGGCTGGACATGAAGATTGGTTCGACCTGACTGTCGCTGGGACGGTACCGTGTAGGAAAACCGACTTTGATATGCGGAGCTCGTTCGTAAGGTCGAATCGCGTTTGTATAAAGATGCTGATCTGGGGTACTCGCCGGATACTTCAGTAGAACCGGATTCGTCCAAGTCACAAAGTCTGGCGAAGTACACGTCATAATTGTTCGAATTTTGTTGGTAAACGTCCGGTGGTAATCAACGTACTGCTTCTCGACCGGATCCCAGAACGCGAGGTTCTGCGAATCGAAATATCCGTCCGTAATGACCGGCCCATTCTTCGTCAGTGACCAGCGAATCCCGTCCGCCGAGTGAAATACGTAGAGCCCTTTCTTACCGACAGGCCGTCCGCGCGAGATACCCTTGTAACGAGCTTCCGGCGGGCAATTCGGATTCTCATCGCGAAACGCGACGAAGCAGTGCGTTCCCAGGCCTTTCAGAATGATGTTGTTCTCTTTCGAACCGTCCCATTCAACGAGCCCCAGATTCGGCTTCGTAAATTGAATCCCGTCGCGACTTTCAGCGTAACACGTGAATTCGGGATGCTGAGCCTTCCTGGTTTTTACATCAAAGTGCGACGCTCGGTAGTACATCCGGTAAACGTCGCCGTCGCGAAAGATCGAGTAGTACGCGCACGTGTTGCCTTCCCAGGGCTCGCCCGTCACCAGCACCACCTCACGAGGTTGCGGCTGATGCACAAACTGCTGAGCATCGCCCTTCAACTCGCCGATCAGGAAGTCATCGACAAACAGCTCAAGCCGAGATCCAATGTCAATCGATTCTTCAGCAACAACATCAGACGGTGCAAGCAAGGCACCGACAACTACTGCAAACAATCCAATTTTCATAAGAAGCTCCACAGCAAAGTGGTTGTAATAACACCCAGAGTCAAAGCAGAATCGACGGGATTCCGTCTGTAGGTGAACGTTGACCAGACGAGATATTCTTGATCGCATCAGGTCGGCCCATTCGCACATCAGCTTGTCGACAAAGATCCCGAGTCGCAATCGATTCAGAGCAAAACACGGAAGGCACTTTCACAATTTATGTCTTGCGAAAGGCCAGATCGCCTCTGAGAGGTTATTCTGAAATCGTTCTACGCTACTAATCGCGAATCGCCCTGGTGATGCTGCTGTCCGCTGCAACGTATTTTTCCGGCTACTGAGTTGGAGTTGGCGCTTGTTTCAGAAACTTCACATACCGGTCATTGTTTGGATGGTCACATTCAACTTCGCGGCGCTGCCAGGTGTTGCGGGTAGTGATGATGTCTCATCTGGTTCCGATGTCTTTTTTGAAGATGCGGTTGCGGCGACCGTGAAGTCACAATGTGTCTCGTGTCACAACACCCGGAAGCAGGAAGGTGGAGTTGATCTGTCGACGCCAGCAGGAATTGTCGCTGGCGGCGATGCTGGAGTGATCATTGACCGCGACCGTCTTAATGCAAGTGTTCTTCTTGAACGCGTTGTGTCCGGCGAGATGCCGCCGGAAGCTGAGCCACCGCTGTCCGCTGGTCAGATTCTCCGGTTTCGACAATGGATCGAGTCCGGAGCGAAGTTTCGGAAACCTCCGCGTCAAAAAGAGATTTCGCAGCACGACGTGATTCCGATTCTGCTTCTCCGCTGCACCGCATGTCACGGGACACGGCGTCAGGAAGGAGGACTCGATCTCAGAACTCGCAAGTCGATTCTGAAAGGAGGAAAATCCGGGCCGGCCGTTGTACCCGGCGAGCCGGACGAGAGCCTGCTGATTCAGCGGATTCACAAAGAGGAAATGCCCCCTCGACGAAAGCTCGTTTCGGTCAGCGTAAAACCAGTGACTGGGTCTGAACTGAAAACCATGGAAGCGTGGATTCGCAATGGGCTAGCGATTGCCAAACATGCTCTGGCTGATGAGGTGAATCAACGTTCAAAAGTGACGGAGCGAGCCTGCTGGTCATTTCAGCCTCCCGGTGCGGTTAAGGTTCCGTCGAACGCGGTCTCTTCAAGTAACCCGATCGATGCCTTCGTTGCCTCGAAGCTGGCGGAACGTGGATTGAATCTTGTGCCTCAGACGGAACGAAACACGCTGATGCGGCGGGCCTGCTTCGCTCTGCACGGTCTGCCCCCGGACCCGGATTCGGTCGACGCATTTGTCGCCAATTCGGCTCCCGACTCATTCCAACATCTGGTTGATCAGCTGCTTGCATCGCCTCGGTATGGCGAGCGTTGGGCAAGGCACTGGCTCGACGCAGCCGGGTATGCGGATTCGGAGGGCGCGCAGAACGAGGATCGCATTCGACCACACATGTGGCGCTACCGTGATTATGTCATTCGCGCCTTCAACGAAGACAAACCCTACGACCGATTCCTGATGCAGCAGATCGCGGGCGACGAACTGGTTGACTACAGCGACGAGAGCGCGATTACGCCTGAGGTCTACGACAGTCTTGTGGCCACCGGATTTCTGCGAACTACTCCCGACAGAACGTTTGCGAATATTACGAATTTCGTCCCGGATCGATTGGAAGTTATCGCCGACGAAATTCAAGTCTTCAGTTCGACAGTGCTCGGCCTGACTTTGCAATGCGCCCGGTGTCACGATCATAAATTTGACCCGCTATCGCAACGCGACTATTACAACCTGACGGCGATCTTCAAGGATGCCTACGACGAGCATGACTGGTTGAAGTCACAGGGGCCGCGAACGCTGCCTCACGTCACCACGGCAGAGCGCAGTACCTGGAAGAACAACGTCCAGGAGATCGACAAGAAGATCGCCGCATTGCAGAAACGGGTCGAAGCCGAATCCGACGCAGATAAACAGGCCGCCCTTCGACAACAGATCACAAAGCTGAATTCACATAAACCACCGGAACCACGAATCCGAGCACTCTGGTCGCGAGGCGTGCCGTCACCAGCGTATCTGTTGCTCCGAGGAAATTATCTGACGGCTGGCGAGCCGGTGTCTCCGAACATTCCGGCGGCACTCGTTCCGGCCGGTTTCAAATTTGAACCATTGCCGCCGAAATCTCAGCAACCGGGAACTGGTCGCAGGTCAGCACTCGCTCGCTGGATTACACGCCCGGATCATCCGCTGACTGCGCGTGTCCTCGTAAATCGAATCTGGAAACATCACTTTGGACGTGGGATTGTGGCGACGGTCGACAACTTCGGGACGACCGGAGAACGGCCATCGCATCCGGAATTGCTCGATTGGCTGGCGATGGAGTTCGTTCGAAATGAGTGGAGTATAAAGTGGTTGCATCGACAGATCCTGACGTCGGCGACATGGCAACAGTCATCGTTGATTTATCGCACGGATGGCAGTGAAGATTCAGCCGTGTCAGGCGATGATCGAATTTCGTTGCTGTATGGAGCACCTTTGCGACGAATGGAAGCTGAAGTTGTGAGAGATTCTTTGATAAGTCTTTCCGGCCAGTTGGATTTGACTCCATTTGGTAGTCCAGACTCCGTCACAGAGCGTTCCGACGGACTGGTGACGTCTGTCAGGTCGAAAGCAGGCTGGCGACGGAGCATTTACGTTCTGCAGCGCCGCACCAAAATTCCCACGCTGCTTGAAAACTTTGACTCCCCTCAGATGGGGCCAAACTGTCTGCAACGGAGTGAATCGATCGTCGCTCCACAGGCATTGCATCTGCTTAACAACGGAATGGTTCACGAATTGGCCGGTCACGTCGCGGATCGCGTCATTCGACGAGTCGGGGCTGACTCACAAAAGCAGATCACAGAAATATGGCGACTTGCATTAAGCCGGCATCCAACATCGGAGGAACTGCACGAAGGCCAGGGATCACTGACTCGACTGACGACGCACTGGCGACAGGTTGAAGGCGAAACGGACCACTCAGCAGTTCGCAAGTCGCTGGCCAGTTTTTGCCATGCGATCATGAACTCAGCTGCGTTTCTATATATTGATTAGCGTAATTCTATGGCCTGGCATTCGCAGTCCAGGGCACGGTGACATCTATGAATAATCGACAAGCCAACCCGCAATTGTTGTCGCGGCGAGATTTGTTCCAACAGATATCCGCCGGCGTGGGTTCGGCCGCGCTGATGAGTATATTCAATGAAGATGTGTTCGGAGCGGGTGATACTCTGCCATCAGTTCCGAATCACAAGCCACGTGCTCGGTCCATAATTCATCTATTCATGAATGGTGGACCCAGTCAGATGGACCTGCTGGATCCGAAGCCGGAACTCGACCGACATCATGGTGAGGACTACTTCGAACGCATTGCGGGAGAAGTGGAGTTTCCTGATGCAGCCGGGTCGCTGATGCGGAGTCCATTCAAGTTTGCTCAGCATGGCGAATGCGGAATGTGGGTGTCCGAGTTGATGCCTCACCTGGCGACTCAGGTAGATAAGATTGCTCAGATTCGATCATTGCAAACGACCAATCTCACGCACGAGCCCGCGCTATACAAGATTCACTCTGGCAGTGAATTCACAGGCCGGCCGTCGCTGGGTGCGTGGGTCAGTTATGGACTGGGCACTGAAAATCGAAATCTGCCAGCGTACGTTGTGCTTGATGATCCGCTGGGACTGCCGGTTAACGGCGTCGACAACTGGCAGGCCGGCTATCTGCCGCCGACTCATCAGGGGACGCGATTTCGAGCGACCGGTTCACCAGTGTTGAATCTGAAACCTGAATTCTCAGAACCGGACGCCGTTCGGCAGGTGGAACGCGAATTGATTGCCCGGCTTGACCACATTCATCGTCGAGATCGCCCTGCGCGTCCGCGGCTGGACGCGCGCATTGCCAGCTATGAACTGGCAGCTCGAATGCAACTTGCCGCGAGCGACGCGCTCGACCTCAACCAGGAAACGACTGAAACTCAAAGACGGTACGGCATTGATCAACCAGTTACAGAATCGTATGGCCGTCGATGTTTGATCGCGCGCCGTCTGGTGGAACGAGGTGTGCGTTTCGTCCAACTCTTCATCAACAGCCAGATTTGGGACAATCACAGCAACATCGGCACGGCACTTAAAGGCGCGTGCGACCGTACAGACAAACCAATAGCGGCATTGCTGGACGACCTGGACCAACGAGGCCTGCTGGGTGACACGCTGGTAGCGTGGGGCGGCGAGATGGGCCGTTTACCGATCGCTCAGTTGTCCGGCGACAAAGATCCCAGGAAGGCTGGTCGAGATCACAACCGCAACGTGATCAACACATGGTTTGCCGGTGGCGGGATAGCAGGAGGCGTAGTACACGGCGCAACGGATGATCTGGGTTTTTCTGCCGTTGAAAACAAGGTCTCCGTCCCTGACTGGCACGCCACAGTTCTGCACCTGCTCGGCCTGCACCACGACGATCTTTTTATCGAACGAAACGGCCTCAAAGAACGACTGACCGGCGTCTCACCCGCACGCGTAATCTCAGAAATTTTCGCCTGAGCCAGTCTTTCTCGCGTTTTGAGATCGACAGACTCTAAAGTTTCGTCGAATTCAGTCGGTAGCCGGGCATCTTAGAACCAGTGTTGGATATTTGACTTCCACGCCATGTCGTTTCTCAGGCATCTGAAAAATACTTTCCCAGCCTTCGGCCGGAGAGGATTCTCTCACCTGACATGGATCTGGTTCAGGGTAGGAGGTCAATACGAAAGCAGACGAGTCCAGTCGCCGAAGCCCGACAGCAGTCGGACAACACCTCGTTTTGACGTCCAGGCTTGTTCCTGATGAATCTGTCGGTTGTGGCAGTTTGTAGCTCACCTCACCATAGTTGGTCTTCGTAGATGATTCAGTAGTCAAAATCGGATAGTTGCGTGAGGAGAGATGCGGATGGCGATCAGGTGGGGCATCATTGGTTGTGGCGACGTCGCGAAGAAACGCGTCGCCAGGGCAATTCAGAACGACGCAAACAGCAAACTCGGCGCTGTATGCCGTCGTGACGAGACAAAGCTTCAGAGTTTCGCGGAGGAGTTCGGAGTTTCAGTGGCTACAACCTCAGCCGACGAAGTCATCAACTCACCGGAAATCGACGCTGTTTACATCGCAACCCCGGTCAATCTGCATCGCCCACAGACGGTTGCGGCCGCTGCCGCTGGTAAGCACGTGCTTGTCGAGAAGCCCATGGCGATGTCGACGGCTGAGTGCAATGAGATGATCGCTGCATGTGATACTGCTGACGTTAGACTGGGAGTCGCCTACTACCGACCGTTTTACCCGGTCGTTCATCGAATGCAGGAACTCGTCCAGAGTGGCGAGATCGGAAAAGTACTGTCCGTTTCCGCGACGACTTGCACGCCCTTTGCAATCGACACGGATGAAGACGGTTACTGGCGAGTTCTTCCGGAAGCCGGCGGAGGAGGCGCCTTGATGGACATTGGCAGCCACCGTCTCGATTTGTTTTTGCGTATGTTCGGTTCCGTGGCGGATGTCAAAGCGCAGTGCAGCACGGTTGCCGCGAGTTATCAGGCAGACGATGTCTCGACACTTGCGTTGCGATTCGAATCGGGGATCCACGGACTCCTGCATTGCTGTTTCGGTTCAAGCACGGACCCTGATGAATTTGCAATACTCGGTACCAACGGTCGACTAGTCAGCCGTCCTCTGAACGGTGGAGAGTTGATCATCGAACACGGTCGTGAGCAGATCATCGAGCAACATCCCCCAGCATCGAACTTCAATTCGCCCTTGATTGCAGACTTCTCCGCTGCAATTCTTGAGTCGCGCGCACCGCTGATCACCGGGAAATCTGGCCGCGACGTGAATCTTGTGATGGAACAGGCTTATGCAGGCTCACGTCAGTGACCGCTGCCGAGCTCGCTGCTGGTATCTCGCTATAATTGAAATTTAACAAGCGAAATTTATCTACCCTTGAAAGATTCGAAAGGTATTCGAAATGGCTCAGCTCAAATCAACAATCGTTCTTACACTTGTACTGTTGGCGGGTGGGGCCCTGTTAACTTCAGTTGCGCAGGAAACCCCTGACGCAGATGCCGAAAAATCTCAAGCCGGGAAAGCGGCAGCAGAGGCTGAGTTCGCTGCATTGGTTGCCGAACTCGAAGAGGGAGAACAAGACGGTGACCGACGACGAGAGGAGCAGGAAGACAGAGATCGTGAACGGGACGGTGACCGAGATCGTGATGAACGATCACGCGACGAAGAAAGGCGTGATCGGGAACGTGATAGAGATAAACGAGACCATCCGGATCGCGAGCGTCGAGGTGATGACGAAGAGCGTGAGCATCGCGAACGGGTCGAGCAGGAACACAAGGAATTCGAACGCTACGTGGTCGCAATGCAGCGCAAGATCAAAGAGCTTGCCGATGCCGGTCAGCGAGACCAGGCTGAGCGACTCGAACGTGAGTTAAAGGAAAAAATGCGGGCATTTGGAAGTCGCCATGCAGAGTCACGCGAAGGTGATGAAATACACCAGCGGCTGGAGCACGTTCATCACGCCGTTGAACTTCTTCGTGAAGCGGCACGGCATCTTCATGAATCCGGTATTCATGACGCTGCTGAGGAAGTTGTTGAGTACTCCGAAAAAATTGCTCGTCAAGCCCGCAAGTTTGAGGAACGACGGCACGATGAAGATGAAGAGCGACACGAGCACAGTGACCGGGAGCACAGTGACCGGGAGCACGAAGAACGCCGTGATCACGAACGTCATGAACTGGAACGCGTACTCGAATCCCACGAGGACCGCATTCATCGCCTCGAAAATCGGTTGAACGAACTCCGTGACTTCCTGCAGGAAACGGAGCGCCGGCGTGACAAAGACGACAAGTGACAATTGAACGTTAAGTCAGCCGTCGAACTCACAGACTGAACTCTTGCAAAGCAAAACTCCTCTTCTTAACTTCACGGCTATGATGTCGCTGGCCATCTCAAAGCCCGGCGATTATCAGGGGACGTAGCTCAGTTGGGAGAGCGCTGCGTTCGCAATGCAGAGGTCGAGGGTTCGAGTCCCTTCGTCTCCATCCCCGAAGCCCGGTCAGAATATCCTTCTGATCGGGCTTTTTTCTCAGGTTTCGTGCGGTTTTCGTAATCCGATTTCTTGCTCGCCTTCGGCTCGAAGTCAGCCGTCAAGCTGTCAGCAGATGGCACAGAAGCAGGTTCACGGCACCAGCAAGGGAAAGCACAGCTCACTGGGTTACGACCACCAGCGCCAGAAGCTGTTCTAACCACGCCGAGTACCACTTAAAAATGGACTCATTTACGAGAAGTCGCAGGTGTCTGAACTCCTTGCCCTGTTCACCTCTTTCGAGGCAATC
>CALGTK010000269.1 GCA_937904325.1 uncultured Planctomyces sp.
CCGTGACAGTAAAATTAACAAATCTGTTTCTTCACCGGCGCGAATAAGCCTGAGCACACACGGAATCGCTTCACGGCGTCGACCACAAAGGCCGAGCAGGCGTGCGTACCCATTGTTCGCAAAGAAGTCATCTGGTACTGCTGCCAGTACATTCTGATAGGCTTGCTCGGCTTTGCTGAACCTGAAAACTTGATTGTGAAGAATTTCTGCAGCAAGCCGTCGACTCGATACCCAGTCGTCATTATTTGAGTTAGAGATCTGCGACAGGTCGCTTAACGCTTGCTCAAAATCGTTCCGAGCAACGGCACAGTCTGCAGCGAGACGGTGTGCTGCGCTTAGGCTGCCGTCGAGTTCAATCGCTTGCCTCGCAATCTTCTCCGTTTCGACCGTGTCGCCTTGAGCAGAAAGCAGCATGGCACGTCGAAGTAGCTCGTCAGCCTTCTGCGCGGGATTCTGCTGTCTTGCAAAAAAGAACGTAGCCAGCAAAATAACTGTAAAAACGCTGCCTGAAATTACAGCGATCCTTCTGGGCCTCGCCGAGGCACTCATTGTTGGCCTCCAGCAGTTGGCACAGCGGCGAATGATGTCACGTTGGACTGTTCGGACAAGGTCGCAAGATTCGAGCCTTCGATGATGGTCAGTGAGGAATCACTCGGGACTGCATCCAGTAGGGACGCCGCTCCAGACGGCCAGTGGATCGTTACTTGTTCGACATGCTCTGCCTCACCAAGCCCAAAGTGAACGACGCGTTCGTTGCTGGCCATGTAACCATCTCCACTCGTGAGCTGTCGCGTTACATTGCGGCCACTGATATGCAACGAAACCCGGGCACCGATAGCATCTCGCGCGGTCTGCGTCGCGACCAGCTTTATCTTAAGATAGTGACCGGCGTTCGTGGATGTGTTCTCCATGACAGCCAGGGGCGAGTTGATGTTGGAAACGACGAAGTCGGGAAGTCCGTCCATATTCCAGTCGACGCGAGCCAGCCCTCGCCCAAGATATTTTTCTGCGAACCATGGTCCCACGTTTTCAGGCAGTTGCTCCTGAAACCTGCCGTTTCGATTACGGAAGCACTGAGGACGCATGTGGTACTCGCCACCTTCGTCGGTGTAGTCGTCGACGTGCCCGTTAGCAATTACAAGATCGGGCCATCCGTCGAGGTTCGCATCCAATGATTGAGTCCCCCACCCCGTGAATGGAATGCTGGCTGCCTGTAATCCGGAAGCCTTTGTGGCATCGCCAAAGAGTCCAGAAGCGTCCTGCAAATAGAGCGTGTTTGCTTCGTTCAGAAAGTTCGTAACGAACAGATCAACGGTGTTGTTACCGTCGAAGTCGTCAATCGCAACTCCCATACAGGCCATTGGAAGCCCATCATCATTGAATGCCAGGCCGGTCGTGTTGGCGTAGTTCGTCAAGTTGATTTGATGAGCGTTGTCGGCAGGTTGGTTGTCGAGAAAGAAATTGGCAACCTGATCGTTTGCAATGAACAGGTTCGGGCGTCGACTGGTCTCCAGTTCAAAAGCGACCACCCCTAGACCCTTTGAGTCTCCGAGTGGTGTTGCGGCAGCGACATTCAGAAACTCACCATTACCCTGGTTGATCAATAACCGATCGGGAGCTCCTGGAAATACACTGGGTGAACACGCTCTTCCTTTGCAGATCCGCTCAAAGATGCCCTCTCCCATCAGGTAGTTTACGTCGAAGATGTCGGGCAAATCATCGGCATTCAAATCTGCAATCAGAGCGCTGGCTGTCCACGATTCGTCGGTGATGCCGGACTGCTCGGTCACATTGGAAAATGTCCCGTCGCCCATGTTTTCGTACAGGCAATTCCTGCCAATATTTGCAACATACAAGTCCGTAAATCCATCATTGTTGAAGTCGCCCGCCGAACAGCCCTGTCCGAATCCAGAATCTGATCCGGTCAGGCCATGTGAAACATCGTGGAACTCACGCCCCATTATATTGCGAAACAGCCTGTCCGAATATTTATCAGAAGCAGTTGGATGGTCTTCTCCGGTCTTCCATGGGGAACCTTGTGACAGGAAGACATCCGGTTGACCGTCGACGTCGAAATCGAGAATTGCAACTCCACCGCCTGTCTGTTCAAAAGTTCGAACGCCCTTGGTGCTGAGATCCTCACCGTTGAAGTATTGAAAGGGGATCAGCCTGGCCTCATCAAAATGGATCTTGCCAGTTTCTCCGACGTGGCTCTGAACCGTTGCCTTGCTCGGATTCGCAACTGCTGAGACCTTTGCGATGAGCCGATCAAACTGAGATACCCTTGACCGTTTTCGTTCAGTGACAGGAATTTTCTCAGGCTCGATTCGCGGCAACGAGCTATTCAATTTGCGACTGTGCCGGTTCAGAATTTCCGATGGCCAGTTTGACTCTGCGAAACGATCTCGGCCAACGACCGCCCAGGCACACGCTTC
>CALGTK010000270.1 GCA_937904325.1 uncultured Planctomyces sp.
TTTCGGCTGACTTTCAGCGACCTGCTCGATGATGATTCCGCCAACGGCTTTGCGAACCTTTTCCAGGGGCCGACTGTTGCTGTCCTCTTTCTCGATGACGGGATCTGGCTTGAAAACGGGAATGACCGTCACCATGCGAGAGCCGCTTTCCTGTACAAAGTCGGCTAGTGCGCGTTCAATCTTCGGGGCCAGATGGTCGACCTTGCCGGTGTACTCCATCTTTTCGTTGGTTCGGATCACGTGCGACGCCAGTTTCGTCATCTTTCGAACCAGGTTGGCTCTTTGATTAACGCTGTCCTGTCCGCTGACTGCTCTGATGACTGTTTTGCGACCGTCAAGTACGGCGATGCTGATCCGGTCGCAGCCTACGAGCAGCCGTCCGTCGTTAGCCGCAGTAAATGCGACTTCTTTGACGTCGAGTGACTTATGAAGCTGAAGGACGAACTGCTCGAAGTCCTCAGCGATCTGTGAAACCGCCATCGAGTTGCTGGCGTCTTCGTTACCCTGGTTGTCCAGATACCGACAGGCGTAGCCAGTCATCTGCTCGACAAACTGCAGGAACCCAGGTCTTGCCTGAGCTGGCGTGTCGTGTCGCTGGAAAATCTGGACGACACCGACAACTTCTTTGTTGGACTGCAGAGCGGCCAGAACGAGCATGTCTTCGGTGGGAAGTTGCTCACTGGTCTCGGCCGGGTGGTAGGTGCACGCCTGGCCGTTTGACAGGACTTCGGTCAGAAGCTTCTGGTTGGTGGCCATGGCGTTAGGATTTTCTTGAAATCCCGTGTTTTCGAGCCCAATCTCCTGTAGCAGTTCAAGTCGATTTGCGTCGTTTCGAAGCCAGACAACGCCTGCCCGAG
Organism: uncultured Planctomyces sp.; assembly: GCA_937904325.1. Lineage (GTDB taxonomy): Bacteria > Planctomycetota > Planctomycetia > Planctomycetales > Planctomycetaceae > JABMPE01. The sequence goes on from CALGTK010000270.1 coordinate 858, forward strand.
CTCCGACTGCACCGACCACTCGCTTAAGAAATTCGCTGAAGAATTCCTTTGGGGGCATGTTAGATCGAGAGTGTTCTTCGATCTCCCGCGCAAGCTGAATGATCTTGTCGCGGACTTCCTGGACGCTTGAGTTGGACATAGCTGGCTCGACAGAGTCTGGATGGCCGTACGGCCGATATGGTGTGGCTCAGAAGATGTGTGATCTGGCAGAGAACTGCGACAGTTCAGCGGCTACTGGCGAGGACACTCACCAGAATCTCCTGTCAAATTCCTACTCTACCGACAGTTTTGTACAACGTATCGTCAGCTCCCGAAAGCCCAATCCCGCAAGGAGTTGGACGCGGTTACGGGTGACCAGTTCCGGGATATGGCAGGGATTTCCTCGTAGCATCTGGTGTATATGGGCGCAGGCCATCGCTGGGTTTTGAGGATTTGATCCTTTGCCGCATGTGACGACTGAGGAAACTGTGTCGGCGGTGGCGGCGATTCCTTAAGCGGGAAATGCGGATGTGACGTGTGCCTGTCAAGGAGTCTGGGTAAGAGGTCGAAGAACCTACGAGCACGTCCCATTTCAGTTCAATAAATGCACATGATTTGAATGAGCAACTCAATTCTGAGTGGCACCGCTTGTTCAGTTTGTAGAACCATCCGATTTCGGATCTGTGCTGCGTTCGTCATTTCACCTTGGGCCTTGCTCCCGTCACCGGCCAGCTTTTGTCCGTATTTGGACAGAAGATGAGGACGAGGAAGAGGTTTCCACACTTTGCACTCGCTACTACAATCCACCGACTCTGCCTGTCTTGCCTTCCTTTCGGGGCGGGTAATCGTCGGTTCCGGGCATCTCGACCGGCAATATGGGTCAGCTATCTGGTCCGCTGAGGAGCTTATGAAAAGTAAGGAGTATCCCATGCGTCACACATTTATCGTGTTACTTTCGGCTGTTTGCCTGTTTGGAACTGTTCGCCCGACCGCAGCTCAGAAGACCATTCCGACAGTGACAATCATGTTGTCCAGCACGGGCGAGCTGGAATCCGACCTCGAAGCCATCATGAAAATGGGTGGGAAGGACTCGGAAGAGCAATGGCCGATCATTCAGGCGATCCTGCCAGCCTTCAATGCGGGTATTGACCCTGCTCGTCCGATCAGGATCGATATCATCTTCGGGAAAGTACGCGATTACCGGATCAGTATCCCGTACGACAATCAGAAAGCAGTGCTGGGAAACATTCACGGATTCATCGGCGGAAAGAAGCCGCGCCGGATTGGTTCCGGACTCTATGCTTTGGACGGTCCCGCATTCAAGGGGATTCTGCGAGACAATTCGAAGATCAAATACGTGATCATCGCCGCAAACAAAAACAACATCCCGGCTAATTTTAATCCACTTCCTGACCTGAAGCCGCTTTTGGGTGCCGGCTATGACCTGGCGGCCTCCGTGAAGAATACATCAGAAGGCGTCGACGACCGTAAGAAGGCCATTACTGATCTTCGTGAAGAATTGCTCGGCGGTCTGAAAAAGGCCGATGACGAGAGTGATCTTGAGTTTGAAATTCGTACGCTTGGCCTGGTTTATCAATTAGAAGAGCTGGAGCGTTTGTTTGCTGACAGCGAGAGTCTGGTCATCGGCTGGACCACCGATTCGTCGAAAAAAGAAGCTCGCATGGATCTTGAGTTAACAGCTCTTCCCGGGACCGATCTTGAGCAAAGCATCAGTGCACTCGGGGCGAAGCCAAGCCTCTTTTCTTCAGCGGCGAAGTCAGCAAAGTCGATGTTTTTCGGAGGCGTCAATCATGATCTTGACGAAATGCGGAAAGCTCATCTCGAGGAACTGCTCACTCTGTTGACAGGGCAGTCTGTTGCTGAGATCGGCAACTCAGAGAAAATCGCGAACGACCACAAAACTGCTTCAAAGGATGCGGTAACAGCGTTCTTTGAGATGCTTAAAGCCGGCAGTGTGATGGGAGTCTTCGACGGGTTTGCCGACATTGATTATGGCGATGATGGCCGCTCTATCGTTGGGACCATCCGTGCTGCGGATGGAACGAAGATCAACGGAGTGCTGGCTTCACTAAAGTCTGCTGGATGGGATATCGAATTGGCAGCCGTTGCGCCATCAGTCGAAACTAACGATGCAGAAGAAGTGTCTGCCGTGGAAGCGGAAACTGAAAAGGATGACGTTGAGGATTCTGATCAGGATGCAACTGAAAAGGCAGACGAGCAAGCTGAATCGGTTGAGGAGTCTGGGAGTGAAGAGTCTGCCAGCGAAGCTTCAGACGAAGATAATTCCAAGCAGGCTGCCGAAGCCTCGGAAAAGCCTGAAGAAGCGGAACCGGCGTCCGTCGAACTTGCAATTCACAAAGTTAAAGTGCCGGCAGTCGGCCAGTCAGACTTTCAGAACCTGTTTGGTGAGGATGTGACGCTCCTGGTGGCCGGTACTTCGAACGGTGTTTACTACGCGGCTGGTCCAGGGGCAGAAGATCGTCTTCGCAAGGCTGTCGCTGAAACTGGTGAAGACGAGTCTAAGAATGATGGAACTTTCATCGAAATTCTGGCGAAACTCGGACCGTGGCTGGAGTATCTGAAAGAACGACGTGAGCGTCGCGAAGAAGGTCAGGATTTGAGCAAACTGACGAAAGAAGAACAGAGTGCCCGAAAGGAACGTGCCGAGATCCGCGACATGGCGATCAAGGCGTTTGCCCAGGGGCAGGATACGATCCACATGCAGTTGAAGAGTGACCAGAAGAAGGTCACCGGTTTGACTACCTACGCGGAAGGCATTCTCCGATTCGTCGGTCGGGCCATCGCCGATGTAGCGGCCACCAAGCTGCAGTAAGAACTGTGATTCGACAAAATCTCAACAGCCGCCTGGGAATCACTTGATCCTCAGGCGGCTGTTGTTACGTCTTTACGTTAGAGATCAGAACTCGTCCGCGGCTCATTTTCCGACGATGCCCAGTTCTGAAATCGATGCCCAGGGGCCACCGTTCACTTCTGAGAGTATTCGGACCAGGACGTATCGACCAGACACTGGCTTCCAGGTTGCCTGCTGTGCCGTTTTCAGTTTCCGGAACGTGGTTGTTGCAACGCTCTCACCAAATTCCTGATCTGAGTTGCCGATGAAGAATTCGCACTTTGCAAGCGCGCCGTTCCAGCCTCCGTCCTGCCTTGCGAGATAGCGAACGCCGCTCACAGATCGTTCATCGCCCAGGTCGATGACCAGCTCGTGAGGGTGTTTATCGACTTGTGGGGAAAAGCTGGTGTGCCAGTGTGTTCGAGGATCGCCATCGAGTGCGTTGATGGCTTGTTTCTGGTTGCCGTCGGACTCGCTGCTCACGCGAGCAATTTTCAGTTTCTTCCCGTCAAGTAGACCTTCGGCCGGAATTGAGTTGACCTTCCCTTTCTTTGGGGCAGGCTTGTTGCCGAATTTTGCCCGTCGATCTCTTTCGTGGATGTCTTTATCGAAGAATGTGCCTTCTTTGGCGTCTTCATGGGCTTCGGCGGCAAGCAGTCGTAATTGCGTAAGGATTTCCGGATGGTCATTCGCGAGGTTTTTTGCTTCGCTGAGGTCATTGTTCAGGTTGTAAAGTTCCCAGCCGCGTTTTGCTCCCGGCTGAACTGCTTTCCAGTTTTCCATTCTGATGGCGACCTGACTGCCGATTTCCCAATAGAGGTACTCGTGGGTAGTCTGTTTTCTACTGGCGGCCACTTCGCCAATGAGTTCGGGCAGTATCGACATGCCGTCGACATCATCCGGAGCCATTGCACCAGTTAGCTCAGCAACGGTGGGCAGCACGTCGGGAAAGTACCAGAGCAGGTCACTGACCTGTCCGGACTGGATCCTGCCGGGCCAGCGCACGGACATCGGAATTCGCAGACCACCTTCGTACAGCGTTCCCTTGGTTCCGCGAAATTCAACTCCTGTCGCCGGATTTACGTTCGCACCATGAAATCCACGAGGGTGTTCTTTGTCTTTAAAATAGTCGTTTCCTCCGTTGTCGCC
>CALGTK010000271.1 GCA_937904325.1 uncultured Planctomyces sp.
AGCACACCGAGAACAAACCTGGCGATGAACTTTCATAAACCACTCCGACGAAAGGGTTTGCAACGGCAATGGCTTCGGCATTGCTGTCATTGGCGCTCGATGCGTCAGCGGAACGTCGCGATTACCGCGAGCGGTTCGGGATGAGACGTTTCGTGGTGTTGGGCTTTCGACGAGAGCTTGTCTGGTGTGTTGATTGGCCGTTGAGGTATCCGCAGGGAGGCGAATCATGGGGTGGCTGCGAGTGCTGCGAGTCGAGCTGACTGTGGCAGAGTAGAAGATCGTCCAGGCCGAGCGGTGCTCACATCCAGAGGCGTGCGTCCGGAGCGGCTGCTGGTGGTCTGGTCTCTGCTTTGTGGATTGACTCGCGAAGCGGCGGCCCAAATCGCAGGAGTGGCACTCTCGACCGTCGAACGGGATGTCCGCCTTTATCGCGATGGCTGGCTGGAAGCGTTGCGGACTTCGGGACGCGAGTATTAACTCATTAGTGAACTGACTCAGTACACCGAGCTGATCCGTCAGTCACTGGAGCGGAGCCGGTTCGTACCATGACCGAAGCCTGCTACCGCATTGAGGAACTCACGAGTGTGAAACGTGGGCCGACTCAGGTTCGCACCTTTCTCAAAGGCATCAGATTGAAGTGGCAGCGCATCCGCGCGATCCCGGTCCCCCAAAAAAGTCTCGACGAGCACAACGCCATCCAGGCGAAGTTTCTTGAAGACGAACTGAATCCGGTGCTGGAGGCGGCTCAGTCCGGCTGGGGGCACGTGTTCTTTGTGGATGCCGCTCACTTCGTGCTCGGGACCTTCCTGTGCTGTTTGTGGTCCTTCACTCGGCTGTTTGTCCGGGCCGCCTCGGGACGTCTGCGATCCAATGTCCTGAGGGCGTGGAATGAGTGAGACGTGAACTGGTCTCCGTGACCAACACCACGGTCGTCAATACCGAGACAATCTGTGATCTGATGCGTCGGATTGTGGCACTGCAGTTGCTCGGCCCTGTCACGCCGGTCCTGGACAACGCTCGCTACCAGCGACACTAGGCGGTCATCGCCCTAGCGAAAGAACGGGGAATCACGCTGCTGTTCCTGTCGTCGTACTCCTCGAATCTCAACCTCATCGAGCGACTATGAAAATTCGTGAGCGTCCGGTGAACCGCATGGTGCAGTTTACCGTCGTTTTCGCTTGTTGATTTTCTGCTGTCTGGAACGTGCACGTTCTTTCTGTCGGATGTCGTCGATTTCCCAGCGGTGTTGCGGGTGGGATTGGAGCCAGTTGTCTGGCAGCAGGTCGGTCAGGTCGGGTGGCTTTTCGGACTCGCTGGTGGCGGGTCTGGCAGTGGCGAATCGGAGGGGGAGTTCCCTGAAGAGATGATTCAGCCAGGCCCAGGGTTCGACTCCGCAGAGTTTGGCACTGGCGATGAAAATTCAGCAAACGTCGTTCACTGTACGGTCGCTATCACCCCACCATCGCCGACTTCCAGGCCGCGATCGAATACATCCTGCACGGCCTCACAACAACACACGCTGACGATCTGACCACACTGATAACAGTCAACTTTCAACGGTTCGAAAATGTCTCACTCATGGCCGCGTGAGGTATAAACTCAAGGGCGAATTACGTAAGGCGTCACGGAAGGCGTTGGCTTTCGATCAGGTGGTCCGGTGCGGACGACAATCCGCGGTTGGATGGACCGTCTTTCCTGATAGCCGTCGGCGGCGGAAGCCACGGTCCCAAAAATTTCGTTGCGTGAGTCGTCATAGTCGTCCGGGTTAGCTTGGATGTTCGAACCGACAAGCTTGTTCCCAGGAAGGTGATGACTGGAATCGTCATTCAAGCCATCTGACGCGGATGATTGAGCCACGCTGGAATCGATGTTCGGCCTACGTATTGGCCAAGCACACGATTGCTTTCCGTTTGCTAAAGAAACGCAAAAACCGTGTCATTATATAGTAGATGGGCACTGTAGCCCTCAGCCATCGCGAAAGTCGTCGATGCGTGCGGAATTTAGCGTGGCGCGGCAGCATGTGATTTCGCGAACGTCACTCTCGCCATGTGATCGACTGACGTTTGCTTAGAGTCACCTGTCACGGTCCTGATTTTCTAACCATTTCGCGGCATGTAATCGTGACGGATGCGATGCAATCGCGTTGCGTGCTGTGCCGACGAACGTTTCCACGAGTTTCCGCCGCGTCGAAAGCGACATGACGCCGATCACCATCCCTTTACGACGCTTCCCGTCTGGTCGCTGTCCCAGTCGTTTTTTACGCCCCGCAACTTCTCCCAACCTCTTACCATGAACCCGAAAGCCGTATTCTCATGCCCACAACCAGACCACGTTTGCCGTTATCAGAAACTCAAAACCAGATGGCATCAGTCCTCGGACAGATTCTCGCCAAGGCTTTCATCGACGAAACTTCCCCGGCGCGACAATCACCACCTGACATTCGCAATGCGGAGTCCGGCGCTATGTCACGTCGTCGCAAGAAGCAAGGAACGACCGAATCTCCGGAGTGAAATTCACAGTCTCGCGGCACGCGCAATTCTGACAGCAAATATCTGCTGAGATGACCGTGTGCTCTTTGTATTCCGTGTCTGTGAAATGATGTCCCACGGTATCGTCGCAAGAGCAGGCCCAGCCAAGATGCTCGCTGAGCCTCTGAGTCGCGAAATGCAGTTCTTCATTTACCACCGCGTCGTGCGCCGGCGTTGACTTCGTCGACACCAATTCTTGCAACCACTCCGGAGTTTTCGACACCACGCTCGTGCCAACGTTACGTTTGCAACCTCGGTCTCCTGCTCGACGATTCCACATCATTTCGGAGTAATACTTAAGCAGCGTGAAGAACACGGAGGGGCTGAAATCCGGAATTGGATTCGTCAGTGGGTCAAAACCGATTTTGCACAGGTGGTCTCGCAACAGGATCAACGGCAGTTGCCCCAATTCTTCCTGCCGTCGATAGAGTAGGCGGAAGAACTGCAGTTCTTTATTCGAGAAGTCGGCAGGCAGGAAATTTCCGATTTCCAACATCGCAACATGAATGCACTGTGACATCGACTGGTAAGCATCCAGAATCATTTGGATACGGCATTCACGCACCATTGGCTGGGGAATGGTCCCGCCATCTTTTTTCGCTTTGGCAATCTGATGAATCACGCCGTCCGATCTCTTGATTAGCCAATCGCCAAATCGCTCAGTGGTGTCGTTGCGGTGCTTGTGAATTGCGACCGCCAGGCGTTCGGAAATTCGATCGTAGTATGTCCGCACCGATGCCACTTGTTCTGATTCGAATTCGAGGACGTCATCGAAAAGAAGCCAACGCAACCCGTTAACCCGTTCATTGGGTGACGCCTCATCGGGACTGGACGGGTTGTTCATTGCCGCCTGTAGCAGGCCGAACCTAATTCGCGCCTGCGTATCCGGATTCTCGATACCCCATTCTCTTGCCAGATCACTTCCGTGCGTAAGAAATTCATCCACGGTCCAACCTGCGGTACTGTGGTGATTCCGTCCGAGAGCCTCAGGCAGAACATGTCGACATCCCGATTGGCCGGATGCCGCAATTCGAAGATCGGACTCTCGTTTGAAGGTTCGCTTAAAAGTTTCTCTCAGCCATTTTTGCTGCTGAAAAACCCACCGCTGTGCGTCGATCGACTGCGAATGTTCAACGCCCAAGCGTCCTTTGAATTCGAGAATCATCTGCCCGAGTAATGAGGCCTCCAGAAAGAACGCTTCAACTCCACCACTGGGAACAAGTCGTCTGTGGCCTTCTGCATCTCGAAATAGCGCAAGCGACAGACAAAAGTCCATTGGCAGTTGTTTTTGCAGCGTTTCTTGAGGCCGCCAGTTGAGACGGGAAGCAATTCCTGCGGAATTGGGACCGCATGATTCCTCTTCTACGGTGCAGACTCCAATCTCGCTCTCAAGTACTGGCATCGCGTCTCCCCACTCACTCCCCAAACCGATCCGACAGCAGCTGAGATCATCTAATCGCGATTTCTTCAGGTTTTGTTCTCCCAGAATCGTCCGGCGTTCCAACTGGCAGTAGTGGCTGAGTTGATCGGCCGCAACGACAAGCAATCGGGAGCAAAACATGTCGGAAGGATTGAATCTGAGCGAAGCCGAAATCCAAAAACTTTTTGATGGTGGGTCGTGGGCCAATCGACCTTTTCTGACGCTGACCGAGGTCGCTGACCTGCTGAACATCCCCAAGGCAACTATGTACGACTGGCGCAGCCGAGGTTTGCTCGACAACTGCAGCCGGAAAGTTGGCAAACGGGTGCTGTTCGTCCGTGATCGCCTAATTCAAACAATCTTCAACCAGGGACTATTCGATAAATGACTTCAGAACGCAATATTAAGTTTGAGGAGATCGGTGATGTCGTTTCTATATTTCGACGGGCCGAGACGTGGTACGCGAATTGGCAGTGGGAAGGCAGTCAATATCGCAAATCACTACGCACGAAAAACAAAAAAGAGGCTCGCCGCAAAGCCGTACTCTTGGAGGGCGAGATCCTTCGCGGAGAGCATTCGGAAAAGGGACGTAGGAAGCAGGAGAAGGCAGTTCTCGTTGTTGCAGTTCAGGCCTACTTGAAGCACTGTGAAACGGAGCGGCGAGCTGAGAAGACACTGACCAAATACAGGCAAGTGCTGAAATCCGCGTGCGATCTTGCTCTGGAGCTTGGAATTACTGATCTCATGCAGATCGACATGCAGTTCATCGACGAATTTCGTCACCGCAGTGTCGCGTTGGGGCTGGCCGATAAGACAGTCTACAACCACACCATGATAATCAGGCAAACGATCAACTACGCCATCTCTCGAGGAACGATCACCACGGATCCGCTGGCCAAACTGAAACTCA
>CALGTK010000272.1 GCA_937904325.1 uncultured Planctomyces sp.
ATGGAAGAATGGAAGAATCGACGGAAGAACCACGAATCATCGAACCGGAAGTCGGAGTCGGTGAACTGTCGGCAGCCGGTATTTCGGGCTCAGGACTGACTTGCATGCAGTCGGGGTCATCAAAGACGAAGGGACGCGTCTCAGTAACCATGCTCGAATCCGTCTCTTCATTGCTGCTTTCTGGAGCAGTCCCTGGAATATCAACCGTGGCCGGCACACGTTTGACTTCAAACGTACAGAATGGATGTCCCTGCTGACAGCATGTCAACTCATGAACACTCAGTTCCTCGCCGTAGGATTCACCAAGTCCTTCCAGAATTCCACGGGCGAGGCTGCACAATCCCCGCCGTGATGAATACACCACCTGAGCACTTTGTTCGTCCAGGCGAAAGGCCTGAATGTTGGCGGGTTGAGCCGTTGGATTCAGCATCCGGACTGTCCGGTGAATCAACGTTTCAACATTTGCAAGGATTTCAAATGTTCTCCATTCTGGATGCAGCATGCTTCCCGCGAACGAAATCAGTTCGGGAGCGGCAAAACGCCCAATGCTCTGCAGTAAGTCGTGCAGTTTACAGTCGAGCAGTTCACACGCAGCTTCCAGCATGCTGATGACAACGGCATCCGGATAATCACCAACGGGTGACAACTGGAGACCAACGTTGCCGGAGCGTCCCAGAATCTCCTGCCATGCCGCATCACCATGGTGAATGTCTACGAACTTCTTAACGATGCAGCAGATCGATCCATGCATATTTCTGTTCATCTCCGTCAATGAAGTCTGGAAACTTCAAAGCGTTCTTCAGTGCTGTCTCTCGACGTGCGACAATTGCACTTTCTATGGTCACTACCCCGGAGGACCGTCAGATCATTCGTCGGTTTATTTAAAGATCCGGCATTTCTGTTTCAACTGCCCTGCCAGAACGACTTTCGTTTCATAATCACCTGCCTGGCACCACCCGATCATAGTTGAGAATCTCAGCAGGCATTGCTTTTAAATGAATAAGAGTCGGTTACGCAATGGGGTAGACCATTGGCCCTATAGTCTTAGGCCGATGCCTGTGTGTGCTCGGCATTCAGATGCTGGCTGCGATCATCCATCAGGAACAGATTCTTTCGACAGTCGCACTAATATGCCTCAAAGGAAACTATAAAATAATATCGCTGCCGCACGTTTCCTGAGACCTCACACTGCAAAAATCAATGTTGAACACTGCAGACTGAAACAGCCCCGACAGAGTCTTAATACATTAGCACCCGCACGCCCTGCGGATTCCCGCAACTACTTAGCGTCTCCATACTCTGCGGGTTACCGCAACACATTAGTACCTTTACAGACTGCGGGCCCCCGCAAATGCGTAGCGATGACATTGAACCCGCGGCTCCTGAAGCTGGCCACGCAGCTCTGGTAATCCTCGAACTGCCCCTTGCTGCAGCCCGTGCGTCCGTGATTCGATTACCAGAAACGGCAATCCCTTCTCAGACGCTTCCCTCACAACCTGCAGAGCATCTGATGTTTGACTTCTGATGACCTGAACGGTGTCTAATTTAGAACTCATTCATTTCTCGATATCGGCCACCTGAACCTGCTCCAACTCCGCAACCGCAACTGGTCGGCCAAACAGATATCCCTGGGCGAGATCAAATCCAATGTCTATACAGATCTCTGATTCCATAACTGTCTCTACTCCTTCCGCCAGCGTAAGGGCTCCCAAATCCTTGATCATTTTCACTAACGCTTTCGTAGAGTTGAGTCTTTGCTGAGACGCCACCTGCAGCCCGCGAACAAACTGGATATCAAATTTCACGACATCCGGAGGCGTTTCCATCAGTTCGACAACACGAGTTTGTCCAGCCCCGAAGTCATCGTAAGCCACTTGAACATTGATTTCCTTGAGTCGCTCCTGCAATGACCTTAGAAAGTCAACTGGTGGAACGGCTGATTCGTGAATCTCGATTGTCATCCCGCGATCTGGATAAGTTTCCCGGATTGCCACCAAAGACTGAATCAACTCTTCCGGGTCCAGCTCATTTGGATGCGTATTTAAGAAGCAGTTCATGGTCTCAGGGATGTGTGAATCGGTCAACTCTCTGATCGCAACACTGCGACACTTCTGTGACAATTGAATTTCAGCCGAGTGTTTCGCTGCGACACGAAACATGTCTGCAGGAGATTCAAGACCGACAATCGCACTGCGTGCAAGAGCCTCATAGCCGATAATCTCCATATCGCTATATCGAATGATCGGCTGAAAATATGGGATAATCCCGGAGTCGCTCAAAAGGTTTTTAAAAAGAACTTCGCTAATGACTGAGTGTGCACTGTCTAGTTCCAGTGTCGGTGTAGTGGTAAATGCACAGACTGCGGCAAGCGTATACATGGCACTTCCGAAGTGAAGAATGTCACCAGCTTCAAGTAATGCTGCCGATTTGATTCGCCTGCCATTGAGAAATGTCCCGTTTCGACTCTCGAGATCTTTTAGAAACAATTGACCATTGATCGTCAGTATTTCCGCGTGCTGCCCCGATACCGTTGCATTCGGGAGGTGAAGATCGCTGTTACTGCGCCGACCGATGACGAACTTGTGTGAAACAATGTCAATTGTTGAAGTCGGACCTTTCGGTTCTGCGCGACCGGCAAGCACCCAGGCAGCTTTGTTCACAACACTGTCATAAGAGACAGCCTCTGCCCGGTCAGTCGCGGACTGCACTAAAGCGGAAGCAAATTCACTCATAGCATCACCTTAAAGACTGTAATGCGTTAACATTACCATTATTCAGAGGTCAATGGATCTCATACAGGCTGCGATGAAAAACCTCTTAAGCGAGGTAGACACTAACCATTTACCAAACCGAGCTAATGGCTCTGGTCGCGGCTCAACCTGTCCGCAACGAGACACCAACAACCTGAACGCTATCTCGCCATTGAATCCGGACGCCCGACATTAATGACTGGAAATGCATTTTGATGAATGCAGGAACAGTCCAGTCGTTAAAACGGTCGATTTCTGGAGGAATAAAACGGACAGCCGTCAGGGACACACTTGCCAGTGCAAAGTCCGTGGCTGCAATGAACTGCCCGGTGACTCAATCCGCTGACAGTCCCTCAGACAATGATGCGGTACGAGCGAGACAATCGAAATTAAGCAATTCGACTGTATTCAGGAGGCTCAGGCGAATCCGCATAAACACAGCAGGCCGCACAGACGGCGGACAGGTAGTCAAGCAGCCTTTTGAAAAGCGTAATTTTGGATGTCTGAATGACGGCGACGGTGATATTGAGTTCGAAGTAATGGCAGCAGAGATACTGAGGATGAATCGATGCGACATCGGTAAAGTCCCCTGGCCGCACTCTGAACGTTCGAAAACGACCAGGAACAAGTCCGCGGATGCTCGCAAACGCTGGCTTCCAGAAGAGTCGAGTTAACACCTCCGATTTTTCCTTTTATAAATTCGTGCTCTTCCATCAGAGACAGCACGAGCCCGAAAATCTTCGCGAAGACATCCAGTGGAAGCCGCAGGCGCAGGCGCGTCAGGCTTGAGTTGTCCTTGCGTGCTCTCATGCGAAGGACCTCCCGGAATGTTCCGCAGCGACAGGTGTTCTGGCACCTTCACGCAATACTTCGATGAGAAACTATGTCTTCGAAGTGCCCCACGAAGATCATTCGGAAGTAGACGCCCAGCGAAACGCTGTGACGACCAGCTGCTTCGTTAAAAGTGCTCGCACAAAGAATTCGGCACAAATCGCGAAGCTCTCTCCCCGGAGCACACGAGATGAGGGCTTCATAAAACACATGCACGATCGACGCTGACAGTTTCGATGTCGCCACCCACAGTTTCTGTTGCATATCTCATGTGACGCCGACAAAGAGCCATCTATCACTGTCCTTTCATGAATAACGAAGACCACGAGTAAGGATAACGCCAAATGAAATTATTTCCGGGTCGCTCTGCCTGCTTCCTCAACAGGCTGTTAGCCTTCCCCTGCATCTTCCTATATCACTGTGAGAGAAATTTCATCAGGACTTGCGGCGACGTCGGCTTCTCTTTCCACTACACCACTAATCTTCGCTTAGTGCGCCGAAACTTTGCCGGAGTGCATTCCTGTAAACAGCTCCGCTAATAAAGAGTGATCGCTCAATGCTTGCCCTACACCTCGCCATCAGAATATGCCTTATTCTGGCTGTGCTTTCGTCGGTCTCAGTAATTGACGCTCAGGATGAATGGGAAGTAACGGGCGCGGGCGAGGCGTCGCTGGCAAGCGGACTGGAATGGCTTGCTCGAAACCAGGGACCGCAGGGAAATTGGGAATCAAATGATCTCGGTCTCGTCGGAATGGGTGCGTTGGCGTTTCTCGCCGATGGTCACCTTCCTGGGCGGGGAAAGTACGGAGACGTTGTCGAACGTGCACTCGACTACGTGATCCGAAACGCTCAACCATCGGGACTCTTGAACATCGCCGACCCTCAGCGGGACATGTACAACCACGGTCTCGCAACTTTCGTACTTGGCCAGGCTCATGGCATGACAAATGATAAACGCATCTCGGGCGTACTTGAGCAGGCGTTGCGGCTGATCGCAAATACGCAATCACGCGACGGCGGTTGGGATTATCGTGCGCGGCGGCAGAATTATGGACACGATCTGAGTCTCGTCGTCATGCAGGCCAAAGCGCTTCGCAGCGCCGTCGACAGCGGCCTGGAAGTTCGTAACGATGTCATTCAACTTTCAATCCAGAGTGTTCGCCAGAAGTACAAAGCGAAAAACGGGGCCCGCAGTCTGGACGATCCTAAGATCAAAGAAGGCCCTGGACAGTTCACTTACGACGGGCACAACGGGACCACCGCTATGGCGGCAGCAGGCGTCGTCTGCCTTCAGGAATTCGGGCAGTATGATGACTGGCGGATACCTAAAAACCTCGACGTGTTGTCGGACGCGGTGAAAGGCCTGAAAGCTCCGCGTCAGGGAGACGGTCGAATTCCATTCGATGCGTACACGCTTTACTACGTCGGGCAAGCTCTTTACCAAGTTGGCGGAACCTCGTGGAAAGACAACTACCCGACATTGAGGGATCAGCTTATCACTGCTCAGGTACGAAAACCGAGCGATCCCGGCGAAGATGGATCATGGCGTGACCCTCGCTATGTCACTGGAGGCAAGCCTTCCCGGTTGTTCGGAACGTCCGTCGCCTGCTTTATTCTGGCAATACCCAATCGCTACCTGCCGATCCTTCAGGAAGGCAAGATCGAAAGCGTCCGCAAACGGTTCTGACAAGATTACAACCCGTAATCGGATGCAGGCGACTTCTCAAAGACACCTCGGCAGACCTTTCAAACTGATGTCTCATGATCTGGCTGCATTTAATCTGGTTTGCGATTCTGTCAATCGGCAACGCCGAAGTCCTGGTCACCACCGTCAACCGGATCCACGCGTGGAAGATTCGTGAACCCCGGTTGCGACACGTCCGGCATCTCCACGACCTGTTGATTCCATTGTGGCCGTCATGGTTGTTCGTCGTGATTGGCTTTATCAGTCCCGGCGTACTGTTTACCGAAATTTCACCAAGTGAAGTCTGGCAACGTCTGCCGTTCTTTGTACAAGGATGGATGGCCATCTGCATGGCTGGATTTATCGGGTTCAGCTGGGCAGTCATCCGCTACTGGACTCATCGGCCGCCGCCGCAGCAGATTGAATTCTCGTCGACGATTGTCGACTTTGAGGCCGAACTTGATAGCCGTCCGGTCGGTGTCGGCCCGTATGCGTCGCTGCTGGATTTTCCAGTCAACGACTGCTTCAGGGTTGAGTTCACAGAACGAACTTTCCAGTTCGACCGTCTCCCGAAAGCCTGGGACGGGCTGTCGATCCTGCACCTGACAGACCTGCATTTCACCGGCGCGATCGACCTGCCGTTTTTTGAAGCCGTTTTCGCCCGGGCCGCTCAGTGGGACTACGACATTGCCGTAATTACCGGCGACGTTCTGGACTCAGAAGAGTTGTTAGACTGGCTACCGAAGACGCTCGGAAAACTGAACGGCCCGCTGGGGAATTACTTCATCCTGGGAAATCACGACTGGGGCCTTGATTCTGACCGAATCCGACAAGCGATCTGTGACCTTGGCTGGAGAAGCGTCGCCGGAACGCTCCAAACACTCGACATCGCCGGAAAACGTGTGGCGATCGGAGGCTCCGAGCGGCCATGGATGGGACTACATCAGACATTTGATGCCGTCCCGGACGAATTTTTCCGGCTACTGCTGAGCCATACTCCTGACAATCTCTCATGGGCTCGGCGTCAGCGTGTCGATCTGATGCTCGCAGGCCACAATCACGGAGGGCAGGTTATTCTTCCGGGCATCGGACCTGTGTATTCCCCAAGCGTCCACGGATGTCGATATTCTTCAGGAGTATTTAAATCCGATCCAACGTTGCTGTTAGTTGGCCGCGGTTTGTCCGGCAAACACCCTCTGAGAATCGGAGCAACTCCTGAAGTGTGTCGCGTCGTACTAAGATCGTCCTGATGCTACCGCCCTGCTATGGCGACTTTGGTGTTTTCGAAATCTGAAGTTCTCACTATTACATGTGATGAATGTCGAGGATGAAGGAAGTCGCCTCGAATACAATCAACACAAGCGTGGGAATCAAACGAATGCATGGCCGAATCATGTTGCTTGTTTTAGTCCTTGCGACGACCACTGGGTGCCAGCTGGGGAATTTTTCCCTGAAATTAAACCGAGATCACGTAATTCCACTCCCTGAGGTCAACGTCTTACCCGAGCAGTCAGAACCTGACATCCTGGATGAGTAAATCTCAGGTGTGACGATACGTAAACTCAAAATTTCCACTCAGGATTTCTGATGACACTGACAGTTTCGAGATTTTTGTTGATATTTGCCGTTGGCCTGACAATTGGTTGCCAGAGCATGAACGGACAACGGACTGCAGCCGTCGCGTCCCCGCCCCTGCCCAGCACTATTCAGACGGTCAAGGCTGATTCGCAGCCATCCGACCACAGTCCCATCGTCCTTTTGATTGGCGACCTGCAGTCCATCGAAGAACCGGCGGCAACTGGATCAACGGACCAGAGCCTCTGGTCAAAGCTCAGTGAGCCGACCAGATTCCTGCTCCCGAGAACCGACACAGAATCAGCGAAAACGCTGGAAACTCCGCAGGCACTCGACGACGGATTTTGAACTCGGCCCTACTGATCCGAAGTATCCGTCGTGTGACGCTAACGAAAATCGGTCAATTAACGCCTGCCGATGACACTCGTACGTTTGGACATATTTTAGCGCAGGTGCATTAACTCCTGACAATGACAGAACAGACCGTTCCATCATTGTAAATGGGGCCGGCCGCGATGGAGATAGTCATCACCGCGCAGGTGGCATCTGACGATTGGCCCAATTATCATCAATCGCCGGGAGCTCGAAATAAGCCCCAACACACGATTCATTACACCTTGGCAAAGAGAGATTAATCCTGTGCAAGTGAAAGTCTCGAGTCGACACGGCACTATTCGTCTCGAAGCCCGTGAGCATATTACGACCAAAGCAGAAAAACTGCTCACCTACTTCGAACGCGTGACACAAATCTCTGTCACAGTAGATTTTGAGCACGAGAAAGCTGCCGTTGAAATTCTGGTCGACACCGAGCACAAGCACGATTTCGTCGCCACAGCAGAGGGCGACGATGTCAGATCAACCTTCGACTCAGCCCTCCAGAAAATAGAACAACAGCTCCGAAAATACAAAGAAAAAATTCAGAATCACCGACGGGACACTCCGATGAGTGGTCCAACTGACTGACGAACTCAACGAGGGATGCATGTTACCCAGGTGGCAAAGTCCGTCGGCGGCCGACAATTGAATTTTCAGTTGTCCAAAGTTTTGCAGGATTTGACATAGACAAAACAAATCTATCGAATCATGTTGATTCTTTAAGTCCATTGACTCACTCAGATTTCCGGCCTACCGTCCCAATGTTCGCTTCGATACCCCGCCTGTAATCGGTGAGTGGTCGACGAAGAATACACTGGCATCAAACAATTCCTGCTACGGCGTCGACGTGTAGTGCTTCAGACGCGTGTTAAGCAGAACTGCTGATTTGCAAGAAAGCGTTTCAGAGGAATCCCGATGAAGTTGAACGAGTTTGTAGTTGCAGATGCGATCGTGCCGGACCTGCAAGCGACATCTAAAGAAGACGCGATTCGAGCGATGGTCACCAGCCTGAAGAAGTCAGGCGCGATTCCAGTCGCCGATGAGGAAGGGATTATCTCCGCCATCCTGAAACGTGAAGAACTTGGTTCAACGGGGATCGGGAACGGTGTTGCCGTCCCTCACACAAAGCATCCTTCCGTCGATCGACTTGTCGCGACAGTCGCTCTTTCGAAGAGCGGAGTCGATTTTGCCAGCCTTGACGGCGAAGACGTTTTTATCCTGTTTCTCCTCATTTCCCCTCCGGATCGCCCCGGCGATCATCTTCGAGGGCTAGAGAATATTTCACGTCATCTCCGCGACCAGACGTTCTGCAGTTTCCTGCGTCAGTCCAACACGCAGAAGGATATTATCGACCTTCTTGACGAAGCAGATGGCGACATGGCGTCGTAACGACGGTCCAGGGTGGCCATATGTAGCTGCTCAAAATTTTGAGCCACGTTAACTGAATCCCAAATTTCCAGAGTTATGTCGAATACTATGAGCGACGCCGTCACCGGAAATGTGACTGTGCCAGGTACGAACGGGTTGCACATGGTGCCGTGTTCGTTACTCGCTCAGCGTGCCTCGAAATTTGCCTGCCAGATAACAATTAAGAAGGGCGACACCAGAGCTGACGCTCGAAATATTTTTGAACTACTCGGACTCGGCGCCGGTGAAGGTACGGTATTGGCTTGTGAAGCGACAGGCGAAGATGCGGGTCCCGCAATGGCAGACCTGGTTGACCTTTTTGAATCGGGGTTTGAAGGTCACGCGGACAGAACGTCCAGTTGAAGCTTGGCTTGCGTATGAAGAATTCAACAATCGTCGAGAACTCCAATGGATGTTCCCGACTGTGTCTCCGTGACTGTTGAATCCGCCTGTTATCACTGTTAACCGGATAAACAATGCTGACACGGACGGGAATCGCGGTTTCTCCTGGCGTTGCGATCAGCCCAGCGATGCTGTTCGGCTCGCAGGAATTTCGTATCCCCCAACGATTTGTAAGCGTTGACGCAGTCGACTCAGAAGTCAGTCGTTTTCAAGCGTCGGTCGCAACGGTCAGTGATGCACTCGGCGAGAACGAACGCGTTGCCCGTGAGCAGCTTGGTGATCAATACGCCGCGATCTTCAGCGCTCACCGTATGATGCTGCGGGATCCAAAGCTTAATGGTGAAATCGAGACGCTGATCCGATCGAAATGTTTTTCTCCGGAGTTTGCCGCAAGTCGAGTTCTCAGGAATTACGCGAAGACTCTTCAAAACCTGGGAAACGCTTACCTCGCAGAACGCGCGGCGGACGTTTTTGATCTTGAGAAGCGACTGCTCAAAACGCTGCTTGGTGAACAGCGACCGGAGCTTTCGCACCTCGCGGAGCCTGTGGTCGTACTCGCTCACAATCTGACGCCTGGCGAAACCGCTAACCTGAATCGCGACTTCGTGAAAGGCTTCGCCACCGAAGCCGGCGGGCACACAAGCCACACTGCCATTCTTGCCGGTGCACTGGAAATTCCTGCCGTTGTCGGAATTGGTAAATTTCTCGCGGACGTATCCGCAGGTGACGTCGTCATCATTGACGGCAACCGCGGTGAAGTGATCATCGATCCCGACGAAGCAACCATCGCCCAGTATCAGGATTTTCTGAAGCAGAGAGAGTCGGAGTCAGAGCGTCTCGCCGCCCTCAACACAATCGAAGCTCGCACGAACGACAACGTCCGAATCCAGGTCCTCGGTAATATCGAATTCCCACAGGAGGTGACTCAGTGTGCCAAACGTGGAGCTGATGGAATTGGCCTCTACCGTACGGAATTCCTTTACCTGGGCTCTGACCATGAGCCAACGGAAGAAGAACATTACGACGCCTATTGTCGCGTGATCGAGGAAATGGGCGATCACCCCGTCGTCATTCGAACGCTGGACCTTGGTGCGGACAAGATTCCCGGAGACATCGAAGAATTTCGTACCAAGGCCGACAATCCAGCACTAGGCCTGCGAAGCATCAGACTCAGCCTTCGACATTTGGAGCAATTCAAGACGCAGCTCAGAGCGATCCTTCGAGCCGCAGTTCATGGCCACATCCGAATCATGTTTCCGCTCGTCACAACTCTCCTGGAGCTTCGACGAGCCAGAATGATCCTTGCGGACGTTATTGAAGACCTGGAAGAAGAGAAAGCTGAATTCAGGCGGGAAATTCCGGTTGGGATGATGGTCGAAGTTCCCGCTGCAGCACTGTTAGCTCATAATTTTGCAAGAGAAGTAGACTTTTTTTCAATCGGGACAAACGATCTCATCCAGTACACAATGGCGGTCGACCGTGCCGAGCCCTCAGTTGCCAGCTTGTACCGTGCGGGCGATCCATCTATCCTCCGGCTGATTCAAATGGTGATAGATGCTGGCCGAGTTGAAGGCATTCCTGTAACCGTCTGCGGACAGATGAGTTCAGATCCGAAGTTCGTTCCGCTTCTTATCGGTTTGGGGATTCGAAACGTCAGCGTTACTCCAATCGCTGTCCCGGAAGTAAAGGATGTTGTCCGAAATTTCTCTGTCGAAGATGCGGAACAGATAGCAAAACACGCGCTGTCGCTCGATGTCGCAAGGGATGTTGAGAACTACCTTCGAACTGAATTAAACCGACTGTGCCCGGATCGAATTTCGGGCTCACCAGATACTTAAACTTAGTTACGGACGGACGATACGTTCGCCGCCCATTCGAAATACACCACGACATATTGAAAACTACACAGGGTATTACCTCGCGATCTTTCATCACTGATTTCTGGCGATTCAAAGGCAAGAGTTGACGTCCGCAAAACAACATCCCGTTTTTCCAAAAACGCCTGAATCGCAGGTGTCAAACTGGAATTGTGGACCAGCGTTGCCTCAAATCATCAGACAGTTGCCACGCTTCAATCCGGTACGCATCGCAGAAACGGAGCGGCACATCGTTCCGTCGTCCGCACCTTCCCGGTCAACAAACACTGGCAATTTGAAAGTCCGACTGGCCTCAGGAATGGCACCGCGAATCGGTGTCTCTGAATTTTCTGATGCCATCGGTGCACCATTCGTTACTTCGGTATCTGCTGAATAACCGACTTGTCGTCGCGTCACTCCGTACCGTGACTTGGCTGCTGATTGCAGTACGTCATTCGTTCCGCGTGATGTGACAAACGAGTCGACCGTTCACGAAACTCGCAGAGCAGTTGCAGCGTTCGGAAGAATCGTGCGAGGAAATGCCCCCAACATCGGGGGATCCCATGAAAAAAGAAATGTTGATCAATGTTTGCCAGCCAGAAGAAAGCCGGATTGGCGTTGTTGAGGACGGCGTCCTGGAAGAACTTTACGTTGAACGCAACAGCCTCGAAAGCTGTGTCGGCAACATATACAAAGGTCGTGTCGTCAACATCGAGCCCAGCATTCAAGCCGCCTTCGTGGATTTTGGCGTAGGACGAAACGGCTTTCTGCACGTCAGCGACGTCGAGAATCAATACTTCAAACACCTGATTGACGGAGAAACAGAGGCGAAACCGAGGAATGGCAAGCGGTTCAACGAAAGAAGCGTTCGCAACAAGCCGCCGATCCAGGAAATCTTTCGGAAAGGCAGCGAAGTACTTGTCCAAGTCATCAAAGAAGGTGTCGGCTCCAAAGGCCCGACACTTTCAACCTACATCAGTATTCCTGGACGTTATCTGGTACTGATGCCGGGACTTCAGCGTGTCGGCGTAAGCCGCAAAATTGCTGACGACGATGCGCGAAGAAAACTTCGAAAGCAACTCGTTGAACTCGACCCACCTCCAGGTCTTGGATTTATTATCCGAACGGCTGGGCTGGAGCGTTCTCAGGAAGATCTGGAACGTGACCTCCACTATCTGATCCGACTGTGGAAGGTCATCTTTAAGCGAATCAGCAGCACCTCGGCTCCCGTCGATATCTACCAGGATAGCGACATGATAACGCGCACGATCCGCGACATCTTCAGTAGCGATATCGACGCGGTCTGGATCGACGAACCCGAAGCGTTCGAGCGAGCCTGCGAGTTCATGAAGGCTGTCCTGCCAAACCGCGTCGACCGAATCCGCCAATACTCAGGGCAGGAATCGATCTTTCACAAGTACCAGATCGAGGAAGAAATCTCCCGGATTCAAAACCGAACTGTCCCTCTGAAGGGTGGCGGCTCAATTGTGATCGATCAAACGGAAGCACTCGTCGCGATCGACGTCAACAGCGGAAATTTTCGCATCGACGACGACGCTGAAGAAACTTCCTACCAGGTGAATCTTCGTGCCGCCGAAGAGGTTGCTCGACAAATCCGACTTCGTGACATGGGCGGAGTCATCGTCATTGACTTTATTGACATGCGTGAGGAAAAGCACCGCCGTGGAGTCGAACGGGCACTCCGCAACGCAATGCTGCGAGACCGTGCTCGATCAAAAGTCCTTCGGATCAGTCCATTCGGGTTGATCGAAATGACCCGCCAGCGGATTCGACCGTCGCTGCGCCGCAGCATCTACAAAGATTGCCCATGCTGTAATGGTACTGGCCTGGTCAAGACTGCCGAAAGCGCGGCCATCGAAATCATGCGTGCTCTGATCACCGCCGCCTCTCGAGAAGAAATCGAACATTTGTCGGTCGAAGTCGAACACGAGGTTGCCGACTACCTGAGCAACCGTAAACGCCGTGAAATAAACGCCATTGAGGACAAGTGCCAATTGGCCATTAGCATCCGGGCTCGCACCGACGTCACGCCAAACCACATTATCATCGAGGCCAAAGATGGAGCAGGACATCAGTTTCGGATTCCAATCCCCGGTGACTCGCAATCAGGCAGATGAGGCGGTATTCTGCCCCGCTAATCGGCTCCCCGGATTTCGGACGAGCTGACGTCATGCTGTAACTCGTTTCAGAATTAGCAGTTCTGACCGGACATGGAAGGCCGATACGAGTTTATTCTGCTCGAAAACGGCGGTCTCAGTAAGAGGCTCTTCGGAGCCAATCAAGTGAGTTTACGAATGTTTGCAATCATTGAAGACGGTAGCCACCAGTATCGAGTCGCTCCAGGCGAGACGCTTGTCGTTGATTATCGCGACACAGTCAGCGTTGGCGATTCAATCCAGTTCGAAAAAGTCCTGCTCGCCAATGACGGCGGTTCCAGCACGATTGGACGTCCTCTGATCGAAGGTGCATCAGTCTCTGCTGAGGTCATCGACTCCAAGTTAAAGGGCGAAAAACTCGAAATTCAAAAATTTCGCAGACGCCATGACTCAAAACGTCACACCGGGCATCGCCAGACGTACACGGCTTTAAAAATTACGGACATTAATGTACCGGGGCTTGAAGTCGTTGAGGCTGCTGCCGCTGAATAGACAACACAATTAACCGCTTTCCCAAAAGAGGAGCCCAAAGAGTTTTGGGCTCCTCTTTCTGCGCGCACTGCCAAGTCATAGATCCGGCAATGCGAATATGTTTCGAATTGTCTCGGCTTGAACATCGCCAGTGTTGAGCGGCACAACCATCACAACCTGCACCAGCCATCACAACCTGCACCAGCCGTCACAATCTGCATAGCAGTGTTCGATCAGTCACACTCCTCACTTCCGGCAAGGTCGATATCTGAAGATGACCCGATGTGGCAATGCGCCACAACTCGGCCATTCGTACCGCCATGCCGGAAGAGTGACATGCAGATTCGTCATTACATCCTCAGTTCGCTCCTGCTTATTACTGCCGTCATTCCGGATGTGGGTCTTGCTCAATCCACCACCGGCCCAAAACAGTGGCTGGTGGATTACGGATTCGCTCGACAGGAATCCAAGAGATTGGGGCTGCCTTTGCTGGTTCACTTCTCGACCGAGGGATGTGGTCCATGCAAACTGATGGAACGCGAGACATTAAATTCCAAAGCTCTCCTTGCAAATTTCGGAACGCAAATTCTAGCACTGAAAATAAACTACGAAGATCATCCGGGCATTGCAGAAGCTTTTCGGGTCGAGCTCTATCCATCTGACGTCATTGTCGCCCCAAACGGAACGATAGTGTTCCAGACAAGCGGGCATCAGACGACACGAAGATACATGGCAAACATAACTCATTGGTCGAAGCAGTTTCCGAAAGAAAGAGCGGCTGCTATTGCCCGATTGACTCCACCGCCTGCTGCTTCCCCACAGACTCCTGGCACGAGGCCCTCCGCACCGACTCGGCAGGCACCTGTGATGGCTGGTCCTCAGAGAATGTCGCCTGGTTCAACCGTTGCACATCGCCCCGCGACTATTCCAGCTGCTTCCAAGCTGATCGGACTCTCTGGTTACAGTCCGGTTGCGATCAAAACTCGCAGGGTCTGGACGAAAGGCCGGGAAGACCTGGCTGTAACGTGGCAAGGCGTAGTGTACTACCTTGGAAACGACCGTGAATATCTTGCATTCAAGAACGCTCCGCACCGATACGCACCGCGTATGCTCGGCTGTGATCCTGTCCTGCTCTGGAATTCGGATCGTGCTGTTCAGGGCACCGTGGAATTTGGTGCCTTCTACGACGGTGATCTGTATCTCTTCACGGCGGCAGAAACTCGGGACCGCTTTAAAGTAAATCCGGATCAGTTTGTAACAGTCCGCCATGCGGTGAATCCCGAAGAAGTCATCGGAACACGAATCCGCTGAGTTAACACCATGTACACCGCAAGGCGAACACCGCAAGGCGTACGACATGTGCCGCTCCACCTGGTCTGCTTTTAATTCTGACGCCGCTCTATACGTGTCAGAATGGGATGGACCACCACGTGGCAACAAACAAATGCGGACCGCCCACGAGATTCCGTCGATTCACCTAATGATCTGTTGACGTTTTAGTCCTCGAGCACGGGTGTCTCGATGAGCAATGTAAATCTTGTCTTCCTGGCGACGGTCCTCGTATCAGCATCGCCAGACACTAAGGTTGCTGACTCTGCTCTTGCGGCTGAGCCATACGGAACAGTTCTGTCATTCGATTTCGAAGAGGACGAAGACCGCGAACCCGATGGGTTGCCAGATGACTGGAATCGTCGGCGTGGCCCCGGCTTCCCCAGCTACGTCAACTGCGAAATCGACGAACAGCACAGTCATATCGGTGACCAGAGTCTTCACGTCAAAGTAAACGGCGGCAAAGTCGCGTATTACTCTCCGTTCAATCGTGAAGTTGCCAGAATAGAGCCCGAATTCAACTACATGTTTCGGGGCTTCATTCGAACTGAACGCCTGAAGCACGACTACGCGCTCTTTACTGTTTCGTTTCTAAACTCTCGGCGACAGAGGGTTCAACGGTTTGAAACAAAGGCAGTTTCGGGAACACATGCCAAATGGATTCCGTTGGAACTCGGCCCGCTCAAGCCCGATCCGGAAGTCCGTTACGTCGTCATCGGATGTCATGTTGACCATCGTGCTAACGACGACATCAAAGGAGACGTCTGGTTTGATGGACTCTGGCTGGGAAAAATGCCACGGCTCACGCTCATGCCAGACGCCAACGATCATTTCCTCACACCCGATAATGACATTGTGATTGATGCGTCAGTATCAGGGATTGAATCCAGCTCGCAATTCGAAATGCACGTGTCACTCAGTAATGTTGCGGGCGAAGTTCTCGAGCAGAAGCTGTGGAAACTGGACTCCACTGACAAAGAAGTTTCTTTAAACGACATTGGCTACCACGAAATAGGCTGGAAAATCGCCGCTCGGCAACACGGTTGTTACTTCGTGCGAGCAGTTCTGAAGCGTGACCAGCAGACAGTTCAAAGCACGGAAACAACGCTCGTCATCTCCGAACCTGTTCAGTCAAGACCGACCGGCGAATTTGGGTGGTCACTCGACACCGGCCTGGGCCCGCTAAGCGCAGAAGATCTTGCTCTCGTTGCTTACGAAGCTGGGATTCACTGGTTGAAAATTCCGGTCTGGAGCTCAATGCATGAGGAGTACGGAACCAACCCCACCGAAATGACTCGACTGTTGGAAGGATTGTACGACCGCTCGATTTCGACCGTCGGCCTGCTCAATGATCCTCCTCGAGCAATCCGTAATCAGTTTGCCAAAGACTGGACGGGAACCAGCGAAATATTCACGCTGCAACCAGACTTCTGGGGGCCTTCACTCGAACCTGTACTGGCTCGTTACGGTTCTACCATCGAGTACTGGCAACTCGGCGGCGACACAGACACCAGCTTTTCTCATTCAAAACAACTTCCTGAAATGATTAAGCAGATCACCACGCAATTTGACCAGCTCGGTCGAAACTCAAAAATCGGAGTTCAATGGCCCTGGCCTGCCACGTATCCAATTCCCACCGAAATCCAAAATCTATTCGTGACAATCGGCAATGAGAATGGCCTCAGCCTTGAAGAACTCGAAGAGATCTTCAGCGACAAGAAATCCGATACGGCCGAACACTGGACGATGCTCCGACCTCTTCCACTCACGCACACCCTGAAGAATCGAGCGAGCACGCTGATACGACAAATGGTGATGGCACGGCTTAAAGGTTCCAATGGAATCTTTATAAGCGGCGTTCTTGATGGTGATCGAGGACTCCTGAACAAAGACGGTGCTCCGACACCACTTTTTCTGCCGTTCAGAACGACGGCCATGAACCTGCGAGGAGCAAAACACCTGGGATCATTCCAGTTACCAGACTCGCCGACAAACTACGTCTTCGAACGAGATAAATCGATAATTTTCGTCTTTCCTGGTGGCAAGTCATTTTCCACGAAATTGAATCTTGGAGACGCAGTCGAGCATGTCGACATGTGGGGACGACGCTCCCCGCTGACCAGAGAAACCGAAAAGCATCACGTGAAGTCTGACGGGCAACCAATCTTCTGTACTGGTGGTTCCGAAGCCATGGCTCGCTGGAGACTGGAAACTGGCTTTGAAAAGGGAGTGATCCCCGCCGAGTATGGCGGACATCCTGATACGATCGTCGGACGCAACACCTGGTCGCAGGGTGTCAAAGGAACTGTCTCTCTGAAGATACCTCGCGGCTGGGAAGCAACTCCTGACTCATGGGATATCGAACTTGCCGCTGGGGAATCATTCCAACTTCCTACAACGATCAATCTGCCACTGACGGCGAGCCTTGGTACGGCAGACGTTGTTATTTCGTTCGCCATCACTTCGGACCGTCG
>CALGTK010000273.1 GCA_937904325.1 uncultured Planctomyces sp.
CAGCAGAACCCCGTTGAGTTCACTCCCTCGGCATGGTCGAAGAGGATTTCGACCTGGCAGAAAGGGATTCGCAATGGAACACCCGGCGCCGCCGTGATCTTTGCCGAGGTCAAGTTGCCGGGGACCTACCGATTCAGCCTGAGACGCTGGCCGGCTGAAATGAACGAACCCATTCGCTCCGCCCCCGAGCTGACAGTTCCCGACGGGTTCGAAGGAAAGACGAAGACCGAGCGGGGACGCGCGTTGCCCATTGTCAAAGCTCGCCTCAAACTCACCGGTTTCGACGAGACCATCGTGGTCACGAATGACATGACCGAGGCCGTGTTTACCGTGCCTCTGAAGAAAGGTGATTGCGACATTCTCGCGCAGTTCATCGCGGACGACGGCAAAGGGTACGGAGCCTGGTTTCTGTCCGTAGAACGCATGGACGCGACAGAGACGACGCACGCGAAAGAACCAGCTAACACTTCAACGGCCGGTACGCCGGATGACAGGCCCAACATCGTGTTTCTGATGTCGGATGACCATAAGGCGACGGCGATGGGCTGCATGGGGAACAAGGAGATCGAAACGCCGAATCTGGATCGGCTTGCCGGAGAGGGTGTTTTGTTTGAACGTTGCTACGCGACCAGTCCGCTTTGCAACCCGAGTCGCGCGACAACCATGACCGGGATGTATGAATACAAAACGGGAGCCAATTTTTCGTTTGGTCCACTCGCGTCAAAAGACTGGGTTGAGCAGTCCTATCCCATGCTGCTTAAGAAGGCCGGTTACCGAACGGCTTTCGCAGGCAAATGGGGTTTTAGTCTGGATGATGATCACGATTATATTGGTGACTTTGACGCATGGGGCGGCTTCTACAAGGGCACGCAAGGATCCTACGTAACTAAGGAGAATGAATCACTCGTGGGCTACTCTAAGAAGTATCCCCATGTCTCACGAGCGCTCGGCGCCTTTGGCGCGGATTTTATTGCGGCGTCCGCAAAAACGGAGAAGCCCTTTTGTCTTTCGATCAGTTTCAAAACCCCTCACTTACCTCATAAGGTGATCGACCCTCTTGATCAGGATCGCTACCAGGGCGTGACGTTTCCGCGTCCCTTTAGTTTCGGACAGGCAGGTCTCGACCGACTGCCCACGCAAGCCAAGCTGGGGCGTCAATATCTGTTGCGGCGGGGATGGGGTCCCGGTCGTTATCAGGATAGTTTGCAACGGTATTACCAGTTGATTTCCGGCATGGATGCGGCCATAGGCATGGTTCTTCAGACGCTGAAAGAGGCTGGCGTCGAGGATAATACGGTTGTGATTTATACCTCGGATAATGGCTATCACTGCGGAGATCATGGCCTGCAGGGAAAAATGCTGCCTTATGATTCCTCGGCACAGATTCCGTTGATCATTTATGACCCACGCAGTCCATCCAAAGGGAAGAAGCTGAAGAATTCATCTGTGGTCGGCAACATTGATTTCGCACCGACGATCCTTGACCTGGCTGGTATCAAGCCGCCCGCAAACATGGATGGCGTCAGTCTTCGTCCCCTGATCGATGATCCGTCCGGCCGGGTCCGCGACATGATGCTTTTGATCCAGAACTGGGGCTGGATGGTCAATGACCATAACCGTGGACTGGCAGTGGTGAGCGAGGATTGGAAGTACATCAACTGGTGCTATGCCGATGAAAACATTGCTCCCGCCGAGGAGTTGTTTCACCTGAAAGAAGACCCGCTTGAAATGAACAACTTCGCCAGTCATCCCACGCACCGCGAAATGCTGGCGAAGTACCAGGAAGCCTATGACCAATACCACGAAACCTGGATCAGAGAGTGCGTGCAGATGGACGATTACACACGTATGGGGAAGATTTTTGACCGCAATCTTCCCTGGGAGGAGAAGCAGTACCAGGTCAATGGCGCTAGAGGGGAAAAGAAATGGCCTGACTTTCTTGAGATCTACAAAGAGCTTACGGGAAAAGAATATGCAATCGAGAGATAGCGAAAGTGTTTGAGGTTTGTGTAGAACACCACTGTTAGGACAAAAGTTATGAAAAAGACATTGAGGGTTTATCTGGTCATCGTCTTGGCGGCCGCTGTAAGTCCGTTTGGAAAGAGCGCCAGTGCCGATGAGTGGGCCACGCTCTTTAACGGCAAAGACATCGAAGGCTGGGAACAGAAAGGCGGCGAGGCAACATACAAGGTCGAAGACGGGTGCATTGTTGGGACCACCAAACCACGCACGCCGAATTCATTCCTCTGTCCACCGAAAAGCTACGGCGATTTTGAACTGACGTTCGAGGTTCAATGTGATCCGGACCTCAACTCGGGCGTACAGATTCGTTCGATATCCGGCGCTGACGAAATCCCAGCCGGCCTGTCTGAAAAAGACGCCGAGAAGGCAAAGAAGAAAGCTGACGGGAAATCGCTTCTTGGTCCGCAGGTGGAAATCGCTGCAAACGGCAATGCCGCTGGTGTCTGGTTCGAAGGTGTCGGTGGCTGGCTGCTGGCTCCGAAACCTGAAGTCACGAATAAGGCCTATAAGAAAGACGGCTGGAACAACTATCGAGTTCTCGCGAAGGGCGAGACCATCCACGTGTGGGTCAACGGCACAAAGATTTCCGACGGCAAAGACACCCGCACACACTTTACGAAGGGCCGTCTCGGTTTCCAGGTCCATGGAGTTGGTCAGAAAACCGAACCGCTTTCCGTCCGCTGGAAAAACATCAAGATTCGTGAAGTCGATTAGGATTAAGAAAGCGTGCATTCTGTTGCTGACGTTGACATCGATGACAGAGTTCGGCGCTAGGAGCCAGCGACGATAGTAGTGAGTCAGAAGTACCAGAGGAGTTGACGACGACATGGCCTTAAGAGACTTATTCATTTGCATCGTCGTACTGGCGTCATACGGCGTCGCCTACGCACAGGATAGCTATCGCTGTGTTGACGATGGTCTGCGGCTGGATTTGATCCACTCGGATCCCGAAGCCTTCTACATCAGCATGGACATGGACCCACGCGGCAACTTGTATGTTGGCGGTCGCGACGCCGTGTATCTGTTCGAAGCGGATGGAGAAGGTGGATTCAAAACGCGCAGGACCATCACGACGCTGCCGCAACACACGTGGGCGTATTCGCTACAGGTGGCGGGCGATGATCTTTACGTGCTGACCGTTACGGCGTTGTATCGATTGCCGAATGTGATTCGCGATCCCAACAACGTGACGTTCGAACGTCTGGTCTGGGGCATTCCGCTTGGCCACATCCATCAGGGTTTGCATGGCATGAAGATTGGGCCGGATGGTTGCCTGTATCTCGCGTTCGGCGATCCGCAGCCTGGCCCGTTTCGAAGCAAGACCAACCCGGGGCATGTGTGGCACTGGACATTCCTGAGTGGGCCAGACGCCAGAAAGATGCCATGGACTGGAGTGGGCGGCGTCGTTCGCTATGACCCGAAGTCGCACGAACTGAAGACGATTTCGCGAGGGTTTCGCAATATCTGCGATCTCGACTTTGATGAGCACTGGAATCTGTTTGGCAACGACAACGACCAGGAAGGGAGCGCACTTCACTCGTTCGGACGACTGACGCACGTGACCGAAGGCTCGCATTACCAGTGGTCGCGCGGTTGGCTCCAGGCGAAAGAGCCGTATCGCAATGACCTGATCAAGACCATTGACCCCGCGCTGGGGCGTTTCGTGCCGTTTGGTACTTGTTACTACAACGAAGATCATCTTGGCGACGCGTATAAGCGGTCGCTTGTTGTCGCGCGATGGGGCAGTCGAGAGCTGGGGCAGTTCCCATTGAGATCTCGCGGCGCGTCTTTCGCCAGCAGTCAGAAACCGCTGCTTGTGGGCAAAGGAACTGCTCGGCCGGTGGCAGTCTTCACGGGGAACGACGGTCGATTGTTTGCGAGTGTCTGTTTCATGGAGCGCAATGAGGCGTCGCCGGTAAAACAAACCGATCTGGTTGTGATTTCGAATCCGAAGAACCCTTTGAAGCCTCACGCATATGATCCATCCTCGGCAGACATCAGCGCGCTCCTGGACGAAATTGAATCGCCCTCGTGGAAGCGGCGATTCAACGCCCATCGGGAAATCATTTCACGCGACATGAGTGGCGACGACCTCGTACGGGAGCGGTTTCTGAAAGCCGAAGTGGGCAGTCCGGCCTGGTACTGCCTGGCGTGGCTTGCCGGTCGGCACGACGACGAACGGGTTGTTGCTGCGCTGACCGGCGCGCTGTCTTCAGCCGACGGCCGAACGGCCAGCGCGGCTGCCGACACACTGCGTAGGTTCCATCAGTTAAACGAATCGCACGTCAATTTTCTGCTCGCCAGTGAGTCGCCTGCCGCGCAACTTGCGGGATTGCGTGCGTGGGTTGGCCCGATCGCAAAGGGTAACGCAGGGTCAGGCGAATCAATCAGCGGACTGGCGAAGAGCCGTGACAGTCTTGTTCGCCAGGCGGCACAGCGATGGCTCGGAAGGAACTTGACTTGGATCCAACTCGAACAACAATTCAATACCGGCGACCTACCGGCGCGCCGAGTCACACTGGCGGCGGCGATGTGGAAATGGAACGACACGGTTGAGAATGGAACGATTCCCGCAGGCGTCAAAATTGGTGCAGCAGCAGATAAGCACCTCAGTGGTTTCCACTACGTGGACGATCCGAAGTCGAACCTCAAGACGGAATCTGAGAAGCACGCGTTCAAAGTCGGGGGCCTTCCCATGAAGGACTGGTGGAGGCAGACGGCGGCGGCGAATCCTGACGCTCCGGAATTCAAGATGATCGAGCGAATGATCACGCTGTCCATCCACGACACCGACGACTCACACCGCAAGACAGCGGCTGTCTTCGCAAACACGCTCGGAATGGATGACCTCGCGGGAAGAATTCCAGGTCTTGCTCAAACACGATCCGTGAAAGCCGACATCGCGAAGGGCGCGAAGTTGTCGGCCAACAGGGCGATGCCTCCGGAATACCAGGCGATCGACTGGACAGCGGCATGGAAGAAGGGGAACACAAAAACCGGCGCTGCAATCTTCAAGAAAAAATGCATCGCGTGTCACGATTCCGGCAAGGGCGGTGGTGTCATCGGGCCTTCCCTGGCGGGCGTCGCGAAACGGTTCACTCCGCAATATCTCGCTCAGTCCGTTGCCGCGCCAAGCAAAGATGTCTCGCCGAACTTTCAGACGTGGTCGATCGTCACGGAAGACGGAAAAGTGCTGCTGGGATTCCTGTCAGGTGAAGATGAGAACCGCGTCACGCTGCAGATGATGGACGGCAGTTTGAAAGCGGTCGAAAAATCACGGATCGACGAGAAAGTCCCCAGCAAGACTTCACTGATGCCAATCGGATTGATCAAAGGACCTGACGATCTGAAGCACATCGTCAGGTATTTGATGACGCTGAGAACCAGCGGAGCTGCTGGAAGCTTCATTGATCTGCTTGCCGGCGGCGACTTGAAAGAACACTTCCAGACGACTGGCAACTGGTCGCTCAGTGAACACGGTGTTGTTCAGCTGCAGCCACGTGAAGGTGAAAAAGACTGGACGCGATACGGCGACTACCTCTGGCTGAAAAACGAATACCAAGATTTTCAATGCGAGTTTGAATACAGGCACGAGAAAGGCGGCAACAGCGGGCTCTACTTCAACGTTACCGATCGCCGAAAGGCCGTCGGCACAGTGATTGAAGTCCAGATTCGCGATTCGGCCGGCGCTAAGCATCTCGATGCCCATGCCGTCACCGGCGGCATCCTTCCGAGAGTCGCTCCGAGAGCCAACGCGACAAAGCCCGCTGGCGAGTGGAACCACATGAGCGTGACGAGCGTCAGTGGTGAGGTCACCGTCAGGCTGAACGGTGTGCTGGTCAACAACGTGGATCTTTCGCACCCGCAATTGAAGACCAAACCGAAGCTGGGATTCATCGGATTCCAGGATCACGGCCTGCCGTTCTGGTTACGAAATATGCGGATTCGTGAGCTTGTCGGTTCCTCTTCCGCCGCCACGCCGGAAGTGCCGAAGAATCCCGCCGTGAAAAATGTTGTTGGCCCGATTAATCCAGGCATTGCCAACCCATTCAAATTTGCAGCGACCGAGGCGAGATTTGTACGCGTGCAAATCATTGATACGAATCGTGGCCAGCCCTGCATCGATGAACTGGAAGTCTACGGTCCCGATTCGCCAAAGAATCTCGCCCTGCAATCCAACGGCGGAAAGGCAACAGCATCCTCACTGCTGCCAGGGTACGACCGCCACAAAATCGAATTCCTCAACGACGGAAAGTACGGAAACGATCGCAGCTGGATCTCGGCCAACAAAACAGGCTGGGCTCAGATCGAGCTGTCGGAGACCACAAAGATCAATCGGATCGTGCTCTCGCGGGATCGCGGCGGGAAGCTGATCTACCGAACTCCCAACGAATTCGACATTCTCGTCTCTAACGATGGCGAGCAATGGAACACGATCAAAGAAGTACGCCCACGCATAGCCGCTGCTCCAGCGTCGAAGCCGACTGCTCGCACATCGTCCACGAAACCGTCGGGCCCCAATGTCGTGCTCATCTTTTCCGATGACATGGGCTATTCCGATCTGCCGAAATTCGGGATGTCTGAGATCCCAACCCCGAACATCGATCGCCTCGCGGAGGAAGGCACTCTTTTCACCAATGCCTACGTGACCGCCCCGATTTGCGTGGCGTCGCGGATGGGATTGTTGACGGGCCAGTATCAACAGCGGTTTGGGATATATGACAACATCTACGGTGAAGATAAGACTCGGCTGTTTCGTGAACAGACTCTGGTGTCGGAAGTGTTTCAGAACGCTGGCTATCACACGGCGCACGTCGGCAAATGGCATCTCAGCGGCAACAAGCGCATGCAGTACGAAACGGCAGGACCTCGCGAACGCGGCTTTGACGACTCGATTGCCATTCGGGGCGGGGATTCGGCGTTCTGGAAAGGCACTCCGGTTTTCCGCAACGGCAAGCAGTTTCCGGCACCTGAATATCTGACCGATTATTGGGGCACGGAAGCCTGCGAATTCATCGACCGTAACCATTCCGACCCCTTCTTTCTCTACCTCGCATTCAACGCGGTTCACTCGCCGATGCACGCGCTTGATGCGGATCAGGAACAATTTCCCGACGTGAAGGAAGAGAACCGCCGCATCTACGGCGGCATGCTCCTGTCCATGGACCGCAGTATTGGGCGTGTGCTTGATCGACTGGACAAGCACGGGATTGCCGACGACACGATCGTCATCTTTCTCAATGACAACGGAGGCGGTGAGAGTACGGAACGATACGCGTGGCATTCACGGAATTACGCCAACAACCTTCCGCTGCGGGGACACAAATTTGATCTCTTCGAAGGCGGCGTCCGAGTGCCGATGATCCTCCGCTGGCCGGGAAAGGTCTCCGCAGAAACAGTCTATGACAAAATGGTGTCGAGCACCGACGTGTACCCTACGCTGGTAGCCGCCGCCGGTTTGCAGATGCCAGAGGGACAACCTGCCGACGGCGTCGACCTGCTTCCCTTCATCAATAAAAAGAACAAATCCAAACCGCACGATTGGCTCTGCTGGCAAAATCGCAGTTGGCTTCCCAGGAAGGATGGCGGCTTTGTCGTGCCGACTCCAATGGTCCACAACTGCGCCATACGCAAAGGGAATTGGAAACTCATGCGGCTTAACGAAAGGATCGGCTCGGACAGTCCGCCGCCCGCCTGGCAGCTGTACGACCTGGCCAACGACATCGGCGAGCAAAAAGACGTAGCCGACCAGCATGATGAAATCGTCAAACCATTGAGTGCCCTGTTCGATAAATGGCGATTGTCAATGCATCCAACCGTTGAGTAACTGTGGTCCGTTTTGAAAAAGCTGATCTTCGATAATTCGCGTGATGCAATTCCAGCCGGTGAGCGAGAAATCGACGGCAACGGCGTTCTGGGGTTGAAGTCAACCCCGATGCGACGGGATCGCATCAGGGTAGCTCTCAGACTCACCGGCCACGTGGTACACTCGGCAGTCGTCTTTCGGGTGAACAGACCACGATTACGGTCCACCCGGAAAAGTGACCGCAGTGCTTTGACAATCCCCTTTTGAGCGGCCAGGTAGACTGCTGGAATTCATGATTCCTAAATCAAGTGAGAATCCGATGATGCGTGGGCACTACAGACCATTGCAGTTGGCCATGGTGATTATGTCAACGACGTGCGCGTTGTTGCTATGTCGACCAGGCCTAACTAATGAACATGTCACGACTTCAGTCAAATCGACCGGGCAGCGTCCCAACATCGTGTTGATCATGGCCGACGATCAGGGTTACGGTGATATGTCTTGTCATGGCAATCCGACGCAGCAAACGCCAAACATCGATCGACTGCATTCCGAGTCTGTACGCTTTACTGATTTTCATGTTGCACCGTTCTGCACGCCGACTCGGGCAGCACTGATGACGGGACGTTATGCGGCTCGGACCGGTGCGTATCGAACATCGTCCGGACGGACGTCGCTGCACGATCGCGAAAAGACGCTGGGCAACCTCTTCACGATCAACGGGTATGCCACGGGTATATTTGGCAAGTGGCACCTCGGCGACAACGCGCCGGCTCGTCCGATGGACAAGGGGTTTGAGCGGTCGATCTGGCATCGCTGCGGAGGCCTGACGCAGATCTCTGATTTCTGGACAAACGATTATTTCGACGACACCTATCTCAACGGTGACCGGTGGAAGAAGTTCGACGGATATTGCACCGACGTCTGGTTCGACGAGGCGATGAATTTCATGACGTCCGTCGCGGCGGATGCGGGTGGCAGCAAACCATTCTTTGTCTACTTGCCGACGAACGCACCACACGGCCCTTACCTTGTCGATCAGCAGTGGAAGCAGCCGTTTCTTGACCTGGGCATGAGCGACCGTCTGGCCGGCTTCAAAGGGATGGTTGCCAATTTTGACTGGAACCTCGGGCGGCTTCTGGACTTCCTTGAAACCGAAAAAATGGCTGACGATACGATTCTGATCTTCATGACGGACAACGGGACTGCCGGTGGCGAGTTCCTTGAGGGAAAAGTCCCACGCCAGAGCGGACGAATTTATGGATGGCCGAAGACTCCTGCCGAAAACGCACACATGCGCGGCGGCAAGAGTTCGGCTTACGACGGCGGGCATCGAGTACCGTTCTTCATCCGCTGGTTAAATGGAAAACTGGGCGATCCCCGTAACATCGATACTCTCGCCGCTCACCTGGATGTGACGCCTACGCTGATGGAGCTTTGTGACCTGGATCGTCCGGCAGGCTGGCCACAACTTGACGGCCAATCTCTTGCACCATTGCTTCAGGATGCTGACGTGCAGTGGCCAGCCCGTACGCTGCATAGCCAGATGCATGGCGGAAACGGCTACCAGAAACCGGGAGACGCCTGGGAAATCGGCACGGCCATGACAGAACGCTGGCGGCTGGTCGAAGGCAAGGAACTGTACGACATCGTCGACGATCCGGCGCAGCGTCACGATGTGGCTGCGGACAATCCCAACGTCGTGAAGAGGCTGAGGGCAGAGCATCTTCTCTGGTTCAAGTCAGTTTCGACTGGTATGGCCCCAACTCGAATTCACATCGGTTCAGATGTTGAAAACCCAACGTACCTTACCAGCCAGGATTGGGTAACTCCGCGAGGCAATCCACCGTGGTCTCGCAGTCACGTAGTCCGACGAAAGATCGCCAATGGTTCGTGGTTGCTCGACGTCAGAAAAGCCGGCAAGTACAGAATTTCCCTGGCCAGATGGCCGCATTATGTTGAGAAAAGCATCGACTCTAAACAGGCCAGTATCCAAATTGCTGAACAATCGGTAACACAACTGATTGACAATCCAGCGCAGGCAATGACCGCCGATTTTCAGGTCACACTCCCGGTCGGACCTGCGTCGTTGAAAACGACTCTCACAACGCTCAACGGGGAAAATCACGGAGCCTACTTTACGTCGATCGAGCGGATTGACTCCTCAGGGAAAAATCTTGCAAGATTACTATGGAGCCAATACTGCCTGGCGAATGCCACAGTGAAACTTGCAGCACATACCGACGCGAATCCGATCAAGCCGACAACCTCGTCGGCAACATTGTTCCTCAAGCTGAACAGTAAGTGGCAGGAGAAGCAGACGGTAAAGATTGACCCACTGACGGCGATGGCCGAGTTTCGGCTTGAGAACTGGAATGCAAAATCACCGGTTGACTACAAAGTTGTATCGGGCGGCAGCGAGTTAACCGGAATAATCCGTGCCGAACCCGGCATGGACAAAGCAGTCAAGTTAATGGCCGTTGCCTGTGTGAATGACAAATGGTTCCCGTACAGCAATGCCGTGTCACAGATGCTTGAGCAAAATCCAGACCTGGTGTTCTTCGCTGGTGATCAGATCTACGAAAGTAATGCTGGCGGCGGAATCATTGAAGCTCACACTCCAGCAGATGTCCCCGCAGCGATGGCTAATTACCTCGCCAAGTGGCGAATGTTCGGGCTGACGTTTAAGGAACTGCTGAAAGACCGTCCATCAGTGATGATCACCGACGACCACGACATTTACGCCAACGACCTGTGGGGCGACGGCGGCCGACGCATGACCGGAGACCGAACCACCGGCGGTTACCCAATGCATCCTCTGTGGGTCAATGCAGTCGAGCGAACGCAAACGTGGCACATCCCCGATCCTGCTGATGTCGGACCGTGGGGCGATGGCATCAACGCTTACTACACGTCATTCGACTACGGTGGAGTCAGCTTCGCAATCCTTGAAGATCGCAAGTTCAAATCGCCTCCGTCAGAGGTCGTCTCCGAAGCAATCCGCGACCCACGAAACGACAAGCCAAATCGCACTCCCGAAGTTATCATGGATCCGAGCTTCGATGTTCGGAAACTTG
This sequence comes from uncultured Planctomyces sp., assembly GCA_937904325.1. GTDB lineage: Bacteria > Planctomycetota > Planctomycetia > Planctomycetales > Planctomycetaceae > JABMPE01. The sequence goes on from CALGTK010000273.1 coordinate 10,906, forward strand.
ATCGTCCGGAACTTCACCTGCTCGGAACTGAACAGGAAAAATTCGTAGCAAAATGGGCGAATCAGGTCGCCAAAACAAAACGCCTTGCCGCAGTCCTGTCGCAGTCTCCACTGGTCAACATCGGCAACTACGACGTGACTTACGGAGACATGGACGCCAATGGTTGGCCGCAAACTGCCAGGAACCGGGCCTTACGTGCTATCGCTCCATCCCAGGCCGTCATGATCAGCGGCGACATCCACTTAGGAACGCTGCACCAGCATGGCATTGAGAACTGGGGTGATGGACCATGGGGCTTCTCGCTTCCTGCGTTTTCGTCCAAACAAAATCGAACCTGGGGGCCGAGCGTCCCTGCAAGAGGGAGAGAAATCGCAGGCCTCTCCGGATCCGGAAATCACCACGATCGCTTCGGTAACAAAATGACCGTCGCCGGAACCGCACACGGCGTGAACGGTTACGGGATGCTTATATTCGACAAAACAACCCGCACGATCACGATGGAGTTGCATACGATGGATCAAAATCGTGAACCAGATCGCAAATCAGTTCCAGGCTGGCCGAGAACACTTCAGATCAAGTGATGTGACAGTTTCGGGCCACTTGACACACATTTCTCTGCGATCAGAATCCGGCCGCGGCGACTCTTCGAACAGAATATCCCGTCCCGCTATTCACTCACCCCCAACCGTAAAGGATTACTTCCATGTCTGACCGTATCGTCCTCCGAACTGGTGAATCTCTTGTTGCCGGCGGTCCTCCCTTCACCGCTGCCGAGCCTGAAGTCGTCATCGGCGAACTCGATGGACCAGTCGGGACAGCGCTGGCAACATTGACCGGCGATCAGTCGATGGGGCATTCCAAGGTGTTCGCGATACTGAATACCGACATCCAGGTACGACCGGTCACGCTTTGCGTCAGCAAGGTCACCGTCAAAAACAGTCGCTATACAAACATCCTGATGGGGACGGTTCAGGCTGCGATTGCCAATGGAGTCCTTGATGCTGTCCGAGCGGGCTACATTCCCAAAGAAAAGGCTAATGATCTGGGTATCATCTGCAGCGTCTGGCTCAATCCCGGAGTCGCCACTGACGACAACCTCGATCACAAAGCGCTGTTTGACATTCACCGCAAAGCGATGACGCAAGCAATCCATAAAGCCATGAATTGCGAACCGTCGATCGATTGGCTTCTGGAGAATCAGGAAAAGATCACACACAAGTACTATCAGATGGGCCTCGACGGCAAGATTTAGGCCGCGATCAGAAATGGCCCAGGTCAAGTGCCCGTGTGGTGCCACTTAACACACCACGCGGGCAGACGCACTGAGCGGGGTATCGAATTTTGAAGTCTTGATTGACTTCCCAATTAGGTATCCTCTGTTCGATTCTCCAACCTTGCAGGGCCACACAAGGCTTGTTGTCATCCGCGGCAAAGCACGAGACACACATGCTTCATCTTCACTCTGTATCGTCCGAACGCTGGTTGACACAGGTCGATAGAAATCTGAAAGACATCCTGATCGACCATGCGCATTGCGAACAGAAAGCCGCTGCAACGGCGATGAATCTGATGTTCGACTACGTCGAAAACGAAGATCTTTGCCGCGAGATGTCAGTCATCGTCACTGAAGAGTTGGAGCACTTCCAACTGGTGGTCGACCTGATCAAATCCCGCGGCATTAGATTCTACAGAATGAAGCCTGGAACGTACGGTCGGAAGCTGAAAGAAACTGCCCGCCGCCAGGAACCGCACAAAGCCGTCGATCACCTGCTGATTGCAGCGTTGATCGAAGCTCGTAGTTGTGAACGGTTCGTACTGCTGCGTGACCACATTCAGGACGGACAGCTTTGCGACTTCTACGGAAGCTTGTACGAATCCGAGGCTCGACACCACGCGACCTACGTTCGACTCGCGAAATACTACGCGTCAGAAGAAGAAGTTAACGATCGTCTCGAAGAACTCGCTGCCGCGGAAGCCGCGATCATCGAAGTTGGCTGCGAACTCCCCAGAATCCACAGCTAATGCACTTCCTTTTTGTGAGGTTGCCCACTTGGAATGCACTTCTGCAACTCCTCGGCGCTACCTTCGATCAGCAAACAGAATATCTTCACATACCGTTTGAAAAAATCTCTGGCCGCAAAAATGCAGATCGACGACCTGGAGCGGCAGTTGCTGACAAACCACCAGTGGCAATTGGAACTGGCAGCAAGGATGCTGGATTACTCAGCCCGCCAATAGGTGACTGATCGGGCGGGCTTCGACTTACCACGTTGCGGTACAGGTAAACGCATTTTTCGATCACGCCGGGACTCGTCGTCCACCATTCCCGTCGTGAAGTCAGGCATGGCTGTACCGATCAACTGATTATTATCGGCAGCGAAAAAGCGTCATCAAGGCGAAAGCAGTTCCGTAAGGTTGGTGATAATCGTACAAGGGATAGTCCCACCACGATCCGTCTTTTTCCTGCTTGGGGATGATCGTCTGAACCATGTGTGATTGGAAAAGGCCTTGTTGCTCACCCGGCAGATCTTCAATACAGAGCGCCGCGTAATAGTGCCCGTAGTAGTAAAAGTATCCGGCGACCTGAAACCATGCTTCGTGCGGAATCGGCCGTTTGCGACCAATGCTTAACCAGCCATTGCGAGCGAACAATCGATGCAGCCACGTATCGAGTACTTTATCGGTGATCTTGTTATCGCCCCAGACTCGCAATGCGATGTTGCATGCCTGTGACCGTCCCAGACTGCCACCGGGACGATTGATCCCGCGCATCGGTCGATCTTTGAGGTACTCGCCGTACAAATAAGAAAAGTCCGGTTTTCGCTGCCGTATCAAGGCAGCGATTGCCTTGTCGACATTCTTCTTCGGCGGTTCGACGCCGATCGATTTCGCGTCGTAAAAAGCGATGAGAACGGTAGCATTGACGAAGCTGATTGAACTGCTTGCTGGTTTCTTCGTTCCGAGTCGAAAGTCATAGTAGCCCCATCCACCATCAACAGATTCGTATCGATCGAGCAAGTCGAATTGAGATTCGATGAGTTCAACAAGCCGTTCCCGCATTGCCTCATCATCGTGATGACGGTGCATCCTGACCAACGCCTGAATCGAATAAGCATGTCCCCAGACATTATAGATAGCCGTCGGAGTCGCCCGGCGAAGACGTGGCAGGTAGGTCAGCAGCCATTGTTCCGCTCGGGTCAGTGATCGTTTCGTTTCCGGCGTCTCGCTGCCGGATTCAATCAGAGCCATTATGCACATAGCTGTCGTCGCCGTGCGAAACGCGTGATGCGCTCCTGGGACAGGCGCATAAATATTAAGCCCTTTGGTGCGTGTCGGGTTTCCCCATGAACCGTCAGAGTTCTGATAACCGATCAGGAAATCCAGCCCTCGCTGGATTGAGGTTTCCAGAACCTTTGCATCAACGTCGGCGATAGGTCCGACACGCGGAGTCTGCGTGACCTGCAACGGACCTTCAGGTACTGCGTCTGCAGCCGAGCCTGAGTGAGTCCACGTGACGGCGAGTAAAACCGCGAACAGGAGCCATCGCATGTCACTCTCCCTCGGGCTTAGACAGAAGTACTTCGTCACCAGCCTGGATGCCTTTGATGATTTCGAGTCGACCGTTGTGTTGCCGTCCGGTCGTAACAGTTCGCCGAGCATGGCCGTCACCATCGACGACATAAACGTACGATTCTTCAGTGCCCGCATCTGCAAGGACCGAAGACTCCGGAACGGTTAATGCCTTGGGCTGGTCATAAGTTGCCAGCGAAAACTTACAGCTCATTCCGGCTGACACCGGACTGTCAATATCGTCAACAATGTCGATTACACAGTCGAACTGGCCAGGCGCAGACGGGATCCTTCCGACAGAGCTGACTTTCAGGCCGACCTTTGCATCGGGAAATGCGGTAGGCGCACCCTGCCCTTTGGTTCCCAATCGAACCTGAAACAGATCCTTTTCGCTGATTGATGTTCGGATACGGACGACCTTCGGCGAGACGATTGTCATGAAAACTTTCTTTGCTGCAACGGCGCCTCCGGGTTGTAAGTCAGCTTCATTGGTTCCTTTGCCACTCCATTTTCCATTCTGTACTCGACCGTAATAGACAAGACCGTCAATCGGAGCGATTATGGCCGCAAGAGTTTTCAGGTCGGTCCGCAACTCGTCGAGTTTTTTCGCTGCCAGAATGTAATCAAGACGCTGTTTCTCAAAACCGATCTCAGCCTTCGTCAGTCCGGCAGTCAACGTTGTCACTGTCTTGACCAGATTCAGCGATTCCTGTTTCGTCGATTCAGTCAGCTCAACTTCCCGACGCGGAATGATCGTCCTGAGTGATTTCGCCGTTCGAAGTTTTGCGGAATCAAGTGAGAACTGTGCCGATTCGACGGAACGTTCAGCACGCTTCAGAATGATCTCTTCGGTCTCTTCAGTGAGATCGTCGGCTTTGTACATCTGTCGCAACTGATTGAGTTCTTCCGTCGCATATTCCAACGCGAATTGCGAACTCTTGAGCGACCTTTCAGCGTCCTTGATCGCCTGGTCCCGTTCAACAGCAAAAAAGTACTGAAGGTCGTCGTTCGCGTTCTTGACAGTTCGTTCAGCCGCCTTGATGGTCATAGGTGTCGTCTTATGCTGAGCTTCGAGGCCAACTTCCGCTTCTTTCAGGCTCAGCTTACTTACAGCCAGGGTCTGCTCAGCCGACACGATGGCCCGTCGCAGGTCCTCAAGATCCAGTTCGACCAACTGATCGCCCTTCTTAACATCCGTGCCATGATCGATAGCAGATTTTACATCCAGTTTGCTCCACACTTTCGGCCGTAACGAAATTTCCGCGGTGTGTTCGCTTTCAAAAGTCCCAGTCAGATTCAGTTCGATTCGAAACGGTTCGGCCGTAACTGTATGAGTGGCCGGCGGCTTCGACTGGGGTACCTCTTTCTTCGCTTCCTCGTCGGCTGCAACTGGTGATGTCGCTGCCAGAAGCAGAACGCCAGTCAGCCAGACAAGGTAGGACAAGGCAATTCGTTTGGTCATTTCAAACTCCGTCGTGAACTGAAAAGGCGATCGATAACATTTGTCTGCTGACACAGGTTACTGCTCTATCGCTCGCACTTCCAGAAGCGACATTTGCCAGAAGCGGCCCACTGGTGTTGCCGTCGTGGATGCAAACCGTTACCACCAAATTTCTGGCGTCATAAGTTCGCGTTACTGGATGCAGTACAGCTTGTGACGGGTTCGCAGCAGCACCGATTGCGAGAGGATTGCAGGTGAAGCCATGAGCTGGTCATCCATATTTGATTCGACGAGACCAGACGGTTCGGCAGATGCTTCTATTGCGGTGACCGTACCTTCGTGGCTGAAGAGGAAGACATGCCCATTCGCAAAAACTGGCGATGCGGAGTAATTTCCTGGAATTCGTTTCCTCCACTGAGTCTTTCCTGTATCGGAGTCCAGGCATGTCATGACTCCGTTGTCATTGATCACAAACAGGAGTCCATTAACCAGCAGCGGCGACGGATTTTTCGGTATCTGGCTTTTCTCTTTCCACTTCACGTGAGAATTCGACACGTCACCACTGCCATTAACCCTGATGGCCCACAATTGCGGCGCACCGTAACCGGTACAGACAAAAACGACGCCATTGTGATAAACCGGCCGCGGAACGTTCGAGAATCCTGCACCATGATCGACTCGCCAGATCTCGTCACCGGTAGCAGGATCGTATGATACAACCCATTGAGCGCCGGGAATGACGAGCTGATCACGCCCGCCATAAGAGACGATCAGCGGCGTCGAATACGCTTTTCGATACTGACCGTCTTCCACGCGGAACGGTGGACGCGATGTCTTCCATGTGGTTTCCCCAGTGTGTTTGTCCAAAGCGATGACGAATTGTTCGTCGATACCATCACAGACGAGAACCAGAAGACCATTGCAGAGCACGGGTGAACTGCCGACTCCCACGCTGTAAAACACTGGGATTGATCGTCGCCAGATAACACGATGGGTATCTCGATCAAGACAGAAGGTCCCGTAAATTCCGAAGTGCACGAAAAGCCGGTCACCTTCGATAAACGGCGTCGGCGAGGCATGACTATTCCCGACGTGAATCGCTTCTGGATTCTCAACAAAGGCCAGCTCCGTATCGAGAAGGACTTCTCCTGAATTTCGATTGAAGGACATCAGCCTTAATGAAACGCTGCCCGCGACCTGTCGGCGTGTGAATTTTTCGCGATCGAGTTGCGACTGCTTAAACTGTGCCTCGATCTGTTCTGGAGTCGGCTGTGTTGCTATCGCTGTAGTCAGCCAGACTCGATCTCCCTGCACGACTGGCGACGACCATCCGGTTCCAGGGACATCCGCAACCCATCGCACGTGGTCGGCACCACTCCACTGCAATGGGATGTTTGACTCACGGGCA
>CALGTK010000274.1 GCA_937904325.1 uncultured Planctomyces sp.
AGACTGTATCGTCACCGGAGACTCCGAACAGCAGTGACGAGCCATCAGCAAAGGCCGTTGTACCGGCAGTGAACAGTATTGGTATGCGATTTGTGCCGATTCCCGCTGGGACGTTCATGATGGGGTATGCGGATTACGGGCCTGCTCAGGTGACCGGGCCTGCTCACAAGGTGACGCTGACGCAGCCGTTCGAGCTTGGCGTTTATGAGGTGACACAGCAGCAGTACGAAAAGGTGATGGGTACGAACCCGAGCATCTACAAGAGTCCTGTGAACTCTATGAATGTGGTGATGCCTCTGAACCCTGTTAATGTGGTTAGTGGGATTGACGCAGTTGCGTTTTGTCAGAGGTTGTCGGAAATGCCGGAAGAGAAGGCTACCGGCCACGTGTACCAGTTGCCGACAGAAGCGGAGTGGGAGTACGCGTGCCGTGCTGGGACAACCACGAAGTACAGCTTTGGCGACAGTGACTCAGAGCTTGGTAATTACGCCTGGTACTACGAGAACTCCGGCGACAGGTCACACGCAGTCGGTTTGAAGAAGCCGAATCCGTGGGGGCTGTATGACATGTATGGGAACGTCTCTGAGTGGTGCTATGACGGGTATGACGTATACGAGAGTGGCTCGGTGACAGATCCGATTAATCACCTTCGCCTACGCGGCGAGCAGGTGATCCGGGGCGGTAGCTGGAATGGCCACTCCGGCTACTGCTGTTCGGCGTGGCGGGACAAGCTCACGCCTGACTTCAGACGCATCCACCTGGGCTTTCGTGTGGTCCGCAGGTCCATCAAGTAAAGTCGCCGGAGGCCGCACAGTCCAGCGGAGCGAAGTCCGTAACGGAAGCCCGCAGCGAGGGACGAGCGGAGATGCCGTAGTGCAGGACGTAGCTCGCGACTTTGAGTTGATCCACCGGATCACTCGCCGCCAGCCCGCGTTTCGACTTCGGCGTCAGCCGCGTTTGCACTGCGACTTTGTTTTCTTCTGAGGCTCAGGATTTGTGTGCGGATGTTCCGACGACGGCGGCTTCGACAAATTCCGCGACGTCTTACTCAACCGAGCTTCCAGGGCTTCGATCCGCTTTTTCAACTGAGCATTCTGCTCAATCAACAAGCGAATAATCGCCTGAGCTTCCGGCGACTGTCGAGCAATCAAATCTTCCGTGAATTCAGAAGAGGAAACGAAAAAAGCTCGCCCTCAGTGAGGGACGAGCTCGAATCAATGCTCGATGAACGAACATCCTGTTACGGAGTTTCGTAGCAGCTTCGTGTGGCGTCAGTGCAGTCTTCGCCGTTGCAGAAGCCTTTGTCGGGACCGTAGGTGGTTTGGGTGTTGGCGCACCAGAAGTTGCCGTCTCCGGTGGCGTGTTCTTCCGGTGGAAGGCCAGCGTTCAGGTACATGCCTTTGGACAAGAGGTGTCGGCAACGTTCGCCCTGCACAACTTCGAGTTCGTGTTGCATGGCTTTATCCTTGGGTTTGGATTTGAGAATAAGACGAGTTCGGGGTGAGGTTCCCGAGGTTGTTATGAGTCAGGTCCTGTAACTCCCTCACCCTCTCCCCCAGGTGGAGAGAGGACCAGGTGGGTGTGGGAGCGACGTTTACTGAACGAGGGCGTCGTCGAGTTTGCCGACCGCTCGAAGCAGGGATCGCTTCACTGCGGCGCGGGCCATGGTGACTTTGTACTCGTTCATGGAAAGTGGAGTTGCTGTGCTGAGGGCGATGTCGCCGATGTTGCTGGCCATGTCCTCGTCGAGGCGTTGGCCGATCAGAGCACGTGCGGCTTCGTGGGCGATCCACGGAGTCGGCGCCACGTGGCCCATCACGATGCGAGCATCCCGGACGAAGTCACCTTCAGTCTGCAGGCACACCGCGGCGGCAGCCTGAGGACGGTCGAGGCCTTTCGATTCGAGAACTTCGTAAGCGCCACTTTTCACATCAGCTACCGTTGGCAGCCAGATATGGGTGACAAGCTGTCCGGGTTTCAGGACGTTAACACCCTGAGATTCCAGACGCGGCGTGACGAAGAAATATTCCAGCGGAACGAACTGTTCGTCTTCGGGGCCAGGCCCGATGACTCGCACTTTCGCACCCCACGCCACCATTGAAGGCGCAAATCGTGAAGCACAAACAAACTTGGCTGGTCCAGCGTTACCGAAGACCGCGTGATATCGGTTGTCACCAAGTTCAGCGAGTGATTCGCCATCTTTGCGGCCGAGTACTCCGAAACCGTTTCGGAAGTACCAGCAATGAGGCATCTGACACAGATCGCCGACAAGCGTACCCGACGACTGAATCTGAATTGCCCGGTGACCGTCGATCACCTGCGCGAGGGAGTCGTGTCCGGCGAGCAGCGGACTTTCCAGTGCTTCGTCGAGCGTGACTGTTGCTCCAATCAGCACGCCGTCGTCGACCTGTTCGATCGTTTTGAGCGTGTCGATCTTCTTGATGTCGACCACCCGCTGCGTCTGCACGGCGTCGCGCTGCAGCAGGCTGATCAGGTCGGTCCCGCCGGCCAGCACCATTGTCTGACCGTCGTGATCGTTCAAAGCGTCAACAGCCTCGGTTTCAGTAGTCGGGCTGACGTATTCAAAAGGTCTCATGCCTGGCCTCCTTTCAAAGCGTCCAGTACACGTTTAGGAGTCATCGGCAGCACGGGTACCCTGACTCCGGTTGCGTTAGCCACGGCGTTGGCAATGGCGGCTCCGGTCGAAATGACCGGTGGTTCACCCAGACCAACTACTCCGCGGTTGTACTCACTGTCCGGCTGGTACATCTCGACGATCAGGTCGCCAATGTCACCAATCCTTGGCAGTTTGTAGTTCTCCATGTCTGCGTTGATGTAGCGGCCGGTCTTATTGTCCATGATCCGCTCTTCGGAAAGAGCGTAGGCAATGCCCATGATCAAGCCGCCGTAAACCTGACTCTTCGCGGTCATCTCGTTGATGATTGTTCCGCAGTCCTGAACGGCGACCATCTTATTGATACGGACGATGCCGGTGTCCGTGTCGACGGAAACGTCAGCCATTTGAACGCCACCAACGAGTTCGCTGGTCAGGCCATCTTTGACTGGACTTGCGCCGACTTCGGTAATCGGCACGGAGCCGATCAGTCGGCAGGCGTCCTTCCATGAGCACACCTTTTCTTTGCCGGACCAGACAGCTTCGTCGCCGACGTTCAGGCTTTCGCCATCGACGTCGTGCTTCTCAGCCACCTTGTCGAGCAACTTCCAGACGGCTGCCAGTGCCGCACGGCGAGTTCCGCCGCTGACGCTGCCGACCGTGATCGAGCCACCGGAAGGGTTACCGTAGACGTAATCGCTGCTGCCGATTTTTGCGGTGACTTTCTCAAGAGGAAGTCCGCACGTTTCGGCAAGTACCATCGCGATGACCGTCCGGGTTCCCGTGCCAAGGTCCTGGCTTCCGATAGAAACCTGAGCGGCACCGTCCTCGAACAATCGAACTTCGGCTTCGCACTTCACCGACTTTCCGCCCCAGCGATGCAGAGCGACGCCGAGGCCTCGCTTGACCGCACCACCACCGCTTTCGCCGTGATGATGGAAGTTCTTCTTCCAGGACATCAGGTCGGAAGCCCGGTCAAGCTGTGCTCGATAAAGATCTCCGTTTGCTTTAGCAACTTTGTCCAGCTGGCCGAGGTTGGCTTTGTAAAAGTCAACCGGGTCCATCTTCAGCTTCGCAGCCATGTCCGTCATCGCCGTGTCGGTAATGGCACAAAGCTGAGGATGATTAGGAGCCCGCCAGGCTCGGTTTGGTCCACAGTTCGTCTTGATGCCCGTCGCCAGGACGTGTTTGTTTTCGAAGTCGAAAACGTAAGGCATCTGATTGCCGTCGATCGGTCGTCCCTGCGGCCCACTGGTGCCCCAGTGATGACTTTTCCAGGCAGTGATTACGCCGTTCTTCTTCGCGGCGATGGTCACCTTTCCGAAGCCTGACGGCCGGGTACCCGGTGTCTTCATCTCGGTTGGACGATCGAGCATCAGTCGAACGGGTCGGCCGGTGTCTTTCGACATTTGCGCCGCCGCCCAGCCCCATTCATCCGCCGCGAACTTCGAGCCGAAGCCGCCACCGATGAAGTTGCAGACGACTCGGACGTCCGTCGCGTCGAGACCAAACTTCGAAGCGAACTGCTTACCGGTGGTCGAGACCGCCTGCGTCGAATGCCGCGCGATCAGCTTCGGACCGTCGTCGCCGTCATTCCAGGAGCAATGGGCT
>CALGTK010000275.1 GCA_937904325.1 uncultured Planctomyces sp.
AAGTGATTCATAGCGACATCAAACCCTCGAACATCCTTCTCACACGGGATGGCAAGGCGATGCTTGCAGATTTCAATGTTTCCAGCCGGCAGGAAACAGGAACCGGTGAGCCCCCGTCGGTTGGCGGTACGCTGCTTTACATGTCGCCAGAGCAGCTCGGTTGTCTGACGGGCTGCGAAATTAGAACACGTCTCGACAAGCGGTCTGATATCTATTCGTTGGGGCTGGTTTTGTTTGAAGCTCTGACTGGTGGGTGGCCCTTTCTCGAAGGCAACGTTTCAGTCGACCCCTTCATCGCTTCCTGTCAGTTACAGGCGAGTCGGTTGTCTTCAAACGTTGAGTTTCCAGCAGGCAGTAAGTGGCTGACGCCTGGACTCAAGTCGATCATCGAAAAGTGTCTGTCTGCGCAACCTGACGATCGATACCAGAGTGCTGTCGAACTAGCAGAGGATTTGGATTGCTTCCTGGGTGACCGTCCACTTAAGACCGCGTTTGATCCCAGCCGTCTGGAACGAACGTCAAAATGGCTCAAACGCAGCCCGACGCAGCCAATTCTTGTTGCGACTGTTTTGGGGACGGTGTCGTTGCTCGTCGTAATGTTCCGGCCGAACGATTCGTCGACGGGTCCGCCAATTCCAGATTTTACCGGAACGGCGATCGTTGGTGTCATACCGTCATCGACTGATTCAGCGAAGCATTCCCGGGCTGCCGACATTACCGGGCAGCAATTGCTTGCTGAAGGGGAATTCCGCAAAGCTGAACTGCAGTTTGAACTGGCTACAAAACTGAATCCTCAGGCGGCAACAGCCTGGCATAACCTTGGCGTCGCCCGTTTCCGTCTCGGTCAGTTTGTCGGTTCGCTCAGTGCCTTTAACCGTAGCATCACGCTCGGAAACGAATCGGGTTTTGCATACTCTCACCGAGGGGCTGCCCGCTTCGCACTTGGTGATAAGTCAGGGGCTGAATTGGATTTTACAACCGCCTCCAAAGTTGCCTCACCGCACGAGCGTGCAGAGGTCGACAGAAACCTGACTGAGTTAAAGTCTCTGATGGACTCGGGTATGCAGTCTGGTAATGAGTAGTTGTTGCCAGTTCGTGTTGTTGCAGATATCGCTGCGTCGTCAAGTTCAGTCACGTAAAGGGATGTCGGTGTTTCCGGAGACGTTTTAGAGAGACTGGTGTCGGATTTTATTCTGTCGTTGGAAATCTATCGCTCCCGCCCGATCAAAGTATAGATTCAGTTCGTTGGCAAAGGTGTGAGCATGACGGTTGATGAAGTGATGGCCCAGGTGAAGTCGATATGAGTGACACGGCGTGACAGATGCCGTTGGCGACGGGCATTGTTGCTAAGCTTGAATCGATGGGCCGTGTCGGGAAGAAAGACCAGACGGGAACTGCTGATCTTTCCGCAGAAACTATTGCCGTTTTAACAGGGACGAAAACAGAATAAGGCCGGCAGGAATAACGATTCCTGCCGGCCTTGCTTTATTCTGAAAGTCAGAACTGAGTTCCGTACTTCGACGTGGCTTATCGCAAGCGACGCAGAACGAAGACTTCAGGGTCGTCGACGATCCAGTTGGTTGACCAGGTTCGGCCGTCGTCCATGTTGACGACGTTGAAGAAGAACGTGACCAGACGCTGAGTCTTAGCGTTGTAGGGGCGTGTTGAGGTAATGTAGTCAGCCTGTGTCAGTGCATCGACACCCGGGCTGGCGTAGTAGTGAACTTTGGCGTCTGGTGTGAATGACATGCCGAACGTCCACCAGCCGGTTTGCGTGATGTACGGTCCGAAGAGGTCTCGGCCTTTGTCGTCTGAGCGAATTAGAACGATGGCTGAGTCTTCGTCGTACTTTGGATCATTCTTGCAGTTGTACTGAATGAAGAAGCCGGGCCAGTAAGCGTCCTGTTTCCGCTTTTCGCGAATTCGGATACCAAAGAGACCTCGTTTTTCTTCGCTCTTCACAACCATGCCTTCACAGTCAGCCCGGATGCCGAATGTTGCGCCGGTTCGTTGCTCCCATTCGTTCCATGGTGGAAGAAAGACTCGGACAACGAAGCTCGGTGAGTTAGCGACTGAGATTGCTCCGGTGATCCCGTTGACGTTGGCCAGGAAATCGTCCTGCTGCTGCTTACGTGTGATCATTTCCGGGATTCCGGTGAATTTTGATCGGAGAAGTAGCGATCCTTTACTGCCTGGCAGTCCGCCCGCCGGGGTTGGAACGCGACGAATGATGTCAGGCTGCCCTCGGTAGCCGCTTTCGTACCAGCGTCCGTTGGATGACTCGCCCAGGTTGGGGCGAGTCTGGCTGTCCAGGTTCTGGCTGGCTTTGGGCCAGTTTGGAATGTACGACCAGTCTTCGTCTTCAAAGTCGTCTCCGACTTCGTTGATCTTGTAGCCAGAACCAGGGACGACCTGCGCTTCTGTCGTGTTGTACGTAAATACGCTGAGAGCAGTCAGTACGGCCAGTGTCTGCATAATGCAGCGTTTCCAGGACGTCATTCGCATAATCCACTCCGTTTGTTTTGCGGGCTGCCAGTTTGCGGCCGAGATGTTTGTGTCGACGGCGCATCAGTTGCGGACAACGCCGCTGGCCGATGAGGTGTGACTGTTCGAGTATTCCGCGCGGTGTCAATCAGCCGGCGCAGGTCGGCTCAGGATGAGATATCGGAAATTCGGCACAACCATCCCCAGCGGGAAGTCGCGCGAGTCGCTTCGATCGTCAATTCCGGCTGAGTGCGTCTGTCAGTTTTTGACTTGCAGGCAGCAACGTTGCGACCGGGGATGTCACCGTGTCGGGCAATGTTTACCCAATCGTAAAAGCTTAACAGGGCATCCTTGCAAGCAGCGGCTTGTCAGTGATAATGCAGCCGCGTTGCGGGTGTAGTTCAATGGTAGAACGGAAGCTTCCCAAGCTTCAGGTGAGGGTTCGATTCCCTTCACCCGCTTTTCGTGCGTAATGCGTTGGCATTCTCTGTGTTAGGGAAACCTGCTCTCCGGGGCAGTGTGCCGGAAAACCTGATTTCTACCCACTTCTCTGTGTTGGAAGTGGGTAGTCAGGACTTCGGAACACTACTTTCGGGAGTAGATTTCTATGGCCAGAGCACCTGTTTACGGATTTCACAAAGCCAGCGGTCAGGCTCGCACCACATTCAACGGCAAACGCATCTACCTGGGTCCGCATGGCTCAGAAGGCTCGCTGCAGAAGTTCGCCGGGATACTTGCCCGGTGGGAAGCGGCGAAGGCTCAGGGAACGAATCCGGCCGTCACAAAGCTGACCGTCTGTCGGCTGGCGTTGTTGTTTCTGAAACATGCAGAAACTGAGTACAGCAAAGACGGCAGAACGACACGGGAGTACGATAATTTCCGCCAGGCGTTGCGGTCACTTACGCGAATGTACCACGGGTGCCGTGTGGTCGACTTCGGGCCGAAGAAACTGAAAGTTCTGCAGTCGGCTATGGTTGACGAAGGGCTGGCACAGTCCACCATTAACAACCGTATCCGCCGAATCAAACAGGTGTTCGACTGGGGCGTGAGTGAAGAAATCGTTTCCGTCACCATCGCCCAGGCGTTGCGGTCAGTAAAGGGACTTCGGCGCGGCAAGACAAAAGCGAAGCCGCCGACACCTAAGCCGCCGGTCTCTGTGGCACACGTAAACGCCATCAAGTCACACGTAACACGCCCGATTTGGGGACTGGTGCAGTTTTGCCTGTTGACCGGATGCCGCCCGCCAGAAGCCTGTGTCGTCCGCTGGTCGGAGATTGACACGACGGGCAAAGTCTGGGCCTACGTTCCCGGCTCGCATAAGACCGAGCATCACGGAAAGAGCCGGGTGATTGCCATCGGGCCGAAGGCTCAGAAGCTGTTGAACTCGTTTCGTGAACTCAGCCGGTCCGACTATGTGTTCGATCCGCAGACCGGGCTGGAAGAATATGTCCGCAGGAACTACCGGGAAAACGCCCGAGCACGGCAGGTGGGTGACCACTACACGATCGACTCACTGAGCACGGTAATCCGTAGTGCCTGCATCAGGGCAGAGATTCCGCTCTGGACACCGGGACAACTGCGGAAAACCCGAGCCACCGAGGCACGGCGGGAAAGCGGTCTGGAAGTCGCTCAGGGGATTCTGGGGCATTCGTCAAAGCAGACCACGGAACGGCATTACGCAGGACTGGACCTGTCGATGATCGAAGAAAACACACTGAAGTTCGGGTAACCTTCGACACGTCAGCAACTGACAGCACCGGGCATAGGCTTAGCGGCTGAACAGCGGAAACCCGATCCGCCCTGCCCGGTGACTTTCTGATATCGGGAGTCGACATTCGGGAGTCGACACAATGCTGATTCGTAGCCTAGCACTCTGCAAAATACACGAACTGGCAAAAACCTTTCGCCAGCAGCCGGAATCGCTTTTAACCGTTCTCAACTTATGGCTGACCGAATGCCTGAAGTTGCTGGCCATTCCACCAAGGGGGATGTCTCAGGATGAAGCCGCCCAATGGCTACATATTTGTCCGGCATTAGAGAGCATCGAACGAGCCGCCATTCTCGCCGCCCCGGAAAGTGAGCCGTGCAGAGAGTTCCTTGCAATGCTTGCTGCGAGGAACGTGCAGTCCAGCCGTGTTGGCGGCGAAATAGTGGGGTACCACTTTTCGCCATGCTCCAAGGACAGCTTCAACGCTCTGGTGAACATTGTGCGGGTAATGAACGGCACACCGCCAGCGGATCCGGACGACACCCCGCCTGATACTCGTAAGGATCTGATGCGGGAGATTATAGAGCAGAATCCTAGCCTGAAGAGAAAGGGCGAACCGGATTCGATCCTCAAACGCTTTCGACAGGAGTGCAAGGCTAGGGGTCTGTCGGGGATCAACGAAAAAGACGGACTCGCCATGATTCGCGACATCAAAGGCGTCCCGAAAAAGCCCCGAAACACGAATTGAAAGTACTCTGGTACCGTACCTGAGTACTTCGTGACGTCCGAAAAACGAGCGTTAGCTTCATTGCAATTGAACGTGTCTGTTTCATCACGATTGCAAGTGAGGTTTTCTGATGGAAGTTCCCGACGAACTGGTAACTCTGGACTATGCCCGCAAGCATAAGATTCCGCGAAGGCCCGACGGCAAGCCCGTCAATCCATCCACCGTCTCAAGATGGACTCACAAAGGGCTGGAAGGGCTGGACGGCGATCGCATCACGCTGGCCGTTACCTATGTCGGCAGTCGCCCCTACGTCACGGCCAAATCGATAAACGAATTCTTCGCCGCTGTGACTTATGCAAAGCTCGAACGCCATCGGCGCGTTCTGGAGCAGCAGAGCGACGTGACTGACGACGAAATGGAAGCGGCCGGTCTGCTCTAACCAATCGACTGCCCGTAAACAAAACAAGGGCGCCGGCCCGTCAGTGTTGGTGGTCACTATGAACCAGCGTGAAGCGAAACATGAAGCAGAGCTAAGCGTGTTAGGCGGCTTGTCGCTCAATCCGGAATTGATCGATCGTGTCCGATTACTCGGCGTCGACGAAACGTTCTTCTCGCATGACGGACACCGAGTGGTCTTTCAGGCGATGATGCGTCTCCACGCCGAAGGTATTCCTCCGGACATGGTGACGGTCAAGGATCGCATTGGGAAAGAGCTGACAGACTACGGCGGCGAACAATTCTTGGTTGGGGTTCTTGAATCAACTCCCAACGCCGCTCACACCGAATACTACGCTCAGATTCTCCACGACCTCCAGTCGAAGGAACTGTTGCAGACTCAACTGAAAAGTGTTGTGCAACGACTCGACGATCCAGCAACTCGCATACAAGACAGCCGAGACGAACTGCGAGCGGCTGTTGAAGGAACGACGGATGACGTGCAAGGGCTTCCAGCGTTTGTGAATTCGGCGATTCCGCTTGATAAGTTTCTGAAGCGTGACGTGAAGCCGGAATACCTCATCAACCGCGTCCTGAGTAAGGGCGAAGAGATGATCATCGGGGCACCGGAGAAGACTTTAAAAACTTGCATTCTGGCCGACATGGCAATCAGTTTGGGAAGTGGCACGCCCTTTCTTGGATACGGGCAGTTCGCAGTCACAGAACCTTGTCGCGTTTGCTTCATGACGATCGAAACGGGTGAGGCGGCGTTGCAATCGATTCTCCATCGCATTGCCCGCTCGAAGGAGCTCCATCCGGAGGACATTGGCGAGATGGTCAAGGTCAGCCAGGAACTTCCGGTCATCTCGAACAACTGGCACATGCGAGAGTTGAAAAAATGCATCGTCGGCGAAGGCTGCAAAGCGCTTTTACTCGATCCGGCATACCTGACGTTGTTCGACGAAGGCTCGAAGGTTCAAGCCAGCAACCTCTTTGAGATGGGACCGCTACTTCGTCGCATTACCGAACTTCGTAAGGAGACGGGTGCGACGTTCGTTATGGCTCACCACACACGGAAGTCGCAAAACAAGCAGGACTTTTCCAGCTTTCGCAAAACGACTCGTGATGACCTGTCCCAATCCGGATTCAGCCAATGGATGCGTCAGTGGATTCTGCTGAGTCGCAGGGGCGCGTACTTGCACGATGGCAAGCACGTAATCCATTTGGAAATCGGTGGTTCATCAGGACATGGTGGCGAGTACGTGCTTCAGGTCGACGAAGGAAAACGGGACAACGGTGAAAATCAAATTGTGACCGACTGGCTGACGTCCGTGACCCTTGCTCGTGACTTTGAAGAGATAGCCAGAGCAGCGAAGAAAGAGTGTGGCGAGTCTCAAAACCAGCAGACACAGGCCCGAAGAAAAGCCAAGGCACTGACCGCCATTCGAGACTTGGGAGCTGAAAGCTGGCATTCCAAGACGAAGATTCGCGATACAGCTGGACTCAGTGGCGGTGAGATCAGGGACGCGCTCAACGAGTTACTTACTGATGGGGATGTTGCCGTGAACGACTCTAAAAAATGGAAGCCGATTGTGTCCACATCTGGAGAACCGGAGAGGCCGGATGACGAAACCGGAGAACCCCTCCGCTCCAGTGCTCAGGGGTAGCGGAAGACCGGAGCGGAGAGCCCCCCCTTTAGGGGGGCTCCTTCTCCGGTCCGCTCCCATACTCGGATTTCAGGCTGTCCGAATTGGGAGAGGCGGAGAGATTGTTCGACATCAGATTGGATGCCGTGACTGTCGAAGTAGATATCTGGTTCATCCAGGAAACCTTCTTTTGAACTCTTAGGAAGTCACAAATTAGAGGCGGGAAATTCGTGCCCCGGATTCCCCGTCTGAACACTCGCCAGACGGAAACTCAAACGAAAGGTCCGCACAATGTCGACGAACAATGAGATCAGAAAACAGGCCGTGAAGTGGATCGCCACTCAACTTCACGACGATCAGAAGTTGAACAATTCCGACGTGGCCGCTGTACGGCGGTTCGCGGAAGTTCTGCAGCATTCGCCGGAGCTGAACGAGAACGTCTTACTAATGCTCGATGAGTTGTGTCCAGCGATCGAGAATCAGGCCGATTCGACGTACGGGCCGAACGAGGCTGAGTTGCGGGAATTTGCCGAGGAACTCAAGAGGGCCCAGCAAGATGGTCAACGGATCGCGATGGTCAACTCGTCCGTCGAGTCGGGTATGTTCGCCGAGGGCGCGTTGATGGACGCCGGTTTCCGCGCCGATATGCGAGAGATGCTGCAACC
This sequence comes from uncultured Planctomyces sp., assembly GCA_937904325.1. Lineage (GTDB taxonomy): Bacteria > Planctomycetota > Planctomycetia > Planctomycetales > Planctomycetaceae > JABMPE01. The sequence goes on from CALGTK010000275.1 coordinate 7,666, forward strand.
GTCCGAGCGTCCAGACAAACGACCTCAATTGAAGGATTCGGAGCTGGCGGCGATTGCGGATATCGTCATCGGAGCTTATTGCGCCAACGGTCATGCAGAACTGATCGTCATGTACTCGGCTGTCGGGCCGACTCGTACGATCCGCTGGAACATCTCGGTTGACGACGAGGCGAACGGCTGGGCGAACGCGTATCTGTGGCAATTAGAGGAAATCGAACTGGTGTGTGTATCGGATTCGACGACCGACAAGAATTGGAACGACCACATCGACTTCGTAATCGAATGTTGGCGGGCTGGCGTCAAGCCGACCCATTTCATTGACGAGCTATACTCTTCCCAGAAAATATTCAACGAAACGTTCAACGTCGATGGAGACGATTTCATAGACACAGGGAATGACAGATGATCGGAATTTCTGAGTGGTAAAAATACGGTCCCATCAGATCACCGTCCCTCCACAAGTGAACGGTGCGTCGGCTGAGAGGAACCGTTTTCGATATGCGACATGAGTCACTTACGAAGTAAACGAAGAAAGTCCCCCAATCAGATCTGCGAATGAATCAATTCGGTTCTTTCGTGCGAGATTGAGTGGGATCGAAGCAATACCGACAGCCGTTTGCAGCCAGCTTCTGAAACTGAATCGTGAGGTTGGAATGGCGGGGAAACCGCGACGAAACGACGAAAAGTTGATTGACTTCCTGGCAGCCGGCAGGAGCAACGCCGACGCAGCGAGACTGTCCGGAATGTCCGTCGATCGGCGAATGGCAGACTCTGACTTTCGGCATCAGCTTGATACCCGACGGGCTGAGATGTTTGAGCGGGGGGCTGCTCGGATGGCTGATCTTGTGAGTCGCTCCATCGACACGCTGAGCGAACTGATGGAACGAAGCAAATCCGAATCGATTCGACTCAGTGCAGCAAAGTCTGTGATCGACGGCGCGATTCGGCTCAGAGAGCTAATCTCGATCGAATCGAGGCTTGCAGAATTGGAACGTCAGTTTGGAGAACAGCAGTGAGCGGCATTCAACAGCGACTGAAAGCACTCGAATAGCAGTCGGCACAGACTACGAGTGCCGCGCCGTGCAACATTCTGCGATATCGAACGCTCCTCGATGGCGGAATGGAGATCACCGACTATCCATCGGGCACGGGGCCGGTCGTCATGCTTGAGTGGCCGGCGACCACGATTGACGAGTGGCTGGAGTGGCAGAAGAGAGCTGAGGCAGACCCGGTCGGCTGGGAGCTGCCTGAAGAGTGAAGCAGTTGAAGAATCGCCGGCGATCACTTTGGGGCATTGGTATCTACACAACTCATATGGGACCTCTGAATGGCATGGCGGTTTTGGTGAGCAGCTCGTTGAACGAGAGCAGTGCCATGTAGCCGGCCAGTAACAACGCACGCGACGACGACAGTGAAACTGCATCCGGTTTTGTCGACCGACGCCGCGAAAAATGACTACAGGCGAATGCGGAGGAGCTATTCGTGGTGTCTTCATTTGGATGGCAAGTATGGGAATGGTCAACCAACCCGAGATGCTGCCTGATGAGCAATTCGACGTAGGTTTCAGCCAAGCCACGGAGCAGCGATCATTGATGGTTGCGTTTGTTCTTGAACGGCCATGGCTGCACGCCGACGCGGTTCGCCCATGTGTGCCACTGCGCGACCAATTTGCTGAGTCGCTCTGGATACTGGTCGGACAGATCGGTCAGCTCTGTGCGGTCGTTTTCCATGTCGTAGAGTTCCCACTTTGTTGGCTGGTCTCGACGATAGGCGGAAACGATTTTCCAGCGACCATCGCGGAGGGCGAGGTTCCCGTGATGTTCGAAGCTGATGGGTGCCTCACGCGCGATGGATTTGCCCGACAGGGTGGGAATCAGGCTGACACCCTCCATCGGCTGGATCTTCTGGCCAGCGCGCGTCTCGGGGTATTTCGCTCTGGCTGCTTCGACGAAAGTTGGCATCAGATCGATCAAGTGCGAGGGGTCTTTGGCGACGCGGCCTTGTTGTTCGATCGTAATTCCGCCCGGCCAGTGAATGATGAACGGAGTGCTGATGCCGCCTTCGTAACCATCGTGTTTGTAGCCGCGAAATGGTGTGTTCGACGCGTTGGCCCAGCCGACTCCGTAGGCAACGAACGTGTCTTCGGCGCCCGGCATGGTCTTCGGCCCCGTGCGAACCCAGCGGCCGTCGCGCGTCTGCATCGGCGGCCAGATTTTCGTTTGCAGATTGTTCGGTCCGAAGGGCTTGAAGTCGAAGCGGGCGCGTTTGTCTGAATTGTCAGCTCGCCCGTAACCTTCAGCGCAGCCACCGTTGTCCTGAAGATAGACGACGATTGTGTTGTCGAGAGCGTTGGCCTGTTTCAGTTGATCGATGATTCGACCGATGCCCTGATCCATGCGGTCCACCATCGCCGCATAAACTTCCATGCAGCGGATGTCCCACTCCTTGTGAGGAAACTTCTCCCAGTTAACAGCTTCCGGTGACATCGACCACTTGTCACTGAGCACGCCTTTCGCGATAGCGTTGCGGTAACGAGCTTTTCGCATGGGCTCATAGCCTTCGTCGTACAATCCTTTGTATTTCGCGATGTCAGACTCCGGAGCATGCATTGGCCAGTGAGCGCTGGTGTAAGCAACGTAAAGGAAGAAAGGCTCTTCGGTATCATCGTGGAAGTGGTCGGCCACATAGCGAGCCGCGTTATCGCTGATCGCGTCCGTGTAGTAGAATTCGTCCGGTTTGTATTCCGAATCGTTTTCCGGTGTGACGTATGTGTTGCCGCGGCAAAGCGTTGCCGGGTCATAGAAGCTGCCCGCACCGGTGATCGTTCCGTAGAAGCGATCGAACCCTCGCTGGAGTGGCCAATTCGATTGGTCTGCCTTCGGGCCGGTATGCCGAGTCACGTGCCACTTGCCTGACATGTAATTGCGATAACCGGCCGGCTGCAGAGCTTCGGCAATCGTGACACATGTCTGGTTGAGATCACCTCGATAGGCGTCGTAACCGCGGTCACCCGTCATCAGGCCGATTCCCGCCTGATGCGAATACAATCCGGTCAGCAGCGACGCTCGAGTCGGACAGCAGCGCGACGTGTTGTAGAACTGCGTGAAACGCAATCCGTTGGCCGCCAGACCGTCGAGGACTGGCGTTTGAATCTCGCTCCCATAGCAGCCGATATCGGAGTAGCCCATATCGTCGGCCAT
>CALGTK010000276.1 GCA_937904325.1 uncultured Planctomyces sp.
ACGCCAAACGTTGTTGACCCTACAAGAATGACTAAACAGGGAGCTTCCTTGTCTGGCTATGGGGCATGCCGATTCGTTCGGACGTCACATCCCGGGCAGAAGGTTCCCACCTAATAATGTCTCGGGTCTCAACAAATCGCGTTGTGCCATTTTCGGTGGGGGTATTTTTGTGCGCCCGCCAGGATTTGACTGTCAATCTCCTGAAATCCGGCTGACGCAGCTACGCCAGTCGACTCGACAGCAGACAGATTGCATTAGCGGTAGGCAACGGGGCCATGCTTGAGATTGATCGCGGATACGCTCAACGAACGCCGCGCGGCAATCGCTCGTTGTCAGGTTTGGCGTCGCGAGCAGACTGACTGCCCGGTATGCTGGTTTCCGCAGCTTTCCATATCCGTGTACCTCAAACTCCAGCTGATTTTCTGAAGTATGTCTGGTACTGCCGTTGAGTCATTCATGTCGACTCTGCGTCGCAGCAATCTGCTCGCCCCGGAGCAGGTAGCCGTTGCGTCGGCTCTCGCTGCAGATTCGGACGCGGTCAGCGTCGCACGCGAACTGATTAATCGCGAATGGCTGACTGAATGGCAGGCTCGTCAACTGCTGGCTGGCAAAAGCAAACTGTACCTGGGCAAGTACAAACTGATGGACGTGCTCGGCCAAGGCGGTATGGGAGCTGTTCTTAAAGCTGAGAGTATCACGCTGGGGCGGCAGGTTGCTCTCAAGGTAATGGCCACCAATCTTCACGATAATGGCGTTGCGCGAACCCGGTTCGAGCGTGAAATTGCCTTCTCGGCCAACCTGAATCACCCAAACATAGTTCGAGCGATTGATGCTGACCAGATTGGCAAGCGTTTCTTCCTGGTCATGGAGTACTTCGCCGGCAAAGACTTGAAAGCTGTGGTCAAGGAACGCGGACAGGTTTCCGTTGAGTTTGCCTGTGAATGTATCCGACAGACGGCCCTGGGCCTTCAGCACGCGTTTGAAAACGACATCGTCCACCGGGATATCAAGCCATCGAATTTGCTGGTCACGAAGGATCCCAGAACCGGACACCCTTTGATCAAGATTCTGGACCTGGGCCTTGCAAGAACATCCCGCCAGGCCGAAGTTGGTGCCGATGGACGTGCTGACTTCGAAGCAGTCGACGGCGGCTTGACACGGATCGGCCAGATCATGGGCTCACCCGATTACATGTCCCCCGAACAGGCCATGAGTTCCAACTCGGTCGATATCCGAGCCGACATTTACGGACTGGGCGTTACGCTTTTCCAATTGCTGTGCAACGAGTTGCCGTACACCGGCGACAACGTCATGGAAAAGCTGCTCGAACGGATCAACAAGGACGCTCCGCCAGTCAGTATTCACCGCCCGGAGATTCCGCCAGTCCTGGTTCATATCGTAGCGAAGATGCTGCACCGCGATCCGGCTCAGCGATTTCAGACTCCTGCCGAAGTCGCCGCCGTACTGGAAGCCTTCGTGGCAGCCCCGAACTCTCTGGAGGCGGAGCCTGCAGTTGAGACTGCTCCGCCGCCAGTTCCCGATCTTCCAACACTGGAAGCCCATGCGGATGAAACGTTGAACGTCTTCGTCGCTGACTTAAACAGTGAAGCCGTCTTTGTCAGCGAACCGTTAGTCGCTTCCCGGCCGGTTTTCAAACGCCGCAAGAAAAATATCTGGCCCCTCGCGATCTCGGCCGGAACGGCATTCGCTTTAATCGGCATCATTCTGCTTATCCTGTCGCAGGGTTCAGGGCCGCCAGATAAGAAGTTGTCTTCAAAATCGAAGACTTCAAAGAAAAAGGAATCGGCCGACGCCGACTTGAAAGCCACTGACGACTCAAGCAAATCAGAATCTGCAACCAGCGACCTGGTCGCTCTGCCTCCTTCATCAACATTCGGTATCACCGGAGACGCCTTAACCGACTGGGCTCGCGGGACCGCGCAGGAGTTACGAATTGAAACCGCCGCCGGAGAGTCCGTCGTCAAAGCCGGCGATCCGTTTCCCGCTGGAAATCCGACCATCGTTGGTATCGACCTGAGCGGCGTACAGAGTCTTACAACCGACGACATTCGTACGCTTGTTACAGGAGAATCAATTCGGCACCTTAATGTGTCGGGAAGTCGACTGAATGATTTTCAACTGAGGCAGATTGCCCGCCTGAAAAAACTACGGTTCCTCGACATTACCAACACGATGGTAACCGACGCAGGACTTGAATCATTGGACCAGTGCCACAATCTGACCAGCCTTCGGCTTGGTTACGCCTCGGTCGGCGACTCTGGGATCACGCACCTGACGAGCCAGGAATCTCTGTCCAGCCTGAATCTCGAAGGCACAGACGTTACAGACGCGGCCGTGGAATCACTGGCCTTGATCGAAAGCCTGACGCGGCTGAACCTCAAGTATACAGCCTTGTCAGAAAAAGCCGTCGAAGACCTTCGCAACCGCTTGCCCGACTGTGCGATCGATTATTAAGGCACTGTCAGAACGTATCCCACCCGTGAGCCGTTGGCGATAGCCGCGGGCCTTCTAAGAGTCGGAGCGTTCTCGCAATACTCCACGTAGACGGCATTTTCTCCGTGATATTGCCGAATCGACGACGCTGTCCTGCGAAGGTACCTTCAAATCAGGAGAGGCAGCATGTCAAACCTGCACGACAATCCCGACGGATCAAGCCCCGAATCCGACGCTCTCGTTGCAGCACAGAACCTTGCCGCGACTTCGCAACTGATAGACCGACTGTATTCGGCAGGCGTTTTGAGTGGCACTGGCCGCGTCGCCGCCATGAACATCGTCAACGGTCCGCTCGCCTGGTGGCCGTGGGTTGAAAAAGCGTTGCTGTTCCTAGGTCTGGCTTTGACTCTTTCCGGAGTTGTCTGCTTCTTCGCCTGGAACTGGGACGCGCTGCCAGGCCTGGCAAAACTGGCGATCGTTCAGGCCGGCATCGTCGGCTGTTGCGTGGTTGCCTGCCAGAAGAAGATCGCAACGCTTCCTGGCAAAGCAGCGATCACCGGAGCAGCGGTTCTCGTCGGAGTTTTCCTCGCCGTCTTCGGGCAGGTTTACCAGACCGGAGCAGACGCGTACCAATTATTCGTCGGATGGGCTCTGCTGATTCTTCCCTGGGTGGTGATGAGTCGTTTCGCAGGGTTGTGGATTTTGTGGCTGGCGATTGTCAACGTCGGCGTCTCGCTCTTCTGGGAGCAACGCATCGACGCACGCGGTATCGATTCTGAATGGCTGCTTCTGATACTCGGGCTCCTGAACGGCCTCGCCGCCGCTTTTCGAGAAGTCGTCACTGAACGAGGCTGCGTCTGGCTCCCGATCTGGTTCCGGCGAGTGACCGTCGCCGCTACGTTGGCGACCCTTGCCGCTCCGGCATTTTCGATCATCGCCGACTTCAGCCGCACAGGCTCCGCAGCGTGGGTTTGTGTCGTCGCGCTGCTGATCGCTCTGGCGATTCTGTACTGGCAGTTTCGACTCCGGACGCCCGATCTGTTCGTCCTGACAAGCGGAGCGACCACTGTCACCGTCCTCGCCTGTGCCGGCGTCATCCGAACTCTGATGGAAGTCGGTGACGAAGCCATCGTGTTCTTCGGTTCCGGACTGGCGATCCTGGGCATCGTCGCCGTGATGACTCGCTGGCTGATGTCTGTCGCTCGGAATATCCGCCAACAGTCGCCCGAAACACGCAAAGACTCAGGTGTCGATGACGAACCGTTTAACGCGTCGAGCGACTCGGCAACTCAGCAGGTCCCGCTCAAGGAACTCCTGTCTCAACTTTCCGTCGACGACGAATTGTCCGACCAGGAAATCGACTCTGCGTTAACCGTCGTGGTGACTCCGGAAGACCACGCACCGTGGTTTGTTCAAGCTCTCATCGGCTTCGGAGCGTGGCTGTCGTGCAGCCTCTTTCTGGGATCACTCGCCATCGCCGGACTGTTCGACGAAGGGATGGCTTCCGTTGCGGTTGGCGTCTGTCTTCTCGCCGCCGGAGCCGCGGTGGACCGATTCACCAATGGCTCATTCACGAGACAACTGGGGCTGGCTGCTGGCCTGACAGGTCTTGTCCTGACAGGAATCGGAATCATAGAAACCACTCACGCCAACGAGGCTTCAGGCATCACGATCGCGATTGCCCTCGCCACGACCGTCTTTTACGTGCCGTACCGCAGCGAGCCATTTCGATTTCTTTCCTGTCTGACCACCGTGACGGTCGCCACTGTCTGGGCTCTGGACAAACCATCCACGATGGGGGGCGACGAGATGTCGATCGCGTGGGGACTGTTCAGCCTGATCCTTGTCGAAACGCTTGGCGTCGGTCTCATTTTTACGAGATTCCAAAAGAGAATTCTCCAGCCAGCCGGATATGCAATGGCCGTTGGCCTGCTGGGAACACTTCTCGCCACACAGTTTCCGCACACGCCTCAGGCATGGCCATCAGTAATTCTGCTCGCGATGGCTCTGGTGTGGACTATCCGAAAAGCCTGGACTGCGGATTCATCTCGCTGGAAGGAAGGACTCGCCGTGACCGTTGCCGGTACCGGACTGCTTGCCGCGCTGTCCGTACCCGGGATCATCGCCGCTGTCGGAACCATCCTGCTGGGACACCTCGAAAGAAACTCCGTTCTGAAACGGTTGGGAATTTTATTCCTGCCAGTTTTCATCGCTAGCTACTACTACAACCTCGACACCAGCCTGCTGCTCAAATCACTGGCCCTGATTGGCAGCGGCCTGATCCTGTGGGCCGCCCGCTGGTACTTCAAGCGGCACATTCAAAAAGCAGAACTCACGACGACGGAGGCACGACCATGAAATCGAAAACCCTCATCGTGACGTCACTGTTCGTTCTGGGTTGCTTGAACTGGATGATCATTGCCAAAGAGCGACTCATCTATTCCGGCCGGACCGTGCTGTGCGAACTCGCCCCGCGCGATCCGCGATCGATCATGCAGGGTGACTACATGGTCCTCCGATACGCCGCCGCCGAAGAGGCTCGTGCTGCACTTTCCGCAGACACTTACGATGGCCGCCTAATCCTCAGCCTGAACCAGAATGATGTCGCTCGCTTCGAACGAATCGACGATGGGAGCCCACTCGCCGATAACGAAGTTCGCATCCGATTCCGTCGGCGATACCAGAACACTCGACGAGGCATGATTCGAATCGGCGCCGAGTCCTACTTCTTCCAGGAAGGTCGAGCCGACGACTTCGACAAAGCAAAGTACGGAGAACTGAAAGTCGCTCCGAACGGCGCAAGTATCCTCGTCGGTTTGCGAAGCGTCGAACTGGATCCACTGCCGAGGCCAGACTCGAATTAGGTGCCTTACCAAACCAGTCTCTCCACTACTTCCCGGACGTGACGGATTGGCAACAAAGACTCGCTGCAATAACCTCGCAGGCTGCATTCAGCACGGATCAGCCTGTTTCTGAAGAGGTTCAGCAATGCTCGTCACTTTTCGCGCGATAGTTTGCGTACTGGTTGCGTTTGCCCTGGCCGCTGGCTCCGCGATTAACAGTCGAGCGTTCGCCGCTGATGATGTCGCCAAAGCGGACGCCGCCATCGAGGCTCGCCCCGCAGCTTCCGAAGCCGAGCTGAAATACTGGCTCGAAAACATGGTTCGTTACCACGGCTTCTCTGTCGAAGAAACCGCCGCCGCGACCGGCCTTTCGTTGGGCGAAGTCCAGAAAAATCTCAAAGCCTTCACCATCCAACCGGAATCTCAGAAAGGCCGGGACTCTTTACTCTTGCTTCCCTGGCCGAGCGGTCGTCATCCTCGGATCGGTTTTCTCGAAGGAGCGATCCTGCCGCAGCGAGAAACCAAAGTCAGTATTTTCACACCGTGGGGAGATCACGATTACGTCGTCGTCGACGTCCCCGAGGCCGTTTGGTCAAATCTCGGGCTGACCTACCTGGCTCACACGCACATCCCGACGGTCTTCGACAAGCAGGGCAAGACTCTGAAGAAACTCGAATGGAACCGGCATGCCGACGGTACGCTGGACATCGAACGAGTCCTCCCCAACGGCATCCGCTTTGGCGCCGTCGTACGCCCGAAGATAGATCACGTGCAGATGGAGCTCTGGCTGAAGAACGGAACGCCCGAATTGCTGACCGACCTCCGAGTCCAGAACTGCGTGATGCTGAAATCAGCTTCCGGCTTCAACGTTCAAACCAACGACAACAAACAGTCAGAAGGCCCGTACGCGATCGCCCGTTCCGCCAACGGCAACCGCTGGATCATCACCGCCTGGGAACCACTCCACAGAGCCTGGTACAACGATCGCTGCCCCTGCCTCCACTCCGACCCAGAATTCCCCGACTGCAAACCCGGCCAGACCGTCCGTCTCAAAGGCTGGCTCTCGTTCTACGAAGGCAACGACATCGGCTCCGAATTAAAGCGAATTTCTGTGAGCAGATCTGAATGAGTCAATTCCGGGAGATTGCAGATTCAGACGCAAGAAGGCACAGGAATCGCAAAACCTCAAGATAGTAGCGACGCTGATTTGTCTGTCGGCTCTTACGCTGCGGCGACTTGAACTGGTAGCTTTTGCGGTGTCTGCGACTTCTTGCGGAAAATCCTTTCGAAGAAAGACAATCAACAATGAACGATTCTGTCGAGCGTCTGATTCAAGATCACGCTGCGTTGTCGCGACGATACTTCCTCGGGCTTGGAGTTGCTGGTGCCGCGGCTTTGAATTCGCTGCCTTTGCAGGCTGAGGGTTTGGAAAGCTCGCCCGCGTTGCAGGAAGCGATCGCGAAACTGGAGTCGTGGCTGACGGCGATGGGTGACTTTCGAGATGTGTCGCGAGGGAAGCCGATTCCGCATTCGCTCAGTGATGAGAAGAAGGCGGAAGTCGGGATGACTCGGGATACGTGGAAGCTTGAAGTGCTGAGCGATCCTGACAAGCCGGCGCGAGTTCGCAATGAGTTCAGGAAATCAGACAATACGGCGCTCGACTTTGCCGCGTTGATGGAGCTGGCGAAAACGAAGGCGGTGCGGTTTCCGAAAGTGATGACGTGCCTCAACATCGGCTGCCCACTCGGCATGGGCATCTGGGAAGGCGTACCGCTGCGAGAGGTGCTCTGGCTGGCTCAGCCGACGGCCGACTTGCGACGAGTTTTTTATTACGGCTACCACAACGAAGAGCCGTCGCAGATGTTCCGCAGTTCGATGCCGGTCGGTCGAATTCTGGAAGACCCGTTCGATCTGCCGCCGGTCATCCTGTGTTACAAACTGAACGGGCAGTGGCTTTCCAGCGAACGTGGCGGACCGGTCCGTGTCGTCGTGCCGGAAGCTTACGGCTTCAAGTCGATCAAGTGGCTGTCGCATCTTTACCTGTCGAACATCCACGGCGCCAACGACACGTACGCCGAAAAGAACAACGATGTCGACAGTCCTCTGAAAAGTTTCGCCGCGACTTTCGCCTTTCCAACCGTCGTCAAACCTGGGCAGCCGATTCCGATAACAGGTTACGCTCAGGCCGGTATTGCCAGCGTCGCGAAGGTGCAGGTGTTCGTTCAGAATAAGGCCGAAAACCTGCCGTCTGGCGACAAGTATTTCACGAAGGCTCCGTGGAAAGACGCCACCATTCTTCCTCCTCCAGCCGAATGGGGAGGCGACCTGCCAGACGGGAAGATTGTGAAGAACACACTCGGCTACGCCGCAACCGGCCAGCCGGAAACCTGGCCAATGCGGCTTTCGAAAGTCCACTGGGCAACGTTGCTGCCTGGCTTGCCCGAAGGAAAGTACACGCTCCGCTGCCGCACGATCGACGAAAAAGGCCAGGCACAACCCATGCCTCGCCCTTTCCGGAAATCCGGTCACGCCGCCATCGAGCAAGTCAGCATCGACGTTGAGGCTTGACGAACTGGATTACTCGCTTCGTGTGACCGTGCTGAGTTTCAGGTCGTGAGTGTGCAGAACTTCTCCGTCGATGGTGATGGCTTCGAAGCGGACAGTAGGGTCTTCTGCCTTTGTATTGAATTTCATCAGAGCGTAAGAGCACGTTTTGCTATGCCCCCAGATAAGGCCCGGCGTCTTCACCACCGGATGCGTATGCCGGTTCGTCAATTTTGAGCTTTCGAACTCGTACAAGTCGTAGCCGTTGGCTCGGCTTGTGATGCGCAGATCCGTGCGGTGCCGGTCAGCGGCGACCAGGAAAACTCCGTTGATCTTTTGATTTTCGATGTAAGAGAAAATTTCTTCGCGTTCGTTTGCAAAACCGTCCCAGGGGTCCTTGCTACCCGGTTTGATCTTCTCGGTAAACGGCACGGGAGAGGCCAGCACTTTGAACGTGCCTTGTGAATTCTTCAACGTTTCCTTCAACCATTGCTTCTGCACCGGACCGAGCATGCTGGGTTCGGGCTTACGGCTTCGGTAGTAACGACCGTCGAGCATGATGAAGTGAACATCGCCGATGTAGAAGTCGTACCAGCAGCCGGGCTGTTTTTCGCCGCCGCCGTATGCCGGGTTTACCCAGTTCTGGCGGAAGATATTCCAGACAGGGCGTTTCCAGGCAGGCTTGTCGATGTCCGGTCCCGGCACGCAGTCGTTCGTGCCGAAGTCATGGTCGTCGTAAATCGAGTAGATGCTTCGCGAAGAAACGAAGTTCCGCCACTCAGGCCGAGACTGACGCCGGTAGTAGCAGTACCTCATTGTGAGGTCGTGTTCCGGATCGTCGATGTAAACGTTGTCGCCAAGCATTAGAAATGCATGTGGATCGGCTTTGCCGATCGTGTCCCACATGTATTCCCACTCGGGCACGTAACCGGCTCCGCCTCCGAAGCCGACACTGAATTCTGCAGCGAGATGCTTCTTTGGTGACGTCCGGAAGGTTGGCTTGTTCATGATGTGAAGTGTGCTGTCGATTTCGATGGCGTACCGATACCGGATTCCCGGCTTAAGCCCCTCTACCACGGCAACACCGGTCAGATCGCTTGCGATTGTCGTCGTTGCCAGTTTGGAAATCGCGATCGGAATCGTGGCATTCACCGGGTAGACGCGAACGACAAATTCCGACTCCTTTGCCGTTCGAATCCAGAACGAAGCCCCGGAGTCTGTGACAGATCCAACCATCGGCCCGTGAATCAACGCTCCAGTTTTATGCTGCTGCTTCCAGTTCGCAAATTCGTCGGACGCGTACAACGGCGACAGCACATCCTGAGGCCCAGCGATCAACCGTTCGAACAGCAGCCCCTTGTCGAGCGCCGTCTTCGCGTGGCCAACCGCCGCTTTTACCTGCCCCTGCCTGAGCGAACTCAACATTCGGACGAAGTGAGTTTCCGGTTCGTCCTCGTCCGCCTTCGCAAGTTCCTTGCCAACTTTGTCGAACTGCCCGGCAGCTACAAACCGAGTCGCATTTCTCTGAGGATCATGCTGCGCCGCACATTGATTTTCGAAAATCGCCAACAGACATAAAAGAGCAACGTGAGGCAGGAAACGGGGCATGCAGCATCCATTCTTTGAAACAAACATGACTGCACAAGACATCAGGTAAGATGAGAACCCTGCGCACGAACTGAGCCAGACAAGTCTAACCGCCCTCGCGCCGGCAGCCATTATCTGGTGAGAAACACCAGGCACAATCCACTTCATTCTGGAAACATTCTCAACTTCTTTCATCAACCGCGAGAGCCGTTGCCGGAAAGCAACGTTCGGATACACTCATGTCAGGTATCCACGAAAGGCCAGTCGGTGACCGAGTCGTTATGGTGACTACGCAGAGTTTTTCGGCAGCTTCAGTAGAAATTTTGAGGCGTTTACGATGGATAATTATGGGTTGATTGTCTTCCTGGCGGTTGCCCTCGGGACAGGACTTCTGATTTGTGAAGTCTTTATCCCTTCAGGCGGGATCCTCTCGATCGGATCGATACTCTGTTTCGCCGTCGCGACTTTCAGTGCGTGGCGAGGATGGTACCAGGCTGGCGACACAACCTGGTGGTGGAGTTACGTTTTCGGGATGATTCTGCTGCTCCCAACAACGATCTCAGGAGCCGTCTACATCTTCCCCCGAACCACTTACGGAAAGGCTGTGCTGGCCATTCCGCAGTCGCTTGAAGAAGTTACCCCGTTTTTGAAAGAAGAGGCAAGACTGACAAGTCTCATCAATTCACACGGGCAGACTTCCACGATGTTTTCGCCCGGCGGTATGGTCCTGATTGGTCATGAGAAGTTCCACGCCGAGAGCGAGGGAGTCCTGATCGACGCGGGGACGGATGTCGTCGTCGTTGGCGTGAGGGGAAACCGACTGATTGTAATGTCTGCCGAACTTCACGACAGCATTGCACAGTCGACGTCGAGTCCTAAGACTTCAGCAGTGAACAAAGTGCCAAATGTAGATTTAGACCAGAACATCACCTCGGCCAATGCCACATCTGGCGGCGATCCCTTTGATTTCGATGTTCCCCAGAACGTTTAGACCTGGACAAGTTCTGATTTTCAGACGACAGTGCCTGGAACTGGCAAAAAGGATGTTTAATGTTTGATCCGACCTTGCTTCTGACTGTATGCAATCTTCTGGCCGCCGACGACGGCAAAAGCAGCACTTTGATGATCGGCTTCGGCATCTTCGTGATGGTCGTAGGGCTGGTTTTCACTGCCGTCTTTTTCCGCTACATCGGGCTCTGGATTCAGTGCAAGATGACGCGAGCTGGAGTTTCGTTTCCGAATCTGGTCATGATGTCGCTTCGGAAAGTTAACCCGACGATCATCGTTCGCAGCAAGATCATGGCAGTCCAGGCGGGACTGCTTAGAGACTATCCGATCAGCACGCGGCAACTGGAAGCTCACTTTCTGGCCGGAGGGAACGTTCCAAACGTCATCCGAGCATTGATCGCGGCTCATCGAGCACGACTGGATATCGACTGGCAAACTGCTCAAGCCATCGACCTCGCCGGGCGAGATATTCTGGACGCAGTCAAGACCAGCGTTCATCCCAAAGTCATCGACTGTCCGGATCCGAACAAGAACGCCGGCACGCTGGACGCTGTCGCCGGTGACGGAATTCAACTGAGAGCCCGCGCTCGCGTCACAGTCAGAACGAACCTCAAACAGTTGGTCGGTGGGGCAACCGAAGAAACCGTCATCGCCCGAGTGGGGCAGGGCATCGTCCAGGCAATCGGCTCAAACTCAAACTACGCTTCAGTGCTGGAAAACCCCGATGGGATTTCGAAGCTCGTGCTTTCGCAGGGCCTCGAAGCAAACACCGCCTTCGAGATTGTCTCGATCGACATCGCCGACATCGACGTCGGCGAGAACATCGGGGCCAGGCTGCAGGCCGACCAGGCAGAAGCGGACATGCGGGTCGCTCGAGCCAAAGCTGAAGAGCTTCGAGCAATGTCGACTGCACGCGAGCAGGAAATGATCGCTCGCGTTCAGGAGTCTCGCGCAAAGGTCGTGCTGGCCGAAACCGAAATTCCGATAGCGACAGCCGAAGCCTTCCGCAGTGGGAAGCTGGGATTACTCGACTACTACGATCTGAAAAACGTGCAGGCTGACACGAAAATGCGAGAGTCCATTTCGATCACCGACAAAGCCGCATCTTCCAGGTCAGCGGTTGCGCCTAGTACCTGATTGCACTGGCAACTGATCGTGCACTTTCCGGCCATGTCGTCAACTTTCGCAAATTTCACTTGAGTCCTTGCAGCAGGGAACCTCAGCTATGGCAACGACGGTGATTCTTGCCGCCCCGGGCGACTTCCTGCCGGTTCTATTTGTTCTGATTGCGATTGCCAGCGGGATAATCAACTTCGTCAAAGAGCGACGCGCAACCGCCGAACAAGGAGTTGGCAACGCTGGGCGAGGCAACGCTAACAACGAATTCCAGTCAGAAATCGACGCATTTCTGCAGGAAGTTTCCCCCGACGACTTAGAAGAATTGCCACCTTCGCAACAAAACCGTGCGGGGGAGCAACGCCGTGGCAAAAGGGCGAGTTCGGACGTGGAAGCCAAACGTCGACGACGAGTCCGAGCCCGGCGGGAGCACGAAAAACGCCAGGCTGCTGAGGACCAGAAACGGCAGGCAGTCAAGCAAAGGCATCTCGAAACAAGCGATCTCGGAGGCGTCAGCAACAGACACGAAGTTGCAAACCGTCACGTAGACAGTTCGGTCGAGAACCGACATTTTGAGGACCACATTGACGGTCCATCTCAGGCTACTGCTCCTCGTGCTATGGGAGCAGCTGGAAATAGTTCGGTGGCCAACTTGCTGCAGCAGTCAAGCGGAATCCGCGACGCAATTATGCTCAACGAGATCTTAGGACCACCGGTCGCTAGACGCCTGGAACGAAAGCGATAAGCCACAAGCGAATATTGCTTGCTTACGACTCGGCCCACTTGGCAGTCATTCAGTAGACACCGCGATCTACCTGCCACGTATCGATCCAGGCATCTCCGGATGGTCACACAGAGAATCATCACGCCAAATTTCGAGTCAGGAATTCATTCCGCCTGACTCGCTCAGCCCATCGTCCTGAGCTTCGGCTTCTTTGATCGCATAAAGCGTCGTGTCCCCAAACTTGCCTTTGCACTTAGGGCACTTGGCCTTGGCAATACCCTTGCCCGCGGCGCCTCCGAGCTTTTCTTTCTTCCGACTGTCTTCGCTGACAACCAGCCCGCATCCCTGGCACTTTCGTCCGACCGTTTCCAGTTCGATGCCGGGATCTGCAGTGTGGAATTCAGTCGCTTCGACCGACTCGATTTTGCGATCACTGTAGTGACATTTGTAGCTCGACTTGCTGTCCTCAAGCGGAACGCCTTCGAGCTGCCCAAGATCTTTGACCTCGAACATCTCATCGAGATGCTTAGCAAAGTCGCGAAAACCTGACAAACCGAACGAGACGAACAGGATGTCTTTGACGTCTTTATCCTGATCGGTAACCGGCAGCCTTACGGCGATGCGACCCGTCCCGAAGACTGGAATGCCAGCGAACATGGATTCGTGAGCATAAGCTGCTGGCTGTACGACGGAGACCTTTTCCATGTCTTCCTTGCCGAACAGTCGATACCCCGCTGCGGGCAGGTCGAGGATTTCCTTTTCGAGCCGCAGGTGGTCCTGCATTTCGGCTCGAAGATCATCTTTCTTCTTCTTGTTTTTCTCACCGACAAACAGACCAGCGCCCTGCTTTCCGTTGGTGGCAACGATGATCTGGTCAGCTGCGTATCCAAGATCGACTTCCTGAAAATCTTTTTCGAGACTTCCTGGTTTGAGTTTCAACTTTGTAGGGTCAACCTGGTGAAGCCGCATGTCGAGCATCCAGCCGGTGAACCGACTCTCTTTTTTCTTCTCCAGCTCTGCTTGCTCTTTCTTTCGTTTTTCGGCATCCCAGTCGATACCCGGCACATGGAAAAACGACTTACAGCGCGGACAACGTCCGGTTTGACCGCGATGGCGATCTTCCACCTGAATGCGATGGCCGTTTGGGCAAAAGACGAAGACGAAGCCTGGCATCGCCTGCCGCTCGCCAGAGGCTCTTTTCTTTCTCCGGCCCTTTTGGCGCGCCTTCGCCTCGTTTTCTTCCTGCAGTGCAATATCCAGCAGCGGATCCCCAGTTGACTCTACCGGAGCAGGCTCTGTTTTCGCGGCGGCCGCAGGAGCACCGGAGGTCTTACTGGATTCAGGCGGCGGCTCTTTGTCAATTCCTGAATCAGCAGCGGTGGGCGTCTCTGGTCCTGCAGGAGCTTCCGGCTTCGTCTCTGCTTTTTGACTCTTCCTTTTAATTGAATAGATCTCGTCAGGAGTGCGTGCATCTGCAGCATCCGCCGCCTGCTGTGCCTGGATCTGCGAATGCTCTTCCTGAGTCAGGATATTCAGACCGTCTGCCAGCTCAAAGTCATCGTCCGTCGACTCAAGATGATCACTCGCCACATCAGGTAATGGGTCTTCCGGTGGAGCTGTTTCGCTTAGCGTCAGCTGTTGAGGCGCGTCCAGCATCTTCTGATACGACTCGGCGATCTCTTCTCGCAGAAATCCACCGCAACGCCAGCAACGCACAAGACCTTCACGAACTTTTTCTCCGCAATCGGGACACGGTACTTCGTCAGTTGCCCGTTCAACCGCCGGCAGGTCAGCAGCTACGTCTTCAGCGAGCTCTTCTTTCATAATATGTTTACAGGTTGGACATCGGATCGTGTCGCTCAAAATGAGAGATTTACACGAAGGACACGAGATAATCGAGACGCTCATCGGAAGAGCTTCCTGATGCGAGATGGGCTTGTGGAACTGTCAAAACGTCGATTCGGCTCGTTGATCGAAGAGTGGAGATGGGAATTCCCGATCGGAAGCAAAATCAATGGCAGCGTGAATTTGAACGAGAATTTCTAAAAGAGTCCGTCACTCTAACAGACGATTTCTCCGATTTCAGCCCGGAACCACATTCATCGCCAAGCAAGTTCAATGCCACGGAAGACATTTCCTGACAAGCTGCCACAATACTTATGAAATTGCGTCGCCCCCCGTCGAGTCAAATCAGCCCGACGCTCGTTACAGACGGACGGTTGCATGGTTGGCATTCTTCCAGAGAACACCCTGCTATCATGCCACTACTATATAATCTCCGTCGGCACTGCCGCGACGGCCGTTTTTCAGATTATGTCAGCCTGAACATCCCAACCGAGGACGCTCGCTTGATGACTTCTGCGCTCGCTTTCAACTTTGAAAACCGCGTCGACCGGGAAATCGGCCTGGAAGAGGTTTCGGACGCTCTAAACAATGGCGAATTCTGCTGGGTGAATCTGACAGCAGACGATGTATCCAAGCAGGCAGAGTTTCTTGATCTTTTCGGCGTGACCGATGAAGAAACTCAAACGCCTGGAACGATTCGGTTCATCGCTCAGAAAGACTGCATCCAGTTCACACTGATCGACACGAGCCTGGCAAATGACCAGTTCGTTAAATCGCCGGTAGCGATCTACTTCGGCCAGAAATTCATGCTGTCAGTTCACAAGAAACCTGCCGCGTTTGTTGCCGGCACCTTGATTTCGTGCCGCGAAAACTTCCGAAATATAGCACTTTCACCGGGATTTCTGTTGTTCGAACTCGCCGATCATCTCGCGCAGAATTACACGAGTCTGGTCCAGTTGCTGGCGACGAAAACTCAGGAAATTGAGTCCGAACTCTTTAACGAGGACAATGACGATCGCATCTTCGCTGTTGTCGCCAGCCTGATTCGTTCGATTCTTGAGTTCTACAAGGTGATCGTGTCTTCACGCGAGGTGCTGCACGATCTGGCGACTCGGTTGTCACCGTTTATCCCCGAAACGACGCAGCCATATCTGGAAAAGAAAGCCGCACTGCTGGACCGGCTTAGCGTCGACGTCACGACCGAGCGTGAAATTCTGTCTGAATCTCTGCATCTATACATGGGGATTACCACCCACCGGACGAACGCACTGCTTTCACGTTTGACCGTGGTTGGAACTTTGTTTCTGCCGCTCACGTTCATCGCAGGAGTTTACGGGATGAATTTCCGAGTGATGCCGGAGCTTGACTGGAAGTACGGATACCTGACATTCTGGGTTGTTGCGGGTTCGACGGTGATCGGCCTGATTGCCTACATGCAACGGAAAAAATGGCTTTGATCGTCAAGGCGTGCCGATTATTTGGATGAAGACGGGTTTCGTCGAGAATCATCTCCAATCAAAGCGACGAACAGCGCTGCGGTAGGCCGAGACCGATTTTCGCCGTAAGTTACTTGCAGAACATATTTTGCAAGCGTAAAACTTATACTTCACATAGTCGCTTACCATCACTGGTCTGGCGACTGAAGCTTACCGAATGACGCATCCGCCACCGCACGCGTTGCGACAGATTTCAAACATGAATTGACGTTTGAAACTCTTTTCCAAGGCTGTGTCAGACAATTTTTTCTGGAGGAAACCACAATCAGAAGACCTCAGTTTGCTCAGCCCGTGCAGACAAATCTGCCACGGATGAATGATGGAATTCGGATCACGCCTATCCGCGTCGTCGATCAGGATGGCGAAATGCTTGGCGAAATGGAGACTCACAAAGCCAGGGAACTCGCGATTGATGCCGGGTTGGATCTTGTCGAAGTGAGCCCGGGGGTTCGTCCGCCGGTTTGCCGAATCATGGACTTCGGGAAGTCTCAGTACGAGAAGCAGAAGAAGCTTAAGAGCGGTGCCAAACAGCACTCCGTTCAGGTTAAGCAGATCCGTATGCGAGCGAAAACGGGCCAGCACGACGTCGAAGTGAAGGTTCGGAAGGCTCGACAGTTTCTTGCCAAGAACGACAAGGTAAAGGTCAACGTTCTGTTCCGAGGGCGTGAAAATGCTCACCATGATCGAGGCCGTGAATTGCTTCAGCAGTTCATCGATATGCTGGAAGGCGAAATTGTCGTCGAGCAGCCGCCACGAATGGAGAGTGGACGCGCCATGTCGACCATCCTGGGACCTGCGACGTAACAGTCTGCAGCCGTCTTCTGAATTCAAGAAATCAACCCCGGGTCGCGTTGTGCGCCGACTTGGCCGCAGTTGAGCCCTGTCGGTTTGTACACAAGTCGTTGTGGACGTCTTCAGATGCGCTCTTCCCAGACCGTGTGGTACGCCCCGATAAACTCGAAATATTCGATCATCTTCGCGAAGAAATCGTTGCCGCCAACTGTCGCGCTGTCGCCGATGACGATGAGCTTTCGGCGGGCGCGAGTCAGCGCAACGTTCATCCGTCGTGCATCAGCAAGGAATCCGATTTCGCCTTCCGGGTTCGAACGAACGAGTGAGATGATCACCGCTTCTTTCTCTCGTCCCTGAAACCCGTCGACCGTGTCGATCTCGACGCGTTCATCCGGCGAGTTTTGCCGCAGCCATCGAACCTGTGCAGCGTATGGAGCGATGACCGCGATGTCCCGTCCTCGTAACCCCGCATCCTGCAACTCTGTAATCTTGCGAAGAACGAGCTCTGCTTCCTGGATGTTTCGCTTGCTGAGCCCGTCGGGTTCGAGTTCTTCGTCCCAGCCTGCACCGGCCGAATCGATAAAGGTGACCGGTTCGATCGTCACGAGTTGCTCATCGACATAATCCAGGTCGGTCAGAACGTGACCACTGACAGAACCATGCGACTGCAGAGTTCCGTCGTAAAACTGCTCCGAGGAAAAGTTCATGATCTGATCGTGCATCCGATACTGCATGTTGAGCCGTCGCGTCACTCGATCTCCGTAAACGCCGACCAGTCGCTCCAGCAAGCTGACTGCAAGCCCATCCTTTGCCGCCTGTTTCGAAAGAACGGTTGGTGGAAGCTGGCAGTGGTCACCGGCCAGGACCAGTCGATCAGCACGCAAAACCGGCATCCAGCATCCGGGTTCTGTGCTCTGGCACGCTTCGTCGATCACGACGAGGTCGAAACGTCGATCACCCAGTAGTGACTCGTCAAGCGTCGTCGTAGCACAAACAACGTTTGCGTTGTCGATGATCGAATCAATCGCCTGTTGCTCCAGCATTCGCACGTCAGCTTTCAACCGCTTCGCGTCCTGCCGCATTTCCCGTTTTGCACCGTGAACGGGTTTCGCACGAGTGAACTTGCCCGCCTGTCGAAACAGATTCTCCGCCTCACGCCGCATTTCGCGAATCAGGTCGGTCAATTCGTGACGTGCAACTTGAGCATCAAGCGTGTGCTCGTGCAGTCGCTCGCTAACGCGTGCCGGGTGTCCCAGCCGCACAGCCTTCTGGCCAGCATCAACCAGCTTCTCAAGCAGATTATCGACTGCTGTGTTACTTGGTGCGCAAGCCAGAACTTTCTGCCTTTTAGAAATTGCCTGGCAGATCAGCTCGACGATGGTTGTCGTTTTTCCGGTTCCAGGCGGGCCATGAATGATCGCCACATCGGATGCCGACAATGCAAATCGGATTGCCGCCTGTTGCGACTCATTCAACTCGGTGTTGAACTGGCAATCTTCCTGATTCTTAAAAGACAGTTCCCGTTGTCCAAGCAGGATGTCGCGCAGTTCTTTCGTCCGGCCGCGCGCATCCTGAGCACGTTTGAGCGCGTTCAGCATTCGTTTTCGAGTGATCTCGTCGGGCGAAAGGTCGATCCGCAGGCGTTCGGCATCCGGATAGTCGTTCACCGCAACCTGAATCGACTTACGACTGATCGAGGTCACGACTCCCTGGCAGGCATCACCGGACAAATCATCATTCGGCGTCAAAATGACGGGCGATCCGACACGCAGCCGATTCCACGGCAACTGCAACGTTCGGTTTCGCTTCACAAGCGTGATGAGGTATCGCCCGCCCAGTCCGGCATCCTCATCGGTTACGACAAGATCCAGCAGAGTTTCCCCCGATTTCTCCGCGTCAGGACCTTTCTGCCGCTGCCGCCGCTCATTAAGTCGTTCGGCCTCAGCTACTGACTCCAGATCGATCCAATCAGCCAGCCGTTGAAAATGCTCATCCATTGAAAGTTTAATTTTCTCTTGAAAGTTATCAGTGTGCCGCGTGAAGTTCGGAAATCACCAGCCCGGAAGAAAGGAACTCAACTCACTGTGAGGCCTCGGCGTTGAGCGAACTGCCTGAGGCAGTGTCTATCAGCGAAGATTAGCGTTCCTCGACATTTTGTCTGGTCTGGCGAGACCGCCGGCGATTTCACGGCTTGACCGACCCGGTTGAGTTGAATCAGAAGCAGCTTACCGCGTACACCTACACTATTAGATTCCCGCCTCGAGCGAGCCTGCCGCCTGGTGCAACGCGCAGACCGGGCATTCGCCATGTTGACTATCGCCAACCAAGGAAACCTTCTCATGAGCAAATTCACACGTCGAAGTTTTGTCGGCCAGTCTCTGGCCGCTGCCGGAGCAATTTCAGCAGCTCCTGGAATTCTCCGCGCCCAGGGTGCCAACGATAAAATTGGGATGGCCGTTGTCGGTTGCGGCGGTCGCGGCGGAAGTCACATTGGTGGCTGGTTGGGCGACCCTAGAACACACATTACGGCGATCGTTGAAGTCGACGAGAAGAAATCCGCCGAGCGAGCGAAGCAGATCGAAGACAAACAGGGAACTCGCCCGAACGTCTATCGAGACATGCGGGAAGCCTTCGCTGACAAGTCCGTCGATGCGATCAGCACGGCAACCCCCAACCACTGGCATGCGTTGTGCGGCGTGTGGGCAATGCAGGCCGGCAAGGACGCGTACATCGAAAAACCCGTCTGCCACAACATCGCTGAAGGATCGGCATTGATCGCCGCCGCTCGCAAGTACGAACGCATCTGCCAGGTTGGAACGCAAAGCCGGTCAAGTTCTGCGCTGCACGATGCTTTCAAGTTTCTGAACGAAGGTGGAATCGGCGACGTCAGTTTTGCCCGCGGGCTGTGCTACAAACGTCGGAAATCCATCGGGGCACTCGGTGATTACCAGATTCCTTCCGAAGTTGATTTCGACCTCTGGAGCGGTCCAGCTCAGTACACCGACCCAAAGCTGACCCGAGGCCGGTTCCATTACGACTGGCATTGGCAAAGGGCGTACGGGAATGGTGACCTCGGTAACCAGGGGCCGCACCAGACCGATATCGCTCGCTGGGGCCTGGGCATCGATGCTCATCCAATGACCATCATGAGCTACGGCGGACGGCTCGGCTATCAGGCTGAACGCAAGGACCCAGGCTACGTTGACGCCGGAGACACAGCCAACACCGAAGTCACCGTTTACGACTACGGTGACAAGTCGATCGTCTTTGAAACTCGAGGCCTGAGTGTCGACAACTCAGCCGACGAAGAGTTGAATAAGCTATTCGGCTCGGTCAAAGGCAACAAGATCGGCGTCGTCTTCTACGGCAGCGAGGGATACCTCGTTCAGAAGACGTACTCGCACTGCATCGCCTACGACAAAGACATGAAGAAAATCAAGGAGTTCAAAGGTGGTGGCAACCACTTCGGAAACTTCATCGACGCAGTTAAGAGCCGCGAAGTGTCTGACCTCAACGCCGACGTTCGAGAAGGTCACCTGTCAGCAGGCATGAGCCATCTGGGCAACATTTCCTACTACATGGGTGAAGGCAACAAAGTCTCGGTCAGCGAAGCTCGTGAAGCCGTGCTTGGTATTCGCAGCCTCGATGACAACGGCAAAACGTTCGATCGAACAGTCCAGCATCTGAAGGACAACAACCACGACCTGGCCAGGTACCCGATGTCACTTGGCCCTCTGCTGAAGTTTGATCCGGAAAAGGAAATCTTCCCCGAATCAAAAGAAGCAACCGCACTGTGCAGCCGCGAATACCGAGGCGAATACGTTTGCCCGAAAGCCGCCGACGTATAAGCAATCAGCTGGCATTTTCTGCCAGAAGTTGGATCACGGCAGCACAATTCCAGGAAGGAAACTTCGTTTGGTTGTGCTGCCTTTTTTCGTTGGCACCTGTGTGAATCTCGGTCGTTGCCTGAAATGAATTTCCGGCTCGATTATTCAGCAGGCCAATTGAGTGGACTCAGCTCGCGTGAGGAACCATCCTCAAGATTGACGACCCAGCCAGACTTTTTTCCTTCGGCAGACACTGCAGCCATTGCGCCATCAGCGGAAATGGCGAAACTGTTAATTGAGAGCTGGCGGGCGCAAACAGGCCACTGCTTAAATACTCCGGTCGTCGGATTGAATCGAACAATGGTGGATTCACAGGCCGAGAAGATTTCAGACGGATTCGGAAACTGTGCCAGTGAAGGATCAATCCTCTTGCGGAATTCGACAGTCAAGAGATCGTCCCCGGAAACTGTGCCGACAATGATATGATTAATTCGAAGCACGGCCAGGCTGTTACCGCTTGAGCTGAACAGCAGCTTCTTGAACACGCCGTTTTCTTGCGAGTTGCAGTTTCCCAATGCCCCGAACTTGCCGATTCGTTTTCCGGTACTGAGACTGACCAGGACGATGTTTCCCTCACCGTCGGCTCCAGCAACAATGCTTCCGTCAGAACTCAAGACTGGAAGTGGCTCTGGATTGAGATTTATATCGGAGATGTTTTTCCCCTCGATCGTATCCCAAATCCAAACTCGGCGGTCCGTATCGAGGTATGTCGCAAATTTTCCGTCGCCAGACATCGCGAAGTTGTCAGTTAATGGTAATTTTACAAGTCGAGAATCTGACTGATACCCATCTGGCACCCACGGGACGAGTGTGTTTCCCTGTCTGGTTATCAAGCCGAAATTGGAACCACAATCGGTCATGATCGGAACGTTCACCTTGTCCTTAAAGTCGCCTGTCGTGGCGTTCCAAATGTCAGATTGCGAACCATCTCGGATCAGGATGATGTCGGTTTCGCCCGATAACCAGCCTGCCTGAAGCAGTGGCCTCGCCCTGGCGAGGGCGATCGAATTGTCAATGCTTGCTCCCGCTCCAGGAACCAGAAACCAGCTTGCCACGCAAACGGTAATCAGCAGGACACTGCTGACAGACTTTGCATTTGCAGGGATCACCGCCGCAATGCTGTCTGGAACCCAAAAGGAGGCCAGTCCAGCAACTTTACTGGACAAGGACACGGAATTAGTTTTGACGCCCAGTGACTGCAAAGCCGTCGCCGCACCAGTTCGGACCATCTCGTCCGTGTCGTTCAATAACTCCTCAATTACGTGCACCGCTTTGATTGCCTCGAGCCTGCCCAGTCCTTCCACGGCGCGATACCGAACCTGTGGAACGGGATCCTTCAAATGTGCGATCAATGCCGGAATGGATGAGCGTTCGCCAAGACTTGCCAGGGAAGCGAGCGATGCACATCGCACAGTCGGTTCATCCTGTAAGGCTTTTTCCAGTGCCGGAAAAAATTGCTTGTCACCAGACTTGCCGCAAGCTCGGGCAGCGGCAGCGCGAACGTCGGTGGATGAGTCGCTGAGCAGTTTTTGTTTGAGGACCTCGCTGGATTCACTATTTCCGGAGCTGGCTAGCGCTTCCAAAGCATGACGACGGATACTTGCCTCTTGATGGTCACATAGCAGAACCAGCTCGGGAACTTTGGCAGCAAGTGGATTCTTTCGAAGTCCAACTAACGCTTTTGAGATTACGGCCAGGCTATCATCGTCAAGCATGGACACAAGTGTTTCAGCAGCATCGACAGATCGAACTCGGCCGAGTCCGTCAGCAATCGCTTTTTTTAATGCAGTGTCCGCCTCAGGCAGCAGGTTTTTCAGAATGGGGATACTCTTTTCACTTTCAGTTGCGGCGAGTGCAATCACAGACTGACGCCGCAACTCTACATTTTTTGTTCGACCAAGAATCAGAATGAGTGGTTTCACGGCTCGCCGGTCAGGGATTCTTTGGACTGCTTTCACGGCACAAAGCTGCACGGATTGGTCTGAGTCGCTGAGCGATTCAACAATCTTCGCGACCGCACTCCGATCACCGAGCATCCCAAGTGTTTCGACAACTCGTGGACGTAAACCGTCTTCCGCACGATTCAGTGTCATCAGTAGTGAAGGGACCGCACGCTTATCACCAATTCTGCCGAGCAAGATGACAGCGTCGATGTGTCCCAGATGAATTCGCGATTCAAGAATTTCGAGGAGTTCAGGGACGGCGCTGCTGCCCAATGCGAGAATCGCATTTACTGTCTGCACTTTCAATAGTGGTGCGTGTACACCCACCATCATAAGCGGCCGGATTGCGACCGGATCAGCCACTTTCTTCAGAGCGGCAATCGACACACGGACGACATCTGAGTCGCTGTCACCAAGTAACCGTAACGCCAGTCGCAAGCCCTCCTGTCCACCCAGGTCGCCCGCCGCAGACGCAACGGCCTGGCGAATAACCTTCCACGCATCTGCCGCGAAAGGTTCGATCAATTTGAACGCCCGGCAATCGCGTGATCGGCCGAGCTGAAGGATTGCAAGTCGACGACGATCGACGCCGGATTGAAGTGTTGAATCTGCGCACTCCAACATGGTCGTGAGCTCGTTCAAGTGTTTTGTGGAGAGTGTTTTTCGTAATGCGGCCTGAATATTAGACTTCGAAGCAGACACTCGCAGTACAGCAGCCTGGATCGAATCTTTTAAGACGTCATGCATGTCTATAGCTGACGCCGCTTTTGCAACGTCACAACTACGCTCATCGGCAGGCAGAATAAGGGGTTGCCGACACTTTCTGCAGCGTCTTCGCATTCCGGCCATGTGCGGCGGATACCGGAATCTCACTCCGCAGGGGCATTCACAGATTCGAGAAGTTGGGCTTGCATCAGCGTTTGCTGAAACGGTTCCATTGTTCACATTCGGCGCAGGAAAATGCGTGGACTTTGTGTTGCTCCGATCAGTCAAAGATGTCGTCGCATGGGCGCCAATCTGACCCTTGCTCTGATTGTTTCGGATGCCTCGTTCCATGTCGTCACGTGAATGAGTTGTCGTTGACGAGGTCAGCCTCGTTTCAACTGGCTGACGCGGTAAAGTTGCAGTCACAGATTCCTTGTTTGGCCTGCTACTCTGACCGCCGGCCAAAGACTTCATTGAACGTTTGAGCGTACTTGCCGGCCTGAGGTTCAATCGCGTGCCACACGTCATACATTTCAGCATTGCTGGCTTTAGAGGTGAACCACAATTCTGACAGGATTGTTTATTCGGCATTGCAGAGAGTCCGTTAATTCGGGCACGAAATGGACGGGCTCGAAATGGAAGCCGCTGTATCAAGCAGCATGTTCAACAGAGAGCAGAAGATTAGTCTGCTCTGGTTAACTCCCCGTGAAGCAGATGTGTATATTGTCTGGACAGCCGGACAGTAACGCTGCAAGCAAAACGGTTCTGAACGTTTCGTTTCTGCCGGTTGGGCGGAATGAGTTTCCAGCAACAAAAAAACCGAGCCGCTCGCGATGAGCGGCTCGGACTGAACTCATCCAAAGACTGCCGGATGGACCCGTTTACCGCCTGCGATCAACTAGTCCTCGAAAGCACCTTTAGTAGCAGAGGTGCCGTTCAACATAATGCCATTGAAGACCTCGAATGACGACATCTCAACAGTACCGTCGGTGTAACCAACAGTTGCTGCGAGTTCTGCTGTTGTTTTCGTTCCACCGCCGACAGGGAAACCAGGATTCAGAAATCCGTCGCCATTCAAGTCAGTGACCGACTTGACGCTTCCATCGGCCATCAGGAGGTTCAACTGGCCGGCATGAACAGCAGCCCAGTCACGAGTGTCCTGTAGAACCATGCTGGCAGCATTTGTCAGTCCTGAAGCTGCCCTGGCGCGAGCCAGTGAAGCAGCACTTGTCTCAATTGCGCCAGTGTCAGGCCAGACCTGGCCACCTGCCGTGTTAATCAGAGTTGCGTCGACAGGCAGGCCCTCTCCACTAGTGCCCAGTGAAGTTCGCGACGACTTGACCAGAACGACTGCTTCGCTGGTTGCATCCCAATAGGCAGGTCCGTCGTTGAAGGCTTCGGCAAGACGCGAACCGGCAGCCAGATCGGTCCCGAGCAGTGTGTCAGTTAAGAAGGCTTCGTCGGCGTCGCCAGGAGCAGCATCGCCCAGCATTGGTATATTGCTCGATGGGATGTCTCCGGCGGTCATTTGACGGATAGTCAGAGGGCCGAGCGTATCCTGGTATTCTTTGAACCCTGAACTGGCATCAATGAATGCTCCGGCACTGATGTTAGCTGTCGCCTGAATTCTTGCCTGACCTCGAACCATGAACCAACTGGACGCGTAGTTCGTATTGTATCCGTTTTTCACCATGTCAGCGACCACCGCCGTGCGAGCGGCACCGGTAACCTTGGGCGTTCCGCTGATTGGTGTGCCCTGATTCCAAATCTGACTGAACCATGGACCGTAATTCCCTGCGCGCTCAGTCGGCATTTTGCCCGTGCCAGAGGTGGGAGTCAGACCAATGAAGTCGTTGAGTTTTTCCGTTCCTCGAAGCTCATTCGTCGGACAGCGAAGGTCATTTGGAAAACCGGCTCCGAGCGAAATCATGTCTGCAACCCAACCATAGCGGTCAGGAGAACCGTCCCGATTTAGGTCAAATGCTCCAGTGCAGAAACGTCCGGCGGAATCCTTGTCGGCGTGCACGTTCAATGCGAGACCAATCTGTTTCAAGTTACTCTTGCATTGCGTTCTGCGAGCTGCTTCACGAGCAGCCTGAACAGCGGGCAACAGCAGAGCCGCCAGAATCGCGATGATGGCGATCACCACGAGCAGCTCGATCAAGGTGAAACCACGGCGGGCTTCACGATTCACAGCAGGATATTCAGTAAACTTTTTCATTCTTCTGAGTCCTTCGTATGTGTTTGTAAAAATAGAATTTTGCGGGAATCGTATTCAGCAATTTAGAAGTGATGTCTCATCAGCAAAGTGGGCGTACTTGCGAGTGAGTAAGCTTTGACGTTTGGGTAGACGCACCTCCTTTCTGGTCGTATCAGGCGGCGATTCTTGCTGACGCTTCGTCTTCACCTTTGCCATCGAGCAGGTCGTGATCTCGATATGTGCGGAAACGTATTTTGCGAAAGCCAGGATGGAATGTGTCGGCTGTTAACTCCGCGTGAACTCACAGAATTGAGTCGCGTCTCCCACGCCCGCCGCCGTGGTAAAATTCGCCTCGGTAAAATTGCTTTAAGAGCAAGCATCCTGACTCGTCTGTCTGTTATGCAGCGAACTTTGATGGCAGACTGTGAATGTCAGATGAAGTGCCGATCAACTCTCGAAGAATCCAAAAATCGATCAGACCATCCTCATCCCGGTCAACTTCTGGTAGATTCACGGTCGGCTCGAAAACTCAATCGAGCTATTTGCCAAAGCGACTAACTTCGAGATCGTTTTTCGGAACGCGCAGGGTGTTGATGCCATGAACACAAAGTCTGATCGAGAATTGTCAGCCTCCGTAAACCGGCGTGGTTTCATGGACGACATGTCGCGAGGACTCAGCGGCATCGCGCTGGCCAGCCTGCTGGCTGGCGATGAGCTGCTGAGTGGGCAAGCTTCCGTAGCCGAATCATCGACGGCCAATTCACGTGCGACGGCCAATTCACGTGTGACGGACAGTGGCAAGGCACCGAGTCGACCAAAGATCGATCCTTCCCGGCCATTCGCCGCGCGGGATGCGCACTTCACGGCGCGAGCAAAGAACGTTGTCGTCATCTTCTGCTCTGGAGCCTGCAGTCATCTCGACACTTTTGATTACAAGCCCGAGTTGATCGCTCGACATGGTCAATCGATGCCTGGTGCCGATGGACTGATCACGTTTCAGGGTGAGCAAGGCAACCTGACAAAGAGTCCCTGGGAATTTCGACCGCGTGGCGAGAGCGGAAAAATGGTTTCCGATCTCGTGCCGCAACTGGGCAACCTCGCGGATGACATGTGCTTCTTCCACGCGCTGACCAGCAAGACAAATACGCACGGCCCTGGCGAGAACTTCATGTCGACCGGTGCGACGCTCGACGGGTTTCCGAGTATGGGAGCGTGGCTGACCTGGGCACTCGGCAGCGAAAGCGAAGAACTCCCCGCATACGTTGCGATTCCGGATCCTCGAGGCACTCCGCAATCGAGCGTTAACAACTGGGGGCCAGGCTTTCTCCCGGCAGCGTTCCAGGGAACGGACTTCAACGCCTCGAAACCAATTCGAAACCTCGACCGACCGACCGGGCTATCAGCCAGCACGGATCGCAAGACGAGGGGCTTCCTGCAACGTCTGAATCGGTCACACCTCAAACGGTTCCCTGGTGACACGGAACTTGCCGCAAGGATTTCGAGTTACGAACTCGCGGCACGAATGCAGCTAAGCGTTCCCGAAGTCAGCGACCTGTCGTCCGAGCCAGACCACATTGTGAAGATGTACGGAGCAGACGACACCGAGAATCCACTGAAGGCTGCCTACGCGAAGAATTGCATGCTTGCTAGAAAGCTTGTCGAGAAAGGCGTGCGATTCGTGCAGCTCTTCAACGGCGCTTACCAAACGGGGGGAGAAGGCGTCAGCAACTGGGACGGGCACAAGTCTCTCGAACCGCAGTACAAGAAGCACGGTCAGGTTCTCGACCAGCCAACCGCGGCGCTGCTGAAGGATCTGAAACAGCGCGGGCTTTTAAAAGACACGCTTGTCGTGTGGTGTACCGAATTCGGCCGCATGCCAACTTTCCAAAAGGGAGCCAGCGGTCGAGACCACAACCCATCAGGATTCACTGCCTGGTTGGCAGGAGCGGGTGTCAAAGCACCGTTCAGCTATGGAGCAACCGACGAATTCGGCTACAAGGCTCTTGAAAACGTCACGACCGTCTACGACTTCCACGCGACGATTCTGCATCTATCAGGACTCGACCACGAACGCCTGACTTTTTACCACAACGGCCTCGAACGCCGCCTGACCGACGTCCACGGTCACGTTATTAAAGACGTGCTCGCGTAGCCTGATTCTGATTCGGTGTGTGGCAGGAGCTCTTCATAAAAGAAAAGGCGACTCAGGCAAGTTGTCTGTGTCGCTTCTTTTCATGTGTATTGCAGAAGTCTTCGCAAGTTCAGTTATCCACGTTTGACGCGATACTTTTCCAGCCATTCGATGACTTCGGTTCGGCGGTAGCGATAGTCGCCGCCAATCTTGAACGCTGGCAGCTGCTCCTTGTTGACCAGCTCCCAAATCTTTGTCCGCGACAGGCTGAGAAATTCCATAAGCTGCCGAGTCGTCATCAACTCGTCATCCCAGTGAATCGTTCGCTTTGGCTTTTCTGGCTTAGGCGCGGCAGCCTTTTCGGCTTCTTCTGCTGCAATCTGCTCTGCAGCTTCTGCCAGCTTTTTGTCTGACATCTGTCACCCCCTTCGGTGGAAAACCACCGCTCCAAGAAAAATGGAGATGCTAACTTCACCAGTCGATTACAAATCCAGACACCTGAGCGAAGTCGCCCGATTTTCAATCTGGTTCCGACACATTTGTAATCGTACGACGGCAAAGCCACAAACGCGTACACTCACATGAATGCACTTGAATTAAGTCGATAAGTCTATCAACTGTGTTCGTATTTGAAAGCTGAATCTCTCATTAAACAACAGTCCTCATGATGTTTCCGAATTGCCCTTAATATGAAAATGGCGTTTCGTGATTGATCAGTTTTAGAAATCCCAACACGTCCGGCACAAACACACCAACCATCAATTTTCATAGATTGAAGTCTGTTTTGGTTTCCATTTTTGATGACTGCTGGCCATCGCCGCAGCAAGTTGGACGCTACACTCTCGCCGCAAGCTGGGGCGATCATTATCCTGTAGAGCTGACAATTCAGGTCAGCAAAAGCAGCACACCTGCTAATTGGATTTGTCCATATTTGCGATGAAGAAGGACGCGTCGATGGCACAGAATGAATCCCCACCTCAAGCAACGGTGATAGTGCGAACATGACAAACGTTGAACGATTGCAAGCGGCGTTAACCGAACGCGACATCCAGGCCGTGGTGATCAGCAACCTGCCCGCGATCTACTGGTTAACTGGTTTCAGCGGCAGCTTTGGGCTGGCCGTTGTGACTCGTGATTCGGGCGTTCTGCTAACCGATAGCCGTTACACAATCCAGGTGGCAGAGCAGTGCCGCGACATCCCCGTCGACTCGTTCAGAAGTCCTCAGAAGGCTGAAGAATTTCTCGCGGAACACATCGCGAGGCTGGGCGTTTCAAAACTGGCGTTTGATCGAAATCACGTCACGGTCGGGACACTTGAGAAGTGGCGTAAGTCGCTGGCTACGGTCGAACTGCTTCCGGCAGACGACCCGATCGACGATCTGCGGATGATTAAGTCAGCCGGGGAAGTTGCCAAAGTTCGACACTGTTGCAGCATCTCAGACAAGGCTCTTGAGATGTTGCTGACGATCGCTCGGCCGGGCGTTTCGGAACTGCAGCTATTCTGGGCTTTCGAAGACTTCCTGCGAGAGCATTCTGCGACGTCCGCGTTTGACCCGATCATGATCAGTGGGCATCGAACGGCTCGGCCTCATGGCAACCCCAGTGACAAGTTGCTCGAAAAAGGCGACCTGGTCACATTCGATCTTGGAGCCTCTGTCGATGGCTACAATAGTGACATCACCCGAACCGTTGTGCTCGGCCCTGCGTCAGACTGGCAACGTCAGACTTACGAACAGCTTCTCAAAGCGCAATGTGCATGTGTCGAAGCGATGAAGCCGGGAGTGAACGGAAAAGACGTCGACGGTCTGGCTCGACAGATTCTCGACGAGCAGGATCTTGCACAACACTTCGGTCATGGCCTCGGGCACGGACTGGGAGCACTGGTCCACGACACCGGGCGGCTTTCCCCGACAGTCGATCAGAGTATCGAGGTCGGCCAGATCTGGACCATCGAACCGGGAGTCTACATTGAAGGCTCAGGCGGGATGAGAATTGAAGACGACATCGTGATTACGGAAAGCGGCTGCGACGTCCTGACCGCGTTTCCGAAACATCTCATAGAAATCGACTGCTGAGAATTCCTCGTATCGCCATGAATCAGGAACACTATCTAAACGCTGGTCTCCACTAATTCATTCTTTTGATTAGCATGTAGATAAGTGCTTCTTAGCGTTCCGAAGTTTTGCTCTCCTTTTTGAATCATGTGATTGTCATGCCTCGCCTCGGTGTAAACATCGACCACGTCGCCACCATTCGTCAGGCTCGGCAGACGGTTGAGCCCGATCCAGTCTGGGCAGCATCACTTGCAGAACTCGGCGGTGCTGACGGCATCACGATTCATCTTCGTGAAGACCGTCGCCACATTCAGGATCGCGATGTCCGAGTGCTGCGCGACACCGTGCAGGTAAAGCTGAACCTTGAAATGGCAACCGCCGCAGAGATCGTCCAGATCGCTCTGAAGACGAAGCCCGAACAGGTCACTCTCGTGCCGGAGAAACGGCAGGAAATTACGACTGAAGGCGGCCTCGATGTGATCCGCAATCGCGAACGCGTCGGCGACGTTGTGAAACAGCTTCAGGATGCTGGTATCGAAATCAGCCTGTTCATTGATCCGGAGGCGGATCAGATCGAGGCTTCGCGAGAACTCGGCGTGTCAGCCATTGAGCTTCACACCGGTTGCTACGCCGATGCAACTTCTGACATGGCCCAGCTGAACGAACTGCGAAAGCTTGATGCAGCCGGAAAAGCAGCTCGCGAAGCCGGTCTGCTGCTCCACATGGGCCACGGTCTGACCTACCGCAACGTCATTCCAGTTGCCCGGATTGCGGAAACCTGCGAGCTGAACATCGGGCACAGCATCATCGCTCGAGCCGTGCTTGTGGGCCTGGAACCTGCAGTTCGAGAAATGAAGCAGTTGATCACCGTTTGAATAATCGAGTTTTGAACCCAGGCGATCAGTTGCGAACCTCGGCTGGAAGGCATCCAGGCGAACTTCAACTGCCTGTTCTGGACCGTCTGACCGGCACGGCCCGTCAGTGGTACACAGCGTAATTGCCTGGAACTGCTGTTTCGCTGTCGAAAAGGATTCTTCCCGTGATACTATCTTTTCGGACGTATCGTCGCGGATTAGCCCGTTTCGTATCCAATTTCGCATTCAAACGACGCCCATTCTGGCTGTCGAGCGAATTGCTTTTGCAGCTCCGCGTTCTTATTTCGAGTCTTCAAAATTGATGCGTCGAGGATTCTCTGATGTCACAGACAGTTGAACAAATGCCAGCAGAAACCAATCGGGTCAGTAACGAATTTGACTACCGTCCGGTGCCGCCGCTGGCCGCGGTAACTGCCGTTCTGGGGGTGATCTCCCTTCTGGCACTGATCACGGAATTCGCCTTGCCGTTCGCTCTGTTCGGTATCGTGCTGGGAATCCTGGCGAAACGACAGATCTCTCGCTCCGACGGTGCATTCAGCGGGAACTGGCTGGTCCGAGGCGGCCTGGTGCTGTGCGCTCTGTGCCTGTGTGGCGGATCGGCATTTCACGCCTATGTTTATGCGACGGAAGTTCCTGAGGGGTATAAGCGAGTCAGCTTCGTGACGGACATCTCGAAAAAAGGATTTTCGGAGATTGACGGTCGAAAAGATTTCCACCCGGAGGTCAAGCCTCTTGACGGTAAGAAGCTCTTTCTTAAAGGATATATGTACCCCGACGGGCGTGCCGAAGGGCTGCGGCAATTCATCCTTTGTAAAGACAGCGGCGAGTGCTGCTTTGGTGGGAAGCCCGCTCTGACCGATATGATCTTTATCAATATTCCGGATGGAGTGCCACCTGCCACTTTTTATGATGGTCTGGTCGCTGTGGCTGGAAATTTTGCGCTCGCTCCGGACCTTCGACGAGCTGGTGAATTGAAGCCGGCATACAAGATCGATGCCTCACTCGTTGAGGCTGCCAGAAAGTTGTACTAAGCCATGATGCAGACGCCTGTTCGGAATGGATGGCCGGTTGGATTTGAGCTGAGTTGGGCGGTCGTGTTAGTTTTATCGACTGCGTCCTTCGCGGTGACATTGACAGGCTGCGGGACGGGAGTCGACCCGGCCGAGTACGAGGAAATTCTTGACCTGCCTGAGACCTCGCCATCAGCCGACGCTGATACCGACAAAGCATCCATCCCGAATACCGACATCGCGTCTGGCAATCCCGATTCAGAGGCACCCGCCGCGTCACCGGGAGAAGTTGCTCTCGCTGGACAACCAACTGACCATGTCAACGCGGACGGTGCTGCTGCCTCGGATTCTCTGACGGCTGCACAAGACGATCCAGCAAGCGAGCCCGTTTCGGTCGAAACACCTGCAGAAGAGTCTGCCGAGAAAACCATCGCGGAAAATGATGGCTCTGCTGGTACGCCAGCAGAAGAGTCAGGCTCGCCGACGGCAAAATCCGGTGGCTCAGATCCTGAAACGGCGTCCCCCGAGGTGAAGGTTGTGGAAAAAAAGCAGCCTCGCGTCGTAACGCTGCTGATCCCCGACAAGAAATTCAAAGCCGAAGGCAAAGGTGACAAGAAAGCCTTGCGTGTCAGTTTTGACGACTTCGACCTGCTCAAAGTCCTCAACATGGAACCGGTGACGGAAGACGCACCTTCCCGAATGCCGAAGTGGCTGAAGGATCTTGATGGGAAGCGGATCCGTGTTCGAGGCTTCATGTTCCCTCCGTTCGAAGAAGAGGACATCCCGGTTTTCACCCTGGCACGCGACAATCAGATTTGTTGCTTTGGCCGAAACCCGCTGGTGTACGACCTCGTCGACGTCTTCATGCGGAGAGGCGAAACGACTGATTACATACAGAATCGACCGTTCGACGTAGTCGGCGTCTTCCACATTGGCGACTCGATCGTCCCTGGTGAGCTGTACTCGATGGACGACGCGGTCGTGATTGACCGATAATCTAAACCTGCTCATCCCCGAGAAAATCCTTCCGCTGCAACGCTGCCGGTAACGCACGGACAACTACCGAAAGAGACACCATCATGCTCAGCGCATGCAAATCCTCAGCCGCAATTGCAACCGTAGCATTTTTAATGACGACCGTGGCCGTCTCAACCGCCCGGTGTTGCCCGTTCTGTTCTGCGCCGTCCCTGACGCTCGCCGAGCAAATGGCTCAGGCCGACGCCGCTGTACTGGTGCAATGGGTCGGCGGCAAGAAGGCGACTGACAAAACAGCCGGTGAAACGGTCTACGAGATCCGGCAGATCGTTCGCAATCATAAGAACGAACTGAAGGTCGAAGGCCGAGTGACGCTGCCTCGCTATCGCGAAAGCAAAGTCGGAGACCTGTTTCTGCTCGTCGGCAGCAAAGGTACGACGATCGAATGGGCGAGCCCCCTGGAAGTCACGGAAACTTCGTTCAACTACGTGGCCCAGGCACCGTCTCCGGAAATGCCGACAGCTAAGCGGCTCGCGTATTACGTGAAGTTTCTCGAATACCCGGACCAGATGATCTCGAACGATGCTTACGGGGAGTTCGCCAACGCCCCCTACGCAGACATTACCCAGCTCTCAGAAAAGCTGCCACGTGAAAAAATCCGAAGCTGGATCACCAGCAAAGATACCCCGGCAACTCGGATGGGCCTCTACGGGCTACTCATCGGACTCTCTGGAACAGACGAAGACGCGAAAACCCTCAAGAAGAAGATCCTTGAGAAAACCGAAGATTTCCGCCTGGGCATCGATGGACTGATGTCTGGTTATCTTCTGCTGACCGGTGAAAAAGGCCTGTCAGTTCTTGATGAGCACAAACTGAAGAACCGAGACGTTCCGTTCAGTGAAACTTACGCCGCGATGCAGGCTCTGAGATTCATGTGGAAGTACTCCGAAGGCCGCATCGAAAAGTCGCGACTTCGGGCGTCAATGAGGATTCTACTCGATCGTCCCGAACTGGCCGATCTGGTCATCGCCGACCTGGCCCGCTGGAAAGACTGGGAAGTCCAGGACCGCCTGATGGCGCTCTACATTCAGGCCCTGGCCTCAGCCTCTGAGAAAGAAACACCGGCTGAAGAAACCGCCTCGAAAGATAAACCTGAAAAGACCGAAGACGCTTCGAAGAAAGATGTTTTCCAGACCGTCTGGAAGGAAGTATTCGGCGATCAGAAGTGGGAAGGAGCCGGTTCTCAGGGCGACGCGTTCAACGTCCCGTCCATCAAGCGAGCCATCGTCCGCTACATGCTGGTCAGCACGAAAGACGTCCCTGATGAAGTGACCAGCGGTAAAGAAACAGTCCTTCCTGACCACGCAAAGAAGGGGCAAAAGTATGTCGGCATCCTTCGTAAACTGGACGAGAAAACGGTTGCCCAGGCTGAGCGGTTCTTCTTTCTGAAGTAGCGTTCTTACCGGCACTCTTAGAACAAGTCGGCGAGCAGGACCAGCGGGAAAGTCGCACCTTCCACCACCGGACACACTCGCCGACTTTCGGCTGAATTGCCACTATTTTACGTTTCGCAGAAACGCTTCCCGCAGCTGCGACTCAAGAGTCCGCACGAGTTCCCGGTGCTCTTCTTTGCTGGCAAGGTTTACGGTTTCGTCCGGATCAGAATCGTGATCGTAAAGTTCTCGATGTACGGTCTCGCCACCCTTCTTCGCGTCCCAGACGACGAAGCGATATCGATCAGTTCGCAATGCTCGGCCAGTGTATTTCGTCCCGAACCTCGCGTACTGCGAAAGAGCAATCGAGTCGTTTGATTCTTCTGGCTCTGTAAGAGCCGGGATCAGACTCTCTCCTTGAAGATGGTCGGGTTTTGCCACACCAGCCATATCGCAAATCGTCGGATAGAGATCGACCAACTCTGCGATTTTGCGTGTCCGTCCTGCTTCGAAGCCCGGTCCTGCAATGATCATTGGCACCCGAGTCGCGATCTCGAAGTTCGTCATCTTGCCCCATGCAGAATGCTCACCGAGATGCCAGCCGTGATCAGTGCAGAAAACAATCAGGGTACTGTTTAGTTTTTTTGTCGACTCCAGTTCATCGAGAATTCGACCAACTTGCGCATCCACGTAGCTCACACACGCGGCGTAAGCCTGCAATAATCTGAGCTGAAGTGAAGTCTCAATCTGGCCATGATTGGGCACTCCCAGATAACTTCGCATTTCGTAACCGTTCCATTGGATCGCCTGCTCTCGATTCGGCGGACTCGGCATCGTCAGCCCGACGCGTCTGGCAGTGCCGACATAACCATCGGAATTAAACCAGGCCATCACGGGAGAACCGGCAGCAGCAAGCGGGTTTCTCGCCAGCCATGTTTCGTCAGGGTGGTGCATATCGAAGTAGCGTTTCGGCGCGACGAATGGCAAATGCGGCCTGCGGTAGCCAACCGCCAGAAACATCGGCTGCGTTGAGTCGCGATTCCTCAGATTATCAAGCACCTGCTGAGTCATCCGTCCGGCAAAGAGATGATCGTCCGGCACGTCCGGGCTCTGCATAACCGGACAAGCGATTCGATCCGCAATCAAAGTTGGCTTCGACACATCTTTACTGTCGACAACTTCAAGCATCTCACCATCGCGTCCGGGTGCCGCTGGAACTGACCACTCGTCATCGACGTGCCAGCCATCGTGATCGATCTTGCCAAAACTCAGAGCGTAATACCCGCGGCCTTTCAGCCATCGCGAAATCGAAACCGCATCCGGACGCCGTTTTCTGAAGTTGACCACATCCTTGTCACGATTGCTGAAGACACCGATTGAATCCGGCCTCAAGCCTGTCATCAACGAAAGTCGAGAAGTTCCACATTTCGCGTACTGGCAGTAAGCCCGCTCAAACAAAACTCCATGCCGCGCAAGCCGATCAATATTCGGTGTTCGGATCCGAGCATCGCCATAACACCCCAGCATCGGCCGCAGATCGTCGACGACAATCATCAGAATGTCTGGCCGTTCAGCGATCGGTGCAGCGTCCGCGGAGTGCAAAACAGTCAACACCCCAATCCACATAACGTATAAAGAGAAATTCTGAAAAAGTCGCATAGTTTGGTCTCAGATACGTGATGTTTGCCCGCAGAAGGCATCCACAATTAACGCGTCAGTATGTCCCGCAATGCGTAGATAGCGATGGCGGCTACAGTCCCGGATGCCGTCTGCGAATGCCGTCTGCGAATGCCGTTCCTTCTTACCATGAACACGAATCCGTTCGCTACGTTGGCGATTCGGCGTCGTCCACAGTCGATTGGCCGTCGCTTCCAGGCCAGGACCTACGTCCATCATCGAGCCCGCCTGTAAAAAATGCGAATCGATCAGGTGAAATGCGGTGGCCACATGACTTTATGGTTAATCGCCGAGTGATCTATGAACAGCGACTATTTCTTCGTCGTTGTTGCCGGCTTTTTCTTTTTGATCGGCCAGGGTAGGACGCCGCTCTCTTTCGCCCAGGCATCCCATTTGGCGGTCAGGTCGCGGACTCGCTTTGGGTGTTGACCAGCTACATCGTTGAGCTCGGTGCGGTCGTTCGCGAGGTCGAATAATCGCCACGGTTTGTGATGTGATTTGACAAGCTTCCAGTCGCTGACGCGGACGGCTTTGTTGCCCTGATGCTCCCAGAAAATGCCGTCACGGTCGATCGGCTCGCCCCGCAATGCGGGCACCAGACTGCGGCCGGCGAGCGGTTTCAGTGTTTTACCTTTGGCTTCTTTCGGGTACGAAGCCTTGGCAAGAGTCAGGCAGGTTGGCATCAGATCCACGACGTGGCCGGGGGTTTGCTCAAAGTCGCCACGGCGTTTCAATCCACCTGGCCAGTGGACGATCAACGGCGTCGAGATGCCGCCTTCGTGAGTGCTCATCTTGAACTTCTGAAACGGCGTGTCGGACACATTTGCCCATTCCAGACCCGCACTGGCGTAGGTTGCTCCGGTGCCGATCGGTTTTGTCTTGTCGCCTCGTCGGAAGCCTCCCGGTCCGCCTTCGGCCGAGCAGCCGTTGTCTGACAGAAACATGATGATCGTGTTTTCGAACTTGCCGAGTTCTTTCAACTTCGTAGTCAGAAGGCCGACGTTCTGATCGATCGAGTCGATCTGTGCGGCGTAGACTGACATTCGATGAGAAAGGTCGGCCTTCTTTTCGTCGGACATCTCGGACCACGGTTTCGCATCTTTGTGGCGAGGGCTGATCTTCCACTGACGATCGATCAGGCCTGACTTAAGCTGCCGTTCGTAACGAGCCGCACGGATCGCGTCCCAGCCTTCGTCGTACCGGCCTTTGTATTTGTCGATGTCTTCCTGCCTGGCCTGTAGCGGCCAGTGTGGCGCGATGTGTGCCAGATAGAGGAAGAACGGTTTATCTCCCTTTGCGACTTCATCGACGAAGTTTATCGCATGTTCGGTAAACAGATCCGTGACGTAGCCATCGTCGGGGAACTCGACCTCTTCGTTGCCGAGAATCACGAACCGTTTCCGAAACTGAATCGCCTCTTTAAAATAGAAGCCGCCACCGGACGGAGTTCCGAAGTAACGATCAAATCCTCGATCAAGCGGCCAGTGACCTCGGTCCGATCCGACATGCCATTTTCCTGTCGCCAGAGTCATATAGCCGGCCGGCTTCAGAGCCTCGGCAATCGTCAGGCACTGATCGTTCAGCCGCCCCTGGTAAGAAGGCACGCCGTAGTCACCCACCATGTGACCGATACCCGCCTGATGCTGATACAGCCCCGTGAGCAACGCCGCCCGAGTCGGGCAGCATCTGGCCGTATTGTAAAACTGCGTAAACCGTACGCCGTTGGAAGCGAGATTGTCGATGTTGGGCGTCTCAATCTCTCCTCCATAGCAACCAAGATCTGAATACCCCATATCATCAGCCATGATGATCACAATGTTTGGCTGGGTCGATTCTATCGAATCTGCCTGACAATTCGTGGTTATTGAAAGGAGAATGATCAGTGCGACGAATGCTGCCCCGGAAATTTTGAGCGGGGCGCTGAGCAAACTCAGGTGAGGGCTGACTAATGCAGAAAAAAGAGCTGACATATTAATACCTCGCCTGCACAGATTGAGGGATCGGCCCATTAATCTTCCCAGTCGCCCTGCGAGATCGCCAGTCATCGCATCGGCGAAGCCTGGTCGGCCACCATCCGTAAAGATTCATAAAGATATGGGTAGCCTGTCGCACGCAGGTTACTCGTCGAATTTCCTCAGAAACTTCGGATTGATCGCTTTTAAGCTCAGGCGAGTTCCCGGATCGAGGCCGAATTCATCCGCCTGTGTTCGCAGAACAATGACCTCACGTTGAACCTTCAAGTTGAGTGCGCTGGTGTCGATCGAGAAATCGACCTGTTCGTCGACCGTGTAATCCAAGCTGATCATGCCCAGTTGCGGGACAGACTTCACTCTCACGGTCGACAGGCACTCGAGTATCACCTTGTGGTAGACGAGACGTTTGATCAGCAAGGTTAACGACATTGAAGGCGAGTAAATCGATTTGCGACAGCAAAAGCGAACAGCGGAAACCGCAACGTCTGTCATAATTTCCGATGTGGAC
This sequence comes from uncultured Planctomyces sp., assembly GCA_937904325.1. Taxonomy (GTDB): domain Bacteria; phylum Planctomycetota; class Planctomycetia; order Planctomycetales; family Planctomycetaceae; genus JABMPE01. The sequence goes on from CALGTK010000276.1 coordinate 37,781, forward strand.
AGTCGGAAAAACGAATCGATTCGCGATGCCGTAGACCTACTCTTCTTTCGCCGGCTTCAGTATCGGAGTGTCCCAGCCTTCGATGTCGCCGGGTTTGGCGTCTGTGATGGACGGTTTGAAACTGAAGGTTGTGGGGTTGTACGGGCCGACGAAGGAGATGTCGGCGTCGGCTTTGATGCTATCTTCCATCTTCATGCACCAGAGCGTCGCGTTAATGATCATCCGGCGGACGCCTTCACTGAGGATGTCCTCGGAAGCGCCTTGAGTGCTGCAGAACGCTCGGCCTTCCTCGCCACCTTTGAACCGGTAGGTGCGAACCCAGGCTGCCGGTTGCGGTGCTTTGTCCTCGAGTGGCTTGGCACCAACTTCCATCGATTGCAGCACGCGGTTGGTTGCGAGGATCGTGGAGTTCGGCATCGGCCTGGCCGAGTAGGCTCCGGCCATGGCATGCATTTCCTTAACTCCTCGCATGACCGGATGCTCGTTCTGGCCGGGAACAGTGTGCATTGCCGTGGCGAATTTGTGATTTCGTCCGTAGTGGCCGGCACCGAGGCCTGGATTCCAAGTTTCTCCCAGAACCTGGCGGCCGAATCCGCCGACAAAGTCATCGTCGCCGCCATTATAGTTGTGATAGGCGTACTTGCCCTTGAGTCCGTTGAAAGCGTGCGTCGTCGTTCGCAGCCCGATGACTGGCCCACCGCGTTTCAGATACCCCTCAAACTTTTCCATCCATGCATCTTCCGGATGAACGAAACGCAGGAACAGAAACAGCATGTCCGCTTTTTCGATTTCCTCGATACCTGGAATCAGACTGGAACCGGGTTTAATGAGTCCAGCTTCGGTCTGACCAAACAGAACGGTGCATTTAAAGCCGTAACGCTTTGCCATGATGCGCGCGATTGAGGGGCATGTTTCCTCGCCGCGGTATTCATGGTCGGACGCGATGAACAGAATGTGTTTGCCCTGTCCTGGCCCAGCGTCTCCTTTGTAGACAACGCGATCAGCGGCTGTCGCCTGTGCACACAAGATGAAGAAGCTCGCTGTTGCGGTGAAAATATGCCGTGCGGTCATTGTGTTGTCCTGTTTCAGTTCTGGAAGTTCACGGAAACAGCTTCTGGCAATCTGCCTGTTCCGCCGATGTGTGAAAAAGACTCAGCATATCCTACGAGACTACAGATTCGTGACAACGCTTTCGTGACACCCGAGAGCAGGCTGTGCAGAGCGTTTCAGCGAGAGGTCCACCTCAACTCCAGCAATGCGTCCAATGTTCCGCTCCCGTTTGCGAGCCTGTCGTCTCTTTGGCAGACTACAACTACAACGATAACCTGTCCGGACTCAACTCCGCGAATTCCCGTTTCTCACCTGTAGCCGGCTACGTCGACCTCTGTCTTTTGTCTTTAATCGTGAGCTTCAACTTTTTACCAGTTTTCCCACCTCGTCGGCTGCAAACTCGCCAAAAACTCACAAAAGAAGATCGCTATGAAACTTTCCGTGATTGTTCCTGTTTTGAACGAGTCCGAAAGTCTGCTGGAGTTGACTCAGGAAATTATTGCAACCTGCGAAAAGAATGAGATCTCATTCGAGATTATCTTTATCGATGACGGTTCGACGGATGGTTCGTGGGCGGTCATTAACACGGCTTCGAAGTCGGACGAGCGAATTTCCGGGGTCAAGTTTCGTCGCAACTTTGGAAAAGCAGCCGCTCTGACCAGCGGCATGCGAGCGGCCGACGGCGAGTACATCATGATGATGGACGCCGACCTGCAGGATGATCCGGCCGAGATCCCGAAGTTCATCGACAAACTGAAAGAGGGCTTTGACGTTGTTAACGGATGGAAAGTGCGGCGGCTTGATCCGTGGCACAAGGTTTATCCGAGCAAAGTCTTTAACTGGATGATCGGACGTCTGACAGGGCTCTGGCTGCACGATCACAACTGCGGTCTGAAACTGTTTCGCCGCGAGGTCACTCACGAAATTCGGCTTTACGGCGAACTGCACCGGTTCATCCCCGTGCTGGCACACTCGCGAGGATTCAAAGTTTCGGAGCTGTCAGTCAATCATCGCGAGCGGCAGTTTGGCTATTCGAAGTACGGCGTGAAACGGTTTCTGCGAGGCTTCCTCGATCTGCTGACGGTGAAGTTTCTAACCGGCTACGGAACGCGGCCTCAGCACCTGATGGGCGGCATCGGGCTGACGCTGTTCGGTCTGGGATCACTCGGTCTGGGATGGCTGACCTGCGTGTGGCTCGTTGCTAATATCTTTGGTTCCGGCAGTGAGATCGGCACCCGGCCGCTGCTGCATTATTCGGTGGCGTCGTTACTGCTGGGGGCTCAGGCGATTTCGCTGGGATTTGTCGCAGAACTGCTGATCTCGTACACCGGGCGAGACATCGACACTTACAGCATTGCCGAGCGGACCGAACCCGGTTCTCGAAACCGCGAAACTGCCGAAGTGTCCTGACGCGACCGTTGGTCTTTGCTCGTCACGCCGTAACAATACACCGTACCGCTTAACAACTCTTCGGAATTGACATCATGACTACTGCTGAACTGATCCTGAATACCGCGTCGCGAATCATCCACGTCGGAACGGCGATCACACTTGTCGGCGGCAGCGTCTTCATGGCGTTCGCATTGATGCCCGCGGCCGCGGCGAAACTCAGCGAAGAAGAACATGACCGATTGCGTGAGGGCGTGCTCGGTCGCTGGAAGAAATTTGTCGGACCGGGCATCGGCCTGTTCCTGATCAGCGGCATTTACAACTACATGCAAGCAATTCCGCTCCATAAGGGCGACGGTCTCTATCACGCTCTGGTCGGGACAAAGATGATCCTCGCACTGGCCGTCTTCTTTCTCGCGTCGGCACTCGTTGGGAAGTCGAAAGCCCTGGAGGGAATCCGACAAAACCGGGCAAAGTGGTTGAAAGTGCTCATCCTGCTGGCGGCGATTATCGTATGTATTTCTGGCTTTGTTAAAGTCCGAAAGTTCACCGTACCGATGCCCTCAGCGACGGCGACTGCTGAAACTGCATAGTAAGCGTGCAGTCTGGCACGAGCGCAGACTTCTCTGGCAAATTATCGAACGCATGTCGAAGCTGAACTGCGATCTTTCCGGCCTACGGTGGGTATCGCAAGAATGGGATTGATCGCGGCACCGCTGCTTGAGGAAGATTAGTAGATGTTCAATCGCTGAGTGGCTCAAAATGTTTCAGCGATGATTCGAGTTTTCCCCAGTTCGAGCTCATCACGTGCCTGGCACTCGATACCGCAACCCGGCAATGAAGCAACTGGCCGACCAGCAGCTTCGATTCGCCCCCGTTTCAGTGCGTATGGAACAGGTTGGTCGCGCGGAAGAACTTGCCTTCACAGTCAACACGCGTCAGAACTACTCGTACCCCGATCTGTGCGAAAAACTGACGAAGTATCGCGCCGAGATGTACCCGAATCTCGAGGTCACTGGCGAAGACTTACTGCACGATCTTCGCCGCTTCATTGAAGATCTGTCAGACAGTGCGAACCTGATCGCCGACGCTGCGCCAGAACCAGTCCTCACACTGCAGGATCTCAGTAAGCGATTCAACGTGTCTGAGAAGACGGTGAAGCGGTGGCGGGATCGAGGGTTAGCTGGTCGGCGATATCTGTTCGGCAAGCGAAAACGTGTCGGCTTCCTGACATCGCTCGTCGAGCAATTCGAGCAGCTCAACTCCGAGCTGATCAGCCGCAGTTCCAAATTCACCCAGGTAACCAACCCGGAACGGGAATTCATTGTCCGTCGAGCACGCAGACTTGCCCGGTACGGAGCATCCCCGACAGAAGTCACTCACCGCCTCGCCAGGCGAACCGGTCGAGCCGTCGAAACGATTCGCTACACTTTGAAAGCGTTCGACGAAAAGTATTCCGACGCAAGAGTGTTCCCCAACGCTTCGCAGCCGCTGAGTGACGAGCATCGTCGGATGATCTTCAAGGCGGTCCGGAATGGCACTCCGATCCGACAGCTCGTTGAGAAATATGGCAGGACACGATCGAGCATTCACCGGATCGTCAACGAGTACCGAGCCAAAGTGCTCATCGAACAGCCGATCGACTACATCCCCAGCGACGAATTCGTACTGCCGGATGTCGATGAGTTGATTTCAGAACTGCCCGTCGAAGTCGGCGCACCCGAGCATGCACCAATCGATAGCCAAGGCGAACTGCCCGGCTATTTCGCAGATCTTTATGCACTAGCCCTGCTGACTCGCGAGGAAGAACGGCAACTGTTTCGCCGCATGAATTATCTCAAGTTCAAGGCGAAGCAACTTCGAGACAATCTCGCCGCCAGCCAGGAGCGGATCGGCAACATGAACGAGATTGAGCGGTTACTGGAGAAAAGCCAGGCTATCAAAAACGTGTTGATCAGGTCAAACCTTCGGCTGGTGGTTTCGGTGGCGAGGAAGCATCGGAGGCAGCAGGCCGGTTTCTTCGAGATGATCAGCGACGGAAACATGACGCTCATTCGAGCCATCGAGAAGTTTGACTATTTGCGTGGGACAAAGTTTTCCACCTACGCAACATGGGCCATCATGCGTTCTTACGCTCGGTCAATACCTGCCGAAGGAACACAGCTTGAACGGTTCCGCACGGGCACAGAAGTTGTTCTGACAGACGAAGAAGACAGCCGCCCGGCAGCCTCGGCCGACGAGAAACTCGCGGCAGATAAGTACGAAACACTCGGGTCGATCCTCGGTCAACTCAATGAACGGGAGCAGGAGGCCATCAGCCTGAGATTCGCCCTGCACGGGCTCTCGAAACCGATGACACTCGAACAAATTGGCGACCGACTGGGGGTTTCAAAAGAGCGAACCCGGCAAATTATCAACACTGGTCTCGAAAAATTGAGGCAAATCGCTGGAGACATCGGTCTTGAACTTTCACTGGATGACTGAAATTCAGTCACTCCCAGCCAGAAGCCCTTCGATGTAAGAAACTGTGACTTTCAAATGAGCCAGTTCCTCGCAAGCTCTTCCTGATGTGACTTTTCGAACCCAAATCTGGAAAATGGTGTCGTAAGCCGGATTCCGAAAGAAACGAAGTCTCGACAATGCCGCGGAAGACCGATTAAGTCTCCGACTTCAATTAGGGAAACCTGGAATTAAAGCCACACAGGAGTTCACGGCTTACCTTGAATGCAACGACTTGCCTGATATCATCCCGCCGGTTTTGCACCGTTTGACTCGCTCTCAGATGGCGTTCAAACGTGCAAGTCGATGTGGCACCAAAGTTAACATGCTGAATTCGCAGCCGAATGTTGTCGATCGAGATGTTTAGAGAGTGCTGCAAACCGAAGCACGTTTTTCACTGCAAGGCCAGAATACGGTATTTTGAATTGATTCCTGAGTTTGAAGCCGGTTCAAAGCGACAAATTACGACGCCAGTGTAGCTCAATTGGCAGAGCAGCGGTTTTGTAAACCGCAGGTTGAGGGTTCGAGTCCCCCCGCTGGCTTTTCTGCACTTAGATCAATTCCTGTTTACTTCACATTCGATTTCGAAGTCGCTACAGTCCCGCGGCTTTCGAAAACTGCGAGTGCGGTGCGTCCACCGTCCATTGTGGTCGTGGAGTGATTTGAGTCGTGGTTAACCGGGGGGGGAATACCCGAGCGGCCAAAGGGGCCAGACTGTAAATCTGGTGGCTCAGCCTTCGCAGGTTCGAATCCTGCTTCCCCCATTACGTTTTGGTGATTGATTTTTACGTTTACATTTGTTTGGATTTGTTGCGGGTGTAGCTCAACGGTAGAGCCCCAGCCTTCCAAGCTGGTTGTGAGGGTTCGATTCCCTTCACCCGCTCTCGGATTTTTGGGAATGTGGTTGGCAAGGCCACAAAGCTGAGGCTTGCCAAGCGGCCCATGACCTTGGGATTTGCTGCTGTAGCTCAGTTGGTAGAGCGCGTCCTTGGTAAGGACGAGGTCATGGGTTCAAGTCCCATCAGCAGCTTTTGTGTAGGCAAAATTGCCTGCGGTGGTTTTTCTGGCAGGGCAGACTCACTGGGTTCAACAGTCCGTGCGGCCCGCGCTTCATGTACCTGGTTAAGTTAAGGACGGGAACTAGTTCCAATGGCCAAAGACACTTTTAATCGTAAAGACAAGACGCACGTCAACGTGGGGACGATTGGCCACATCGACCACGGTAAGACGACAACAACAGCCGCCCTGCTCGCTGTGCAAGGGGTCAAGGGACTCGCGGAATTCAAGAGCTACGCCGATATTGCCAAGGGTGGTACCGTTCGCGATGACACCAAGACAGTTACTATTGCTGTGTCGCACGTCGAGTATGAATCAGAGACTCGCCACTACGCTCATATCGACTGTCCGGGGCATGCTGACTATATCAAGAACATGATTACTGGTGCTGCCCAGATGGATGGGGCGATCCTGGTTGTCTCCGCCGCTGACGGCCCGATGCCGCAGACTCGTGAGCACATTCTGCTCGCTCGTCAGGTGAATGTGCCGGAACTGGTTGTCTTTCTTAATAAGTGTGACCTCGTCGACGACGAGGAGTTGCTTGAGCTGGTTGAGATGGAAGTTCGTGAACTTCTGTCCAACTACGGATTCGAAGGCGACGACATTCCACTCGTGAAGGGGAACGCTAAGGGTGCACTTGACAACCCGGACAAGGAAGAGTTCTCAAACTGTATCACAGAACTTGTCGCCACCCTGGATGCTCATATACCGGCCCCTGAACGTATGACGGATCGTCCGTTCCAGATGGCTGTTGAAGATGTCTTCTCTATCGAAGGTCGCGGAACAGTCGCGACCGGCCGAATCGAGCAAGGCATCGTAACTGTTGGTGAGAAAATTCAGATCGTTGGTCTTGCCGACACACAGGAAACAACCGTCACTGGCGTTGAAATGTTCAATAAGACGCTCGATTCGGGCCAGGCAGGCGATAACGTCGGCATCCTGCTTCGCGGAACCAAGAAGGACGACATTCAGCGAGGCCAGGTCCTTGCGGCACCGGGGACTATTAACCCGCACACGAAGTTTGAATGCGAAGTTTACGTCCTGAGTAAGGAAGAAGGCGGCCGGCATACGCCGTTCTTTAGCGGCTATCGGCCACAGTTCTACTTCCGGACTACCGACGTAACCGGTTCTTCGAATCTCCTTGGTGGGGCAGAAATGTGCATGCCGGGAGACAATGTTAAGCTGGAAGTCGAACTGGGCAAGCCAATCGCCATAGAAGATAATAGCCGCTTCGCCATCCGTGAAGGCGGTCGAACTGTCGGCTCAGGCGTTGTCACAAAGATTATTGAGTAGTCATCAGTTAACCTCCGAGCCTGCAACGCCGTTGCAGGCTTAGTCTTTTTTATTGAGTGTCTCGGATTCATAGAGCTGGAAGCGAGATTTAGTAATGCGAGAGTACGTCTGGCTTGAATGCACTGAAACTGGACTCCGAAACTATCGGATTCAGAAAGAAACTCGCGGCACAGAGCGGTTGGAACTTAAAAAGTACTGCCCGAAGCTACGCCGCCATACGATTCACAAAGAGTCGCGCAAGAAGTAGCGAAGTCGTGACGCCTGTGTGAGTTACGGGCGTAGCTCAATTGGCAGAGCAGCGGATTCCAAATCCGCAGGTTGGGGGTTCAAGTCCTCCCGCCCGTGTTTAGCGAGTACAGGACACCTGCTTTGGCTAGCCAAAGCTCAAGTAAGAATTGGAATTCCAGCGTGGCGCAGAATAGTGGCGGCACATTCTTGTCTGAGTTGTTTAGTTTCGGGTTGTATAAACGCAGCCAGGGACGACTCGCACGGCGACTCTCGGGTGTCGCCGTTGCAGCTATCGCCATTCTGGGTGCTTGGTCGTTCCAGGTGACGTTTGCAGCAGAATGGTCAGCCCCTGTTAAGTACGGAGTCCCGGGTACAGTCGCCGTACTCGGGTGCTGGTTGGCTTTTCGCGTTATTCATTTTGAGAAATTTGCAGAGTTTTTGATTGCGACTGAAACCGAAGTCGAAAAGGTTCACTGGCCTGATCGCCAGCACGTGCAACGTGCGTCGGTAGTCGTTATCGTGACGATGCTTTTGATGGGGGGAATGTTGTTCCTCTTTGATATCGTTTGGCGTTTTGTGTTTTCATACATTGGCTTTCTTCAGCTTGTCGACTGACCCATTTATAATGGACAGGTCGGCTCCTCGAAGTAGTTCAGTCGGATTCGGTATTTTCGCAGGAGACCAGGTTCGTGGAGCCGAGCGAAGTTCAAAGTGTTGAAGCCGAACCAAAACTGATTTGGTATGTGCTGAAAGTTCAAACGAATCGAGAAAATTCGATTCGCAAGTCACTTGCGAGAAGAATTGCTCGCGAGGGCTTAGAGGAATACTTCGGCGAGATTATTATTCCAACAGAGCGAATTGTCGAAACTAAAGGCGGCAAGAAAAAAGTAAGAGAACAGAAGTTATACCCCGGTTACGTCATGATTCAGATGATTCTGAATGACGAAACCTGGTATCTGGTACGGGACACATCCGGTGTCGGCGACTTCACTGGAGCAGCGGGTAAGCCGCATCCGATGGACGAGTCGGAAGTCGAGAGAATGCTCGGCCTCGAGCAACAAAAAGAAGATGAACCTACAAAGGTCAAAATTGAGTTTCGTGTCGGCGATGTCGTTAAAATTACGACTGGACCATTCGAAACCTTTGAAGGCGAAATTGACTCAATCGACGAAGCGACTGGCAAGATTTCAGTACTGATTGAAATCTTTGGACGTCCGACGCCAGTTGAACTTGAGTATCACGAAGTTGAACGTCCCTGATCCGGGCGAAACTCAGACACAAGATTTTGATAACACATCCGCGATTTGCGGCTCAGGAAGACGACGATGGCTAAACAGGTTACCGCACAGGTAAAGGTACAGATTCCTGCAGGGCAAGCAACGCCTGCGCCTCCAGTTGGTACCGCACTGGGTCCTCACGGCGTGAATATCGGGCAGTTTGTCCAGGGGTTCAACGAGAAGACTCGTGAACTCAATGGGACAATTGTCCCCGTCGTCATCACAATCTTCAATGACCGGTCATTTGAATTCGAGGTCAAGAGCCCGCCCGCGGCTGTTCTGCTCAAGCAATACGCCCAGGTGGCAAAAGGCGCTGGCAACCCGCGAACTGACCGCGTTGGGTCAGTTACGAAGGATCAGGTGCTTGAAATTGCTCGAACAAAGATGGCAGACCTGAACACCAGGAACGAAGGGCAGGCCTGCCGAATCATCGAAGGAACGGCACGAAGCATGGGGATCGAAGTGACAACGAGCAGCTGATTTATCTATCCCAGTGGTGGATGACATGTATAGCCAGCAATGAACTAAACGGTCGGAGTGCGAACTGTTTGACCATCAACAGACGCTCTCTATTAATCTGATTTTAAAACTGCGATGGCAGACTGCCCTTGCGGCAGTCGCTGAAAGAAAAATAATGGCAAAACCGTCAAAACGCATGAAGCTCCTGCGCGAGTACGCAGAGGGCGTTGGGCCAGTCGCACTCGACGCTGCAGTTCGCGAACTCAAAGGCCTTGAGTCGAGGCTGCCGAAAGATGTCAAGCCTTGCCGCTTCGACCAGAGTGCTGAGCTTGCTGTACGATTGGGAGTTGACCCAAAGCAGTCTGACCAGTTGATTCGCGGCTCGATCGTTCTTCCGCACGGCATCGGCAAATCACAACGAGTAATTGTGTTCGCCCAGGGCGACAACGTCGCCGCCGCCCAGGAAGCCGGAGCTGACGAAGTTGGTGGCAAAGAACTCGCCGACAAAGTCAAAGGCGGCTGGCTCGACTTTGATGTCACGATCGCCAGTCCCGACATGATGGGCGTTGTCGGCCCTCTTGGGCGCGTACTTGGACCTCGCGGACTGATGCCTTCCCCGAAGGCAGGCACCGTCACTCAGGACGTCGGCAAGGCTGTTAAGGAATATAAGGCTGGTAAAGTGGAATTTCGAGTTGACGCCGGGGCGAATGTTCATTGCGTCGTTGGCAAGTTGTCTTTCTCGGAAGAGCAGTTGACCGAAAACGCCGCCGCCCTTCTTGACCTTGTCCTGTCGCTGAAGCCAACAACCGCCAAGGGCATTTATGTCCGCGGAGCGACACTGTCCGCAACAATGTCGCCAGGCATCTCCGTAACGATTTGATTCAAACTCCGAGCGACCGGCGGAACGACAAATTCAAGTCGAAGACGCTGGCTTAAGCTCCTAACGGCATTGTGGTGGGATAAATCCGATGAGCAGGTTCATCAAAGAGCACATTATCACAGAACTCGAAGATCAATTACGTGATCGCGGCGAAGTTCTTGTGGTTGACTTGTCCAGGCTAACAGGTACAGACGCAAACCGGCTTCGCGTCGAACTCGGACAGAACAACATCGAAACCCTTGGTGTCAAGAATTCACTTGCTCGCCTGGCAGCGAGCCGGGTTGGCCTTGAAGCTCTGAATTCAATCCTTGAAGGGCCTTCTACGCTGGTCTGGGGTGGCGAGGATATTGTTGCCCTCTCAAAGCAGATCACTGCATGGACTCAAGAGTTCGCAGAACTACAGATTAAAGGCGCAGCCGTTGAAGGCCAAACTCTGGATGCTGCTGGCGTCGAAAAACTAAGCAAGAGTCTTGGGCGACCAGAGCTACTGTCAAAAATTGCAGGCTTGATTTTGAGCCCTGCTGGAAATATCGCTGGAGCACTGCTTGGCACTGGCGGCACAGTTGTCGGCCAGGTCAAGAGCCACAGCGAACACGAAGAATAAGCCTGAATGGAAGTCTGTTCGAATCGATACTGAAATTTGAGACACGAGTCCGCGGCACGTGCCGCTTCTGTTATTTCCTTGCTAAGGCTGGAGTCTGACTCTTAGCAAGCCTGTTGAAGACCGTCTGCCTGCTGGGAGAAGACTCCCATTTCCACTACGGTGGTACCAGCAGCAGTCGGATATTCGAGACACAAGTTTTCGTTTTCTGGAGTTAAGAGTAATGTCCGAAGAAGCAGCAGTTGCCGAATTCAGCGATGGCACAAAAGACCTGGGCGATAAGATCGTCGCGTTAACCCTCCTCGAAGCTAAATCACTGGCTGACTATCTCGAGCAGGTCCACGGAATCAAACCAGCCGGTGGTGCCGTCATGATGGGCGCTGCCCCGAGTGGCGACTCTGGAGACGGCGGCGGAGAAGCCGAAAAAACGGAATTTGATGTTGTCCTCACTGGCTTCGGCGACAACAAGATTGCCGTCATTAAAGTCGTCCGCGCGGCAACTGGCCTTGGCTTGAAAGAAGCCAAGGCAGTGGTCGAAGGAGCTCCGAAGGCACTGAAAGAAGGCGTCTCGAAAGAAGATGCCGAAAAACTGAAAGAAGAAGTCGAAGGCGCAGGCGGTGCAGTCGAAATCAAGTAGGCACTGCTCAGCTGATGCTTGAAAGCTGATCGTTCATTGAGCAACTGGCTGCATTTATTGAACGTAGCGTCTTACTGACGGCGGCTTACTGCTTTGCAATTCGGTTGACTACCAGAAACGTCCAGCCAGATCAGGGTGCGTTATGCTTGCATCCTGATCTGAGTGGTCTTGGTTTTTATTCTGGGTGAATTTCTTTGAAGGCGTATCATGATACGCCACGCAAAGACTCATCGACAGGTAGTCACACTGTTACTTATCTAGTGAGTTTTATCGAGCGGGCTAATATTCGGCCCCGCAGGGGTGCAGATTCTGTTCCGATGGCGCATAATCTCTGCCCAACGTTGATCTCGCGGAGCCTTCACCAGCAGAATGCTCTCGTCATGGCTGTCTTTCAGTATCCAGCTACGAATGGATTCCCGCCGTGCTTAAGTGCCATTTGGCTCTGGCTTACGAACTGATTTACGTTGTGTCCCGTTGTTGCGTCACGCTTTTGGAACTTCATACGGTGACCCCACTCCGAGCTTCCTTCGCTCCTGCCCTTATGGATGACATGGCTCTGCGTGCTCGAAGTTTTCAGCCAGACTGCAGGTGTCGCTTCCGACCTGCATTGAATTGTGACCTCATCCTTTCATCTGACGGATAGTTGACATATGCCGATTCCTTCGAAGCGAACTGTTGCAGCTGACGACGTCCGGGTAATGGGGTCGCTTGAGTGTGCACAGCCTATCGAAACGCTGACTCAACTGCAGAACGACTCGTATGATCGGTTTCTGCAAAAGAATCTCGCGTCGCGAGAACGCACCAGCGTCGGATTGGAATCAATCCTTCGCGAGATTTTCCCAATCGAGAGCTATGACGGGCAGTACTCATTGGAGTATGTCCGTTACGAACTCGGTAAGCCGCGATACACGCCGGTTGAATGCAGCCAGCTTCGTCTGACGTTCGGTCGTCCATTCCGCGTGCTGCTGCGTTTAAACAAAGAGCAACCGATCGAAGAAGAAGTCTACCTTGGTGACATGCCAATTATGCTTGGCGGCGGCGAGTTCATCATCAACGGTGCTGAGCGTGTCGTTGTGAGCCAGTTGCACCGATCGCCTGGTGTCGACTTCGTTCTTGCTTCGGAACCAGGTGAACGCAAAGCCTACTCGTGCCGAGTAATTCCTGAACGCGGGAGCTGGATCGAGCTCAACCCAACGAAGAAAGACGGGCTGGCCGTTCGGATTGATCAAAGTGGTAAGTTCGCAGCCACTACCCTTCTTCGAGCAATGGGACAGGAGTTCTCGTCCAATACTCAACTGGCAAATCTGTTCTACGATGTCCGAGACCAGAAAGTCAGCGAAAAGCTTGAGAAGAAAACCGTCGCCGCCGACGTGATCTTCCCTGGTGGTCACGAACAGTGCGGCGAGATCATCATTGAGTTTGGTGAAGTCCTGACCGCCGAACATATCGTCAAGATCAAAGATGCCAAGATTAAAACGATCAGCGTCATCGACGAAGTTAATGACCAGTTGATTCTGAACACGATCCGTGAAGACGTCACCTCCAGCCACGAAGAAGCGTTGCTCAGGATCTACCAGAGACTTCGGCCTGGCAATCCGCCAGCGCTTGATAAGGCCATTGATCTGTTCCGGGACAGATTCTTTGATCTTAATCGTTATCGCCTTGGGACTGTCGGACGATTCAGAATCAATCGAAAATTCCAACAGGACGTTTCAGAAGACGAGATGACTCTCGCTTCAGAAGACTACGTCAATGCAGTGCGGTACTTGATCCGTCTTCGGACCAACGACCCGACGGCCTATGTCGACGATATTGACAACCTCGGCAACAGACGCCTGCGAACGATTGACGAATTGGCCGCCGATGAGATCCGTAAAGGCTTTCTGAAACTTCGTCGAACAGTCCAGGAAAGAATGAGCCTGAAGGACGTTGAAGAAATGACGCCCCGAACGCTCGTTAACCCGAAGAGCGTTTCAGCAGCCATCGAATACTTCTTTGGAAGAAGCGAATTGTCTCAGGTTGTCGACCAGACAAATCCGCTGTCAATGCTGACTCACGAACGCCGTCTGAGTGCACTGGGGCCAGGCGGCCTTAACCGTAAGCGTGCCGGCTTCGAAGTTCGTGACGTTCACATTTCCCACTATGGCCGAATATGCCCGATCGAGACCCCCGAAGGTACGAACATCGGCCTGATCTCCAGCCTGGGTATCTTTTCGCAAGTTGACGACTACGGCTTTCTGATCACTCCATATCGAAAGATCGTCAAAGGCAAGCTCAGTGACGAGATCGACTACCTGCGTGCCGACGAAGAATCTGAACACTTCGTCATCCCTGCCGACACACCGGTTAAGAAAGGAAAACTTGCTGAAGATCGAGTGCTTGCTCGACATCGCAACGACGTTAAGTGGGTCAGTGCAGCGCAGGCGGAATATATTGATGTTTCGCCTGCCCAGATGGTCGGTGTCTCTGCCTGTTTGATTCCGTTCCTTGAGCACGACGATGCGAACCGAGCTCTGATGGGCTCGAACATGCAACGACAGGCAGTCCCGTTGCTGATCGCAGAGAAACCAATTGTTGGCACCGGAATGGAACCCATCGTTGCCCGCCACTCAGGAATGCTTATCCAGGCTGAAAAGGCTGGAAAAGTCACTTACGTTGACGGAACGGTCGTCGAGGTTGATGGGAAGCGTTACCCGCTTCGCAAATTCACAGGGCTTAACGAGCGTACGTGCCTTAATCAGAAACCAATCGTCGGTATGGGCGACAAGGTTAAGAAAGGGCAACTGCTGGTTGACAGTGCAGCGACACAGGATGGTGAGCTTGCTCTTGGACGAAACGTGCTTGTCGGTTTTATGTCGTGGAATGGCTACAACTTTGAAGACGCGATCATTCTGTCAGAGCGTCTGGTTAAAGAAGATGTCTACACCTCGATCCACATCGATGAATTCGACGTCGAAATTCGTGAAACTAAACTGGGACGTGAAGAGTTCACTCGCGACATCCCGAACGTGAGCGAGAAGGCGCTTCGAAACCTGGACGAAAGTGGTGTGGTCAGCATCGGAACGCGAGTTTCGCCCGGTGACGTCCTTGTCGGAAAGGTGTCTCCTAAAGCGAAGTCAGAACTCACGCCGGAAGAGAAGCTGCTCCACGCGATCTTTGGACGTGCCGGCGAAGATGTGAAGAACGAATCACTCGAAGTCCCCAGCGGCGTTGAAGGAATCGTGATTCACACCGAAAAGTTCTCACGCAAAATGAGTCTGTCTGAGTCAGAGAAAAAACAGCTCGACGATCAGGTTACAGAAACTGAAAATGTCGGCAACGAGGCGGTCGCAACGGCCTTCCGGGGTTTCCTGAAAGATTTCGAAAAAGCTCTTGGTGAAGTTGTTAAGGGCGAAGAAGGTGTCGCCATCGCGAAGAGCTCTGACAATAGTCAGATCGCAGCCTTTGCTTCACAGTTCATGAGTTGGTTTGACAAGCTGGAACTGCGTAGCCCTCAAAAACTTTCGGCGTGCCGTAAAGTCATCAAAGACTCTTTCGGTGCTGTGGAAGAGGCAATCGACACACGAGATCACGCGGTCAACAGCCTGAAGCGAGGCGATGAGCTTCAGAACGGCGTCCTGCAGATGATTAAGGTCTATGTCGCATCGAAACGGCAGATTTCTGTAGGCGACAAAATGGCTGGTCGTCACGGAAACAAAGGGGTGATCTCGAAGGTCCTCCCCGTTGAAGACATGCCATACCTTGAGGACGGCACTCCTCTCGACATCCTGCTGAACCCGCTTGGTGTTCCGAGTCGTATGAACGTCGGACAGATCCTGGAAACACATCTCGGCTGGGCGGCGGCCAAATTGGGCTTCCGCTGCTACTGCCCGGTCTTCGACGGGCCAGAAGAGTCGTTGATTAACGGTCTCCTGAAAGAAGCTGGACTCCCGGAAGACGGCAAGGCTGTTCTGCACGACGGGCGAACTGGTGAACAACTTGAGCAGAAAGTAACCGTTGGCTACATCTACATGCTCAAGCTGCATCATCTTGTTGACGACAAGATTCACGCACGGGCAACTGGACCATATTCTTTGATTACGCAACAGCCATTGGGTGGGAAAGCCCGCTTTGGTGGTCAGCGATTTGGAGAAATGGAAGTGTGGGCTCTTGAAGCTTACGGAGCGGCCTACATTCTCCAGGAATTGCTCACCGTCAAGAGTGACGATGTAGAAGGTCGAACCAAAATCTACGAATCGATGGTCAAAGGTGAAAACACGCTGGAAGCTGGAACTCCTGCCAGTTTCGACGTTTTGACAAACGAAATTCGCGGTCTGGCTTTGAACCTTACGCTCGAAAAGAACGCAGTCTGACGAGGCTGCAAAATGGCGGACGCCCTCGCGCGTTTCGCCGGTCAGTCACGACTGGCTATCGAGCGAGGTTACTGATTCAAACTCCCAACTGCTTTCGATATGAGGTCTGGTATGAGTACTGGCGAAGCCACCGGATACGAAAAAGTCAACGATTTTGGTGCAGTGCGTATCGCTTTGGCGAGTCCGCACGACATTCGCGGCTGGTCGTTCGGTGAAGTCAAAAAGCCGGAAACGATTAACTACCGAACATATCGACCAGAGCGGGACGGCCTGTTCTGCGAACGAATCTTCGGACCTGAGAAAGACTGGGAATGTGCCTGCGGAAAGTACCGCGGCATGAAGTACAAAGGAATGATCTGCGATCGTTGCGGCGTCAAAGTGACTCACAGCCGTGTCCGGCGAAAGCGAATGGGGCACATCGAGCTCGCCGCTCCAGTCGTCCATATCTGGTTCTTCAAAGCAATGCCGAGCCGTCTGGGCGCGTTGCTTAACATGAAGACAACGAGTCTCGAAAAGGTGATCTATTTCCAGGATTACGTGGTTACAGATCCCGGCGACACGCCACTGCGTCCAGGACAACTGCTCACCGAAGACGAAGCTCGTGAGAAGCGACGCAAGTACGGCGCAGACAGCTTCGAGATCGAAATGGGAGCGGACGCAGTCAAGAATTTGCTGCTGCAACTTGACCTTGTCGATCTCTCGGTCAAGCTGAGAAAAGAGCTCGGCGAAACCGGCAGCC
>CALGTK010000277.1 GCA_937904325.1 uncultured Planctomyces sp.
ATGCAATTCGCAAAGGCGGTGGCGGAGCCAAGGGGCCAGCGGGTGGTGGTTCGCCCCTCGATGCAATTCGCAAAGGCGGTGGCGGAGCCAAGGGGCCAGCGGGTGGTGGTTCGCCGCTCGATATGATTCGAAAACAGGGTGCTGGCGGAAAGGCCGAACCGACCGAAAAAGAAACGGCTGACGCTCCTGCCGAAGTACCAGCTAAAGAAAAGCAAGCACCCGCCGCCGACAGCGGCAAGAAGTTGTCGTCGCTTGACATGATACGAAAGCAGGGCCCGGCAAAAAGTTAGCCAGTTTGTCCAATTCATCATTCTCGGCGGGATGGACATTAAAAATGCGAAAGAGTTGGCATCAGCGGCCCTGCCAGGCATCGTCTCGCTGGACGACGAATGCCGACCAATCGAACACCAACGTCAAATCGTCGAAGCCGTACAACCACGTCATGGTTAACACCACCTGGAGCAACGAAGTTAATCAGGTGTACGACATGCAAGTGGCCAACCTGCAGGAAGAACTGCACGCCGACTGGCATTCCAGTGGCCTGTACCCAGGGGCTCACTGCAACCTCAATGCTTTTCGAGCCGCCTGTCAGGCCATCATCCAGTCGTCTTTCGGCTGACCGTTCCAACGGCCGCCGACCACGAAACAGTTTGCATCGCCAACACTCAGTAACGCCGTACGTTGCTGAGACGCCGCAGAGAAACTCGTGACCAGGTTACGGATTACAGGCCGGCAACCTGAAATCCTTCGCGAGGTACTCGCTTAAGAAGAGCATCGGCTTCTTTGACGTTATGGACAGTCAGGTTATTGGCATCCCAGTGCAGTTTCTGACCAGGAAAACGGTTGGCGACGACGCCCAGCAGCAATGCTTCCGTCAGGGGACCAGCGTAGCTGAAGGGTGAGCTGGTTTTGCCTTTCCCCATGCAGGCGTCGACCCATTGGTGGTAGTGGTTTCGAGAATCCAGTTCAGGACGCTTCTCCTTTTTAAATTTGTCTTCGGGAAACAGCAGTGGCTCGGACGAGTGTGGCAGCAGCATCGTGCCTTCCTCGCCGACGAACAGTGCCCCCTGCCCGGGTAGCTTCAATCCTTGCGAAACACCAAGGCCTTCCGTAGACGGCGGCGCGGCCGCACCGTCGTACCACGTCCAGTTCATTGTGTCCGTGGTGTACTTCGTGCCGGGAAATTCGTATTCGACAATGTTCGTTTCCGGATGCCCGACTCCAGTCGGTTTGCGGCAGGTTGTCTTTGCCCAGGTCGGAGATGTCAGGGCAAGAGCACGGTACGGTGTGTCGAAAATGTGGACGCCCATGTCGCCCAGCGTGCCTGTCCCAAAGTCGATTTGCTTCCGCCACGCTCCGCGGTGATACACACCCTTCTTAAACGATCTGATGGCCGCCGTTCCGAGCCAGAGGTCCCAGTCGAGATTCTTCGGGATGTCGTCGAACTTCGTAAAAACCGGACCGTCGTAGCCCCAGTTTTTGTAAGACCACGCGAGTACGCGGTTGACCTTGCCGATTACTCCGCTTTGGATCATTTGCGTTGCCCGACGATACGGCAGTCCGGCACTTGCCTGAATCCCCATCTGGGTAACGAGACGTTTTTTATCGGCAACAAGTCGCAACTGGCGAGCCTCGAAAACTTCGTGTGTCAGGGGCTTCTGGCAGTAGACCGGCTTACCGTGATTCATCGCGGTCATCGCCGCGGGAGCGTGAGTGTGGTCGGGCGTTGAAACCACGCAGGCGTCAATAGTGTCGCCCATCATGGAAATCATTTCGCGATAGTCGCGAAACGTTCGAGCCTTGGGAAACTTCGCGGCGGCTTCTTTGAGAATGTTTGCATCGACGTCGCACAACGCGGCGACTTCGACACCTGAGTGAGAAGAAACCGACTTCAAATCGGAGCCACCCATCCCGCCGACTCCGACGTGAGCAGTTCTCAGTCGAGCATTCGCGTCGGACCCTTGCCCCGACATTGGCAGCACACTGCCGACTGCCAGTGCGGCTGAAGCTTTGACAAACTGGCGACGCTGGATTCTTCGGCTCATGACTTGTTCCTGACAGAGTGAGTTCGAGTAACTCGATTTGCAACACGATTGCGGTTTATCTGTTTGTACCTGATAAACGATACAGAGAATTATTACGACTGAGCGATTACTTCAACCCTGTTGAGGGCTCACCGGTAATATTGGGCGATGCGAATGAAACTTGCTGCAGTAAGTTGGGTTTCAGGAAAGAGAATGTGTTTTTTCGGAGTGCGAGATGCTGCGTAAAAGTAAAGAGAACGGTTGCTCAGAGTTCCAGAATCAGATGGGTGTAAGCCGTCGTGGATTTCTGAAAGCCGGTGGCCTGGGCCTGACCGGGCTGACGTTGACGGAACTGTTGCGACACGAGGCGCAGGCCGGACCAGTGGCAAAGAAAGAAAACTCGGTAATCATCCTGTGGATGCGAGGCGGGCCGTCTCAACATGAGACATGGGATCCGAAAATGGATGCCCCGGCGGAATACCGCGGCGGTTTCGGAGCCACATCGACAAACGAGCCGGGGATCGAGATCGTCGACCTGCTGCCGAAGTGCGCTTCGATTATGGATAAGTGGTCGATCATTCGCAGCCTGCATCACACAAACGCCGGACACTCTGCCGGCGATCAGATTCTGTTCACAGGGCACCCGCCAGGGCCGAGCCCTGATGTGAACATCCACCCCAGTTGTGGCTCGATTGTTTCTGAACAACTCGGCCAACTGACTCCCGAGCTACCTCCATATGTGGCCATTCCCAGGCAAGTGCCGGGAACGGACTCTGCCTACCTGGGTGTTGCACACAAGCCGTTCGAAACGTTGGTTGATCCGGGTAATGATGGCCCGTTCAAGCTGAAGAATTTCTCACTGGTAGAAGGTATCAGCCAGGGCCGCTTCGATACTCGCAAAAGTCTACTGCAGGGATTCGACCAGTTTCGGTCGGCTGTCGATAGTTCAGGACAGATGGATTCCGTCAGTAAGTTTCACCAGAAGGCGTACGGTATCTTAAGTTCTGACAAAGCTCGCCAGGCCTTCGATCTGGACGCCGAACCCGATGACATCCGTCAGCGATACGGATTCATTCCGAGGTACGACCCAGGCGATCCCAGACGTTGCAGCGCCAACGCATTCTGTCAACGAGTCCTGCTGGGGCGGCGTCTGGTTGAAGCAGGCGTCAGATTGGTCACTGTCGACTGTCGCTGGTGGGACACTCATGTTCAAGGTTTGGACTCGATGAAGAACGGCTTTCTTCCGCGTTGGGATCTGTGTTACTCAGCGTTGATTGAAGACCTTGATCAGCGAGGCATGCTCGACACAACGATGGTCGTCGCGTGGGGCGAGTTTGGTCGAACTCCCCGCATGAACAAAGAGGCTGGCCGCGACCATTATCCGAACGTATTCAGTGCAGCTGTGGCTGGAGGACCCGTTCAAGGTGGTCGAGTCGTGGGGTCTTCAGATTCCAAAGGCGCGTTCCCGCTTGATAATCCGAAGTCACCGCAGGACGTCCTGGCGACGATGTACCGACACTTGGGGATCGACACCGAACGACACTACCTGGACCACGGCGGCCGACCAATCATCACGCTACCATCCGGAAGCCCAATCGAAGAACTTTCCTGATCGACGGTTTGAAACTCATCATTGAATCCACAACCGAGACATTCACATGAACCAGTCTGAGATTACTCCCGAAACACTGGCCGGCTCCGTTATCTCCGTCCCGCCGCTGGCTCGCAACGCCGACTTCTCTCTGAATCACGACGAGAATGAAAAACTGATCCGGCACCTGGAAGGCGGCGGAGTGTCGACGCTGCTCTATGGTGGAAACGCGATTCTGTACCACGTTGCTCTCAGCGAATACGCCGAGTTGCTGCAAATGATGACCGACCTGGCCGGCGACAACACGCTGATGATTCCGTCCGTCGGTCCGGCTTACGGAACGATGATGGATCAGGCCGCGATCCTGCGGGAGTTCAATTTCCCAACGTCGATGATTTTGCCGACGCGTGATGTCTTTACGTCCTCAGGCGTCGCATCGGCGGTTCGTCATTTCGTTGAGAAGACTTCGAAGCCTGCTGTGCTGTACATCAAGAACGACGGTTTTATCGAAGTCGACGCCGTCAAGAAACTCATGAATGACGGTTTGCTCTCGTGGATCAAGTACGCAGTCGTCCGTGAAGATACGTCCAACGACCCGTATCTGCGCGAACTGGCAGACGCCGTCGGAACCGAGCGAATTGTCAGCGGCATCGGCGAACAGCCGGCGATCGTGCATCTGCGAGACTTCGGCCTGAACTGCTTCACATCAGGCTGCGTGTGTGTTGCTCCGGGCAAGTCAATGGAAATGCTTCGATCCATCAGAGCCGGCGACTTCGAAGTCGCCGAGCAAATCCGTTCAACATTCAAACCACTGGAAAATCTGCGAAACTCGATCAACCCCATCCGTGTGCTGCACACGGCTGTCGCCCTGTCCGGCATCGCCAACACAGGACCGATCATTCCGCTGATGTCAGAACTGGATGACTCCAACAAGCCTGCCATCCAGGCCGTCGCAGCGCAGCTTCTGGAAGTCGAGAGACTGTAGGGTGCGTTTCGACGTATCCTGCATAACTTGACTATTTCAATCACTCTTTAGTTTTGATCACTTTTTAATTGCTGCAGCGGCTATGGTTCCGATTCGACCGACGAGTGAATTCACTGAGCCTTTCCCGTGGGGGTGGACGCGATTGCTCAGGAAGATGACGAACATTTTCTGAGTGGGATC
The DNA here is from genome assembly GCA_937904325.1 of uncultured Planctomyces sp. GTDB lineage: Bacteria > Planctomycetota > Planctomycetia > Planctomycetales > Planctomycetaceae > JABMPE01. The sequence continues at coordinate 4,781 of CALGTK010000277.1, forward strand.
GATCCAGAGTGCAGTGCCGGTGAAGCCTCCGTGTCCGAACGCCTGTTTGGAGAACAAGTCGCCTCGGTTCGATGAGTAGCCTGTTCGGCGGTCCCAGCCCAATGTTCGGACCCCGCTCGAAACCTCCTGGGATGTCGTCATCAGTCGGCATGTCTCGGGCTTCAGAATTCGGGTTTTTCCAAGGGTTCCATCGTTCATCAGCATTTGGGCATATCGAGCGAGGTCTTCGGCTGTTGCGAACAGGCCGGCATGACCGGCGACTCCGTCGAGTTTGTACGCCCGCGGATCGTGGACTTCTCCCCGCATCCATTCGCCGTTTCGTTCCTGAGTGGGGGCCGCTCTTTTCTGGATGGCTGACACTGGATTGAAACCAGTCTCTGCCATGCCGAGTGCAGAGAAGATTCGTTCTTTTGAAAATACGTCCAGCGACTTGCCGGAGACCCGTTCAACGATTTCTCCCAAAACGATGAAGCCAACGTCGCTGTACATGAACCGCGTTCCTGGTTCCGCTCGCAAGTCCAACTCGTGGATGCGTTGAAAAGCCTGGACGCGTCCATTCTCGTAATCGCGAATTGAATTGTCCGGAAGAAGCCCACTTTGATGAGTCAGCAACTGCCGGATCGTGATAACTTCTTTACCAGTGTTACCAAATTGCGGGATGTACTTTGCGGCCGGTGCGTCGAGTTCGACGAGGCCGTCTTCGATGAGCAGCATGATGCTTGTTGCGGTGGCGATTGGTTTTGTCAGAGACGCCAGGTCGAAAACGGTGTCAGTCGTCATTGGAACGACGTCTGGTTTGAGCTGTCGTGAGCCGTAGCTCTTCAGCCAGGCGATGCGGTTACGGTACCCAACCAGCACGACGCAGCCCGGCATTCGATCGTATCGCAAACCTTCTTCAATCACGTCGTCGATTGCGGCCAGGCGAGCAGCGTTCAACCCGCATTCTTCCGCAGAGCACCGAACGAGTCCGGGAGGCGATGCGGTCGTTGCCGCAACAAATGTCAGGAGTGTCAGGCAGGAAATTGTTGCGGCTGCAGTCCATCGATTACTCTGCAGTCTGCGAATACTCAGGTGTTGATTCATCAGATTCTCTGAGACCATCTCGACGGACATGAATTTACACGTCCTGAAATGGACGGACGATACTTTGGCACCTTACGGTTTGTCGGAGCGTTCAAGTAGAGCCTCGTGGTATTTTTTGTCGCGGTCGGCTTAGTTGGTTTTCAATAATTTACGGCGAACAGTCACAGTTCAGGAAAAATAAACATGACAGAAAAAAGCCAGGTGACGTGCAGTGTCGATTTTACTTCAGACGGAAAACGATCTGGCCATCTCGCAATTCCGCAATCAACAAATTCTGCGGGCTGGGCCAAGTACTTTGTTCCGATCCTGGTGATCAAGAATGGAAGCGGTCCAACGGCTGTGCTTTCCGGCGGCAACCACGGCGACGAGTATGAAGGTCCCGTGACGCTGATGAATCTGTTTCGTGAGCTGACGGAAGAAGACATTAGTGGGCGGATCATCATCATTCCGATGCTGAATCATCCTGCCGTCGCGGCCGGCACTCGGTTATCGCCGATCGACGATGTGAACATGAACCGAGCCTTCCCTGGCCGCTCCACGGACACCATCACCGGAATGATCGCACACTTCGTCGCGACCGAGGTTTTGCCGCTGGCTGATTTGGTCGTTGATATTCATTCGGGTGGTTCGTCGATGCACATGCTGCCTTCCGTCAATATGCACCGCATGGACGACGCCGATCAGATGGGGAAAATGCTTAAAGCAGGTCGCCGATGGGGAGCTCCTTACGTTTTTCTTTATCGAGATGTGGCGGGTTCTGGATTGTTGCCGTCTTACGCGGAGAGTCTCGGTAAGGTCACGCTGGGCACCGAAATGGGCAGCAAAGCTCAATACGGCGTCGACATGCTGCGACACACCAGTCGGGTGCGAAACGTTCTGCATCATGCAGAAATTTTGCGTGAGACGCCGCCAGATCCGGGTGATGCCAATCCGATCGTTGTTGCCGCCGACAATGAAGAAGACTACATCATGGCTCAGACGAGTGGGATCTTTGAACCGTTTATCGAGCTCTCCGATCAAGTCACAGCCGGTCAGCAAATCGGCCAGATTCACAGCCTTGAGCACCCTGATCGACCGACCGAGCCAGTCATTGCTCAGTCAGATGGAATTCTCTTTGCAAGGCGTTCAATTCCGCTCAGTCGGCAGGGCGAATGTCTGGCTGTGTTGACCCGCGCAGTGGATGAGTGACTGACACTTTGTTTTTTGAACACGTTCCTTAATGTGGACTCGTGCTAACCCTCAGCGCGTCGAACCATCCGACGGCCGCCTCCGCCGGGAACGATTTCGCCGCGGCGGACGGTCGTTGCGGCGATCAGAACTTCGGACGCAGGTCGAGTCTGCTGATTGCAGTCGGAAAGGACGAAGTCGCCAGTCAGCCGTTCCAGGACGGCGATGTCGGCGATGGTGCCGACTTTGAGTGTGCCCAGATCGTTGGCTTTATTAAGAATCTGCGCGGGTCTGGCGGTCGACATTTCGACGACACGTTCCAGCGACAGACCCAGCGTCAGAAACTTGCTCATCGTTGTTGGCATGTCGTAGACCGGACCGTTGATGTTCATCGTGTGAAGGTCCGTGCTGATCGTGGTTGGTTCGAAGCCGTCGTCGAGAGCCGCCTGGGCAACATGCCAGTCGAAACTGCCGAATCCGTGACCGACGTCGAAGATGACACCTCGGTCAGCGGCAGCTCGCACGGCTTCAAAAATTTTGCCTTTGTCGTTAAGGATCGGTCGGCTGCTGGCTCGGAAGCAGTGAGTGATGCAGTCGCCTGGCGATAACGCTTCGGCCAGCTCAGGAATCGGCATCGGACTGTCGCCGATGTGTACCATCAGCCAGGTGTTGGAATCTCGCGCGGCTTTGATCGCGTCGTTGAGATTCGCCCAGCCCTGCTCACCGTCTCCGATGATATTGGCGGTCGCACGGATTTTGACGCCGACAGCCACGTCGCGGTTTCTTTCGATCGTAGCGACGACCCCGTCGGGATCCGCGTAGCGACGATCGAGCAGTTCACCAAGGTTTCCGCAGGCAAGCCCCACGCACGACAGATTAACGAGGCCGAAAACCTGCGTCCTCGCTCGCTCGATGACGTCGCGGCGGAAGGCGTCGAAGTTGTACGAACCAGCCGTGCCGGTATCGAGCATCGTTGTCACACCGCCGGCCGCGCAAAGAGAATCGGGATCGAGCCCGAGCGGCGAATGCGGGTAAACATGAACGTGCAGATCTATGAGGCCGGGCGTCACCAGTTGGCCTCGAGCGTCGATGACGGTGCGAGCCAGTGAACAGTCGATGTCCTTTTCGACGGCCGCGATTTTTCCGTTCGAAACAGCAACGTCGCGAAATTGATGAAGGCTTTGCGAAGGATCAACAACTTCGCCGCCACGGATCAGGATGTCATAGCTCATCTGAAAGTCTCGCTTGATCGTCGTATTACGAATAAAAAATGCCTGGGATGTTGAATAGCAATTTTCAGACGTCGTAGCGACTGTGTTGCAAGTTGTTTGCCGCGTCAGAAACACGACCAATGAGAAATGACTCGACTGTAAGCTGTTCTGTGGATGCCCGAGTGCTTTTCCTGACGGACCAGTCGAGGCTGATCACCGCCGCGGCCGATTCCTCGGTTGATTTCGAAGAGCCCGTCGAAGTCGCCATCGCTGACGTGGTGATACTGACCACTGGTTGTTTTCATTTCTGCTACTCCCACTCCTTCCAACGGAAATAGGGAAGCTGTAAACCGACAGGCCACGCCGATCGTCGGTTCTCAGTTCGTCGATAAGAATCTGTGCGGCGTTCCTCGTCATGATCATTCGGTCGCAGAATGACATTGATTCAGAGCAGTCAATCACGAGTATTCCCGTTCGACCGATGACGGCGATCGCTTCGACCACCACCTGGTGTGTGCTGTGGCCAGGAATCCGTGCGAAGAAAAGATTGACGGCGTTGTTTCCGGCATTGCTGAGTTCGGCTCGGACCCTGACAGCGTTTGCGAGCGACAAGTCAGAGCCAGGAAATTCTGTGAACTAGCCGGTCGCCTCGACCCACGTTCCTAATTTTAAAATCGTTTCGACGTTGTAGAGTTAAGCCCAGAGTATTGACCTGATTTGCCGCTGCGAGGCTAACTGCTGCGTCGATGACCTGAACCTGACCACCGTCTGGAGCCAGTTGAAGCTCCTGTGCGGCCAGGGCGCTGTCGACGGTGGACGGCCTATTCTGATCGAACAGGACCATCCAGCCGAAGTCGCGCGAACAGGACGCGAAGGCAGGGATGATCACGGATAGAATCGAAATCGCCCCTCGCCATGAGACTGAACCATTGTCTCGGAATTCGCTAAGTGATCTCATTTGGCTCGTCGCCGATAAGTGATGCGATCCGATTGCGACTGTAAATTCCATCACTAAATCTGCAGGTCACGCTGTTCAGCCCAGTCGTGTTCTAACAGTCAAAAACATTGCTGAGAGGCGTAAACCACAGCGTTGGATGCCTGTCTGTCAGCTTTGCACTGCGAATTCGGGCTGCCTTTTGCGACATCAAAGTCACCCTGTTCAGACTAACCGAACCTAAGCACATCGTTGTCCAGCGAAACCTTCTGTGGCTGCATCGAGTACCCAGACCTATAATAAGTTAAGAGTCCATACGTTAGGATGGGCCTTAAATTCTCGTCAGCGTTTTGTCGGAATCGTTAACTATTTCAATGGCCAGTCTCTGATGACCAGCTCCGGCTCATCTCCCGATTCACAGAAGCCTGCGGCGAGAGTGAACTCGTCGCCTGAGCACGAATTGTCGGCCGATGAAGCTCCCAATCTGGCACGAACGGACGAACTCTCTGCGTCATTGCTGCAGGAAATGCAGGAACGAGCGACGCTCGACCAGGCCAAACGAGACCGCGAAGCGAAACAAAAAACACCATCGCCACGCATGTTGACAACGCAATCGCAAATGGCGGCCGTTTCGGGCACTCAGCAGAGTGTTAGTTCCAGCTCTGAATTGCCTGGCGAGCTGACACTGGCTCAGACACTCTTTCCCGCGGGGATGACCAGTCCCACACTTGATCTGAGTGACTGCACACTGGGAGAGTTCCGATTGCTAAGACGACTCGGAGCTGGCGGTATGGCTCAGGTCTATCTGGCTGAGCAGACTTCACTGAAACGCAACGTCGCCATCAAAGTCATGAGGTCCGACTTCGGCAGCGACGACACTCATCGCAAACGGTTTGAGCATGAAGCCCGCGCAGCGGCTGGACTCAACCATCCCAACATCGTGCAGGTATTCGCGGTCGGTGAAGAGGAGAACATTCAGTACATTGCGCAGGAGTATGTCCGGGGAGCCAACCTGCGGCAGTACCTGCAGAAGAAGAAGCCGCCCAATGCACAGATCTCGCTGCACCTGATGAAGCAGGTAAGCTCGGCACTGCACGTAGCTCACCAGGCGGGAATTGTCCATCGCGACATCAAGCCTGAGAATATCATGGTGACCCGACGGTTGGTTGCGAAGGTGACGGACTTTGGTCTGGCTCAACTGACGCTTGGTGGCGAACGTGTCAACCTGACTCAAATGGGAGTCACGATGGGCACGCCGCTTTACATGAGCCCCGAACAGGTCAACGGTGCGAGCGTCGATGCTCGGAGTGACCTGTACTCAATGGGTGTTACGTTTTATCACTTGCTCTCCGGCAACCCGCCTTTTCGAGCAGCAACTGCATTTGCGCTCGCCTACAAACATCTCAATGAGGATGCGGCGCCTCTGAAAGAACTGCGGCCAGACCTGCCGCCGTCGCTGACCAGGGTCGTGCATCGATTGATGCTGAAAGATCCTGCCGAAAGATTTTCCGACGCGCGAGCCGTACTGTCAGAACTGAAACGGATCGAAAAGTCCGGCGAGACAGGTGGCAACTTTGCCCAGACCGAAGAATCAGAGTCAGCAGGTTCGTGGCAGACGTTGAAGCAGTACGCTCTGTGGTGCCTGGTCGTTTTTCTGATCGCTGCCGTCGCTGGTCGAGATCTTCGCCAGAGAAGCCCGCTCGACGCACCGATTGAAGCAGTGACTTCGGTCGAGATTCAAACAACGGCCAAAGAACAGGTTGAAATAGCTCGGTCTCTGAAGGACGGACCATCGCGGCCAGAACGTCAGGAAGAAGCCTGGCAGGCAGTGATTGACAACTTCGAGGAAGATCGCGAAGCAGTCCTGACGTCGCATCGTGAACTCGGCCTCTTGCAGCTTAAAGTGCGACGTTACAAAGATGCTCTTGCTCACTTCGATGAACTGGCTCGCGAAAACGACAACGACTGGAAAGCCGACGGTGTCGCCGGGCAGGCTGTGCTGGCCATGCTGGCTGGCCGCCACGAAGATTCGCACGAGCTGATTTCTATCCAGCTTGCTGACGACCGCGATCTTGTCAGCCCGGAATTGAAGAAGTTGGTTGCTGAGGCAGAGGAACGAAACCGCGAATTCAACTCGACCGATGTTGCCGATTTCGAGGCCCTGTTTGAATCGCCCGTCGAAAACTGACACGATTCCGACATGACCGTCTGAAGTTGGAACGGAGAGGTCGGAGAAGACTCGCAGAGAGACGTAAAGCTCCCCTCTTTTCCGCATTTCCCACTTCCGTGTCTCTGTATCAGAACTCAAATTCGAGAAAGCTGACCGTGTTAAAAGAGCACGAAATTTATATCCGAGTCCGCTATGTCGAAGCAGATCCAATGGGCTACCTGCACCATTCCAACTACTTTACGTATTTTGAAATGGGTCGTACCGAACTCTTTCGATCTTCCGGTGGAAACTACCGCGAGATCGAAGAATCCGGACTGTTCTTCGTCGTTACAAAACTTGAATGCCGCTTCCTGGCTCCCGCACGCTACGACGACGAACTGACACTCAGCACAAAGATCATCCGCTCGACGATGGCAAAACTCGAACACGAATACGAGCTCCGCCGTGGTGACACAATTCTGACGACAGCAAAATCAGTCCTCGCCTGCGTCGACAGCACCGGCCGAGTCCAACGCATGCCCGACTCCATCGTCGACATCGATTAACTGTACGAACTGAGGTTGAGCGCGTCTTGACGCACAGTTCAGGTCATTGTGCATCAAGATGCACTCTATCGAGGAAGCTTGCTGGCTGTTGCAGGATCAAGCCTAAACATTGAATCGGTCTTCGCGGAGCATGTCGATGGCGTTCGAAAAGGCTTGCGTTGTCTGACTGATATCAGCGTCTGAATGCGCGAGGGATGTGGAGCCTCCCCAGCCGAACCAGTCGACACCGCCGAGGAGTAGAGCACAGCGGAATGCATGCCCGAGGCGGCCGTCGGCTTTGATGTCCAGTCTTCGCCAGTCGCCGCCGAATGGGATTTCGTCATCAGTTGTCGGATGGGGTCCCTCGAAGTCGGCGTGAATCTTGATGGCTGAGAAGTCTCCGTAGGCTACCAGACGTGAGCTCTTTTCGGCGAAAATCTGGTTAAGAGATTGACGGAGTTTTGCAGCGGACTCGTTGGCTTTGTTGCTGGGCTCGGCCGTGGCGACGATGTCCAGGGCGGCAACCCCGGCGGCTGCGGACAGCGGGTTGGCGTTGTAAGTTCCGGGATGTTTCATTTTCTGACCGTGCGGATTGTCAAACGCCAATGCTTCCATCAGGTCAGCGCGACCGGCCAGGCAGCCGCCAGGGAGACCTCCAGCCAGCACTTTGGCAAGCGCTGTCATGTCCGGGACGATGTCGCAGTGTCCCTGGAAACAGTTCGGATGAACTCGGAAGCCGGTGATGACTTCATCCAGAAGAAAGATCACATTCTTGCGTTTCGTCAGCTCTCGGAGTCCTTGCATGAACTCCGCCCTGGCAGGAACGATGCCCCAGTGAGTGCCGTTGCCTTCGTGCAGGATGCAGGCGGGATCGTGTTCGTCGATCGCGGTTTCGACGGCTGCAAGATCGTTCGGCGGCACAAAGATAATGTCCGATGCAACGCCATCAGTGACGCCGGGCATTGTGTACTTAACGTCGTGCGGTGGATCCGAGCCCAGAATGAGACTGTCGTGCCAGCCGTGAAAGTGGCCGGCGAACTTGATGACTTTTGTTTTGCCGGTGGCAAGACGGGCGACTCGTAAAGCCATCAACGTGGCTTCCGTGCCGCTGTTAGTAAACCTGATTCTTTCAGCGGAGGGAACGAGTTGTTGGACTCGCTCGCCCCAGGCAAGCTCGAGCTCGTGGCAAGCTCCAGGGTGCGTCGAGATGGCAGCCTGTTTCTGCACCGCTTCGACCACTGCCGGGTGAGAATGGCCGAGCAGCATTGCTCCGTGCCCCATCCAGTAGTCAATCAGCACATGCTTTTCGACAGTCGTCTTGTGGGAGCCGAGCGCTTCGTTGGCGTAAATCGGGAACGGTTTCAGGTATCGAGCATCGTGAGTGACACCGCTCGGAAAGAGCTTCGTTGCACGACGGTAATGCTCAGCCGATTTCGGAAAGCGCTCCGCGAACAAAGCTTCAATGCGTGAAGCCTGACGATCTGCCATGACTGTTGACTCCGTAAACGATGTGAACTACCGAAAAGTGGGATCAGTTTATGAGTTCCATCCCTGGATCATATTCAGGAAAAGAAAAACGCAGAGCTCACTGAAGGCTCAGCGGACTCTGCGTCTTTTAGAATTAAGCTTTAATAAGGATAAGCGTTCCCCTATTTGGCGGGGAGGTTGAAGTCGCCGTCTATGTTTCGCCAGATGGCATGGACATGGTTGGCGCTGTTTTGCGTGTTGTTGTACTCGATCAGGAATGTCGGCCCCTGAACGCGGTAAGCGTGCCGGGCGTTGCGTTCGCTTTCGCCCCACCAGGCGAAGTGGATGTTGTTCTTGCCGCCTTCGTTGATCTGCTTTCGCCGTTCGGAAGCGACGTCTGCCGGCATGTTCTGAAGATACTCGGTCAGTAAGTCGGACATCAGCTTCTTCTGGTCGGCCGACATGTCTTTGACGGCCAGCCCGACGGCGGCGCTGGTGTCTGGCTGCGTTGTTCCTCGGCTGCGTATGTCATCCGGAGCGTCTTTGGAGAGCCAGCATTTCTTAACCTGATCCGGTGTGCATTGTTTCAGGATTTGACGAGCGATGTCTTCTTCGGCTCCGAGTACTCGGATTTCCCGGCCCGGCCCGGCGTCAACGAATCCTGGATTGGCTCCGAAGAATTCAGGCGTTGTCGAGACGAGCTCGCCGTCCACGATTGTGTAGTTGAGCGAAAGGTGATGACCTTCGATCCGCCAGGCCCACGAGCCTTTGTTCCCTGGCTTGCCAAAGATGCTGATGTAGTACTTCTTTGGGTCGCGTTTTGATCGACGCTCTTTTCGAGTGCCACCTTCCAGCAGGTAGAGCAGCTCTTCGAGGCTCATGACGTTTAAAGCCTGGTCGTAGCCGACTTCCGACAGTCCCGATCGTAAGAGGGCGAGCCCGGTCTTCAGAGCGTCTCCTTCAAGATCGCGGATCGGGAGTCCCTTCCGCTCGCGAGGGATGTAGTGCCAGTTGAGCCGTTCAGCATCGTCGAAGCTGAACGACGCCAGATCACGCTGGGCGTCTGTCAGCGTAGTGCTGAAGGCGTTGGCTGCTTCAGCCATCGCGGCTGCGGGAGCCGGTTGTTTTTGAAAGTTTGCCGTGAGCAGTGCTCCCAGCATGAGAACTACGGACAGCGATACGACCATCTGGCGCGTTTTCACAGAAGTTACTCCGTCTTTGTCAGGAAGGTTTTTCGAGGAAGGCGATGTGCCGAGTGAGATTGCCTAATGGTGATTTCAGGCAACATAAATGATGCAGCGATGTAACAGGGTTTGCGGCTGCGGGTGTGATGTCGAAACTTGTGAGTATTGATTCTGGATTCAGGAAGTCGCCGCTCGCTAACAGGTTGCGCTATCCCGGGGGCCAGGACAGTGCTCTGCCTCCGAGTAAGTGGATGTGAATGTGGTCCACCGTTTGCCCCCCATCAGTTCCGCAATTAATCACGGTGCGGTAGCCGTTCTCGAGACCGAGATCCGCGGCGACCTTTCGCGCAACCACAAACAGGTGTCCCATCAGCTCGGCGTCTCCGTCTTCAAGTTCGCTTAATGAAGCGATCTCCTTTTTCGGGATGACGAGCACGTGAGTGGGGGCCTGAGAATTAATATCTCGAAACGCCAGAGCCTCGTCGTCTTCGTAGACGATGTCGGCCGGAATTTCCCGGTTGATGATCTTTGTGAAGATGGTGGGCATGACGGTTCCTGATTCGCCTTTCACATCTGCCGAAAGACAACTGGTGAAGGTAGCAGATCAGAGTTTTGAAACAAACGGAGCAGGTGAGCAAAGCTCGCGTCACTGTCTGCAGTGGATGCGTGATTGACGAATTACCTGATTCAAAATGCCGGCGTATGGGGATCGATGATGATGCACACAATCAAGGCTGGCTTCATGGCCAGAATCAGTAAAGGACAATCTCGACGCGGGAACATCATCCTGCTTTCGACGTTTGTGGTCACGATGGCTCTGGGGTTTGCAGCCTTCAGTGTCGACATCGGATATCTGGCCGTCGCGAAAGGACAATTGCAGGCTGCCGTGGATGCAGCAACTCTTGCTGCAGCGATGGAGCTGAATCCGAACATTGACCAGAGCGTCGTCGAAACTAACGTTAAAACGGCCGCTATCGAAATCGCTGGATTGAATCCGGTCGGAAATCATTCAGGCCTGTTGCTTGATCCAAGTGTTGACATCGAGCTGGGACGCCGTAATTGGAACTCAGCGAATTCGTCGTTCATGTTCGCGTTTGGTCCAAAGGCCGTTCCGTACAACATCGTACGCGTCACTGGTCGCCTTGATGGCGTCTGGAATGCGACGTCGGGGCAGATGGAAGATCGCAAGCTGCCTCTGATCTTTGCACCGGCGATCGACAATGACAATATGATCATGAAAGTTGGCTCGGTCGGGACCTACCAACCTCGCGACATGGTTCTGGTGCTGGACTATTCGGGGTCGATGAACGACGACACCGAGTTCAAGAGCAGCAACGAACTGGGTCACACCACAATCAACACGGCCATTGACACTATGTGGACGGAACTCGGCGAGCCGTCTTACGGCGAAATGCCGTACGCTCCGACTTACGTCACTGTCGCCGGAGTTCCTGCTGATGTCACAAACAATATTCCTCACATTACGGTCGAATACCGTCGGGAATCGGTCAAAATTACGTCGACGGTGGAACTCGAAAAAATTATTCTCCAAGACAATGGCAGAAATTTTCTGGAGTTTGACGAACTCTCTGGAACGACAGGAGTATTCGCAGACAACACAAAGATTCGCCGAGTCTGGGTTGAATCAGGTGGCAATCTCGCGATTTCTGGAGACGACGCGGGCGAACGATTTGAATTCGACGATGCAGACATCGTTGGCTACCTCGGGTTGGACGCGGTGACCTATCCGCATCCATCTGGCTCATGGACTGACTTTGTCGACTACGTCAACGACGACAGCGACGTTAACGAAGCGAACTATCGATCGATGTTTGGAACGAAGTGCTTGATCAATTACTGGAACGAGCGGAAGCCGAAGTATTCGCAGACGACCGGTTTGTCAGTCTGCACGGCTCAGCCGCTGACAGCCGCCAAGAACGCTTCGGACGTGCTGTGTGACTACATTACCGCAGTCGAAGCTGACGATCAGGTTGGGCTGTCGATCTATACGCACTCCAGTTCCAACGGAGCGTATCTGGAGAGCGGTCTCACTCACGACATTGCTTCAATCAAGCCGCTCTATCGAAATCGGCAGGCAGCCCATTACGACAATATGACTAACATTGGCGGTGGTCTGAAAGTCGCTCGCGAAGAACTTGAAAACAATGGTCGCCAGGACGCCTGCCGAGTCATCGTGCTGATGACTGACGGCGTCGCCAATCGTCCGTCCGGTTATGCCGAGCAATGGGCGATCCACCAGGCCAATCTTTGCAAGACGTCCAAGATCAAAATCATGGCAATTGCTTTGGGGCTCGGAGCTGACGAGAACCTGATGCTTCAGTTGGCAACGATTACTGGTGGGAAGCAATTCATCGTGCCGGGCGGCGGGACGATCCCTGAATACGAAGCCCAGCTCATGCAGGTTTTCCAGGATATCGCGGCAGATCGTCCGCTCAAGCTTCTACCGACCAGTTACTAACGTAAGAGTCAGGAATTCTTAGCAAGGTTCGTTCGTGATGCAAAAACGCAACACGTCATCGGCCCGCACGACGTGACATTTACAGCAATGTCGCAGGACCAAAGAAGCTGAATCAGATTTTATCCTTACAAGAAGTCTACGATTCCGACGTCGCAGATTTCATGAGCTACGGATTTGGCGGGAGCAACCAAATTATGAAACAGCTTATGAACAGACGACACGACCGCCGCGGAGCGGCTTTGGTTGAGATGGCCCTGGTACTTCCGATTTTTTTCGGAGTCGTACTGGGGATTGTCGAATTCGGGCGAGCGATGATGGTTAGCCAGATGGTGACCAACGCAGCTCGCGAAGCAACTCGACTGGCCATTATTGACGGGTCTACAAATCCGGATGTCGAGGGCTGGGTGGAACAATTTCTGAATGATTCGATCAACGTAGCAGCGAGTGATATTGCGGTGACAATTACCGTCGTTGCTGCACCAGGAAACGATGATCCCAACGGTCAGATCGGAAACGCGCAGGCTCGAGACCTGGTGACTGTCCACATTTCCGTTCCGTTCGACAAAGTCAGCTATGTGCCAGGGAGTTATCTCAACGGGAAAAATCTGACGGCACAAAGCTCAATGAGACACGAGTAGCGTAGCTTGTGTATGAGAAGAGAGACTGAGAAGGCCTCGCAGCCCTTTGGGCTGCGAGGCCTTCTCGAATTGAGCTTTCTATCCACTATGCCCCTTCTCAACCACCGCCGATCGCTGGCAAAAAATGGATCTCGTCATTGGTCGCGACCTTCTGGAATAAACCTAGACCACTGACTCGACCACTGATCGAGACGCTCAGCCCTGGACGCAGTTCATCGTCCTGACAGAGGCGACCCGCGATTCCGGGGAACTGCTCATCCAGCCGTTCGATGGCTTGACGGACCGAGCCTGCTTCGACGTCGACACTCTCAGTTCCATTGGCAAAGACGCGGAACTGCGGCGGGATGAAGACGGTGATCATGGCTTCACGCTAGTCTTTCCGGTCGGATCAATCAGCTGCTTTACGCCATCTAGCAGTGGTTTAAGAGAACGTTGGTCGATCGTCCCTACAGCAAACGCATAGTTCCTGACGGCCAGCTGATTTCGATACAGGATGACGGTCGTGGCAGCATCTTTGTGAAGATTATGGCAACTCGATCCGGCGATTGCTGTTGTCGCTGCGGTGAGAGGCATTCTGATCCGTTCGTCAAAAGCCATTGTCTGAAGAATCGGAACGGCGCGAGCAGACTCGTTAGTGACGAGAACTCCGAAACTTCGCAAGCCGCTGACACGGTTATCATCAACGACGGCGTCGATTGCTTTCAGAAGAGTGGCAATTTTCGGGTCAGGCTTCTGGATGAGCACCATTACGACCGGACGACTTCCATATCGGCAAACGTAGCAGACGGACCGATTTCGATGGGGTCCTGTCACCGCACGAACAAAGAACTGATTGATCGTCGAGCCAGTCTTTGGACCGGATTCCAGTTCTAAATGAGATTTTCGAACTGTTTTCGTGACAGCAGTTGATGCAGCGGCAGAGTCTTCGCCTTGAGAAATAGAATTGGAAAGCACTGTCGTTACGCAAACGACTGCTGCAATCCAGAATTTTTCCGGGCTTTGCGACTCACCGCGAAAAATGGTTCCGATAAGATTCAGCATGGGCAACTCCAGAACGCATCGCACGAGGTCGACCAATGTCGATCTGCCGATGCGATACCGGCCGATCAGCTTACGTCTCTCGAAATCAGCCGGCAAGATGCAACGGCGTCTGAGGTCTGCTCGGTGATAAGCCTCAGCGGGCAGCCTGGGCGGTCTCGTTGAGAATTGCCTTCTGGTAGTCGCGAAACGTCAGATTCTTAAACGATGGGTCGCCTACCTTGTTCTCCCAATGCTGGATGCTCTGACGGTCGATTTTTCCCAGTTGCCAGGCGAATCGATGGTCAGCCTGTAGATGCAAGGGCTGGTCAAAGTCGACTCGAAGCTGAACTTTCACAGGGAGCACCTTGTGTTTTCGCAGGCTCTCGTTCAACTTCATCCGCGGAGCGGGGTATAGGCTGCGAGGGTGCATGACATGGTTTAACTTAGCGGTCCAGTCGGCGTATTCCATGTACGCTTCGACGGCCTCCGGAATCGGAGTCGTGCCACAGTTGACGTGGTACTCAAGCTTGGGGCTGTCCAGATCGAGGATCAGCGATTGTGGCTGAAAAGATTGTTCGAACTTGGGGTTCAACTGAAACTGCAATGACGTCGCGATGGACTTTGCGTCCCGATCGTCGCGGTTGAGAAGTCTTTTGGCGTGGTTGCTGGTTTCGTCCCGAGCTGATGCCAGCATCCGGTCAATTTCTTTGAAATCGATGGTTGTTTTTATCAACTTGCGACCGTTGAAAATAATGAATCGCTGATGAGCTGGCTCGAAGATCGTGACTTCGCCCGCTGTCTTCAACCAGTCGAACACACGGCCAGCGTGAAAGATGGTCAGGCTGCGAGCGACGACTTCGCCCTGCATTTGTTTCGGTTGCAGGTTCTGCGGTGGCACGGAGACTTCTGTGTAGACGCGAAACTGCTGAGCCGCCGCGGTGGAATTCAGACCGACAATGACTGCCAGAATCAGACCGAGAGTGACTGATGATCGCTTCATGGAAAAACCTTGCTCTCAATTCAGGAAAACATCCTGTTTCAAGTCATGTCCCGTAGCGAAACTGGCTGACCGCTAGACCGTTCGCTTTTCAGTGATGCCAGCACGAACCGAACAACGTCCAGGTTGGATTTATGAGTAACAGATGGACATTTTGACTCAAACGTCTTAACAATTTCATGACAGAGGTTTCGGTAGGCGAATCGTGTCGACACGGTTTCCGATACAACGCCGGCATCGCAGTACGCTATGAATCCGTACGAAGTAACTCCCGTCCGGTTGCCACGAACCGTTCCGATGCGACCGTCGGACCAGATACCGGTGACGATTTCCGCTTCTTCTGACCAGGTTGTCGAAACTGTCTCGCAGCCACTGCCAAGCAGTTCAAATAACAGCTCGACTGAATGGATTCCGTAGTGAAAGAGGCCGGGGTTTCCGTCTGATCGCTTTGCCGGTCCGTAGGTGATTGCTCCGTTTGTCTTTCCGAGTCGCTGGTTCTGTAGCCCAGACTCTTTGACTTCCTGACTGAATCGAAGAGCTGAACTGTTCAGCAAAGTTGTTTGATTTTGTTGAGCGAGTTCGATGATCTTTCTGGCGTCACTAACCGAACACGTGAACGGTTTGTCGACAAACGTCGGGATGCCTGCTTCCAGAAACGGTCGAGATTTTTCCAGGTGGCAGTTACCACAAAGAGACAGGATCAGCACTCCGTCGATTTGTTCAATCAGTTGTTCGTGGCTGTCGACGATAGCCACGCCAATGTCCTCCAACTCGGCCTGAAAGCCAGGGATCCGTTCCGGAGCCATCAACGAACCGCCAGACCAGGCAGCTACGACCTGTGCACCATCGACCCATTGCTCACGATCGACCCCCGCATGGTTAAACCGGCGCGAGAATTCGACCGAGTGCGACGAATCGAGATCGACGATACCCAGCCTCAACATTGTTTGATCTGAATGTGAAGTGAATTTGTGGGAAGGAAATTTTAATTGTGAATGGGGAGACCGTTAAATCGCGAGCGCGCACAAAAACTGGACGATGCGAATGTATCTGTCTTTAATTGTGAGTGAGAGTTTCGTATGCGCCGGACGGCTCGGGAAGTGAAGGTCAGATGGGCCAGCTCTTTGTCTATTGGGCTTCGGGATGCCCAGAGGGGGCCGCACGATAGCGCAGCTTCAGCAATGCCGCAATGCGAATTGCCATGGCCGACGATTGCCTTGTCTGAAGACAGTGAAGCAACCAGATCACGCGGATTGGACTGCTACGGCCGTTCGCTAACGGTCTTCAGAGCGGATCAGGCGAACGGCCAGAGCTAGACGGGAATCATCTTCGGGCAGAACGCTGCGGATGTCGAGGATGACTTCGTCGTTGTGAATTCGAACGAAGACCCCAATGCGGCCAGTGCGGAGTCGGACTGCCAGTTCGTCGGCGGAAAGTTTTTTGTGCTGTAACGCAATGACGACGGTTGGCAATTCGACGGCTGGCAGCGAACCACCACCAACCTGAGCGACGTCGTCACGGATACGGAGCTGTATTTCTGGGGCGTCGGCAATATCCTGCTTGATAGCTTCTGCTCGAATTTGCAAGTCGTCAGTAGAGGAAAAGAGCATTGTCTGGGTTGGGATCTCGGAGTGTGCTTCCTTTCGAGTATACGAATCGAGCGTTGCGTCGAGCGCTGCCAGTGTTAGTTTGCAGACTCTTACGGCACGAGCTAGCGGATGCTGGCGAATCTTCGCAACACATTCATCATTCCCGACGATGATGCCGCACTGTGGTCCTCCGAGAAGTTTGTCTCCGCTGCCGAGGACGACGTCAGCCCCCGCGCCAATGCTGTGTTGGAAAGTCGGTTCGTAAGGGAGTCCGGCTTCCTTGGTGTCGAACAGGGCTCCGCTGCCAATGTCGTCGATGGCGATGACGTCGTGCTTACGAGCGAGTGCAAATATGTCCGCTTCGTCTGGCTTTGAGGTGAAACCGACGACTCGATAATTCGACGGATGCACGTGCATGATCGCTGCGGTCTCCGGGCCGATGGCGTTTTCATAGTCTTTCAAGCTGGTGCGGTTTGTCGTGCCGACTTCGCGCAGAATGACTCCGCTTAGTTCGAAAATCTCTGGCAGCCGGAATGAGCCGCCGATCTCGATCAGCTCGCCGCGCGAGATGATGACTTCGCGACCGGCTCCCAACGCCTGAAGAGTCAGCAGCGTGGCGGCTGCGTTGTTGTTAACGATGAGCGAAGAATCGCAGCCGGTCAGCAACTGCAGTGTCGAATTTAGTTGGTAGCCGCGGTAACGGCGGTCACCGGTCGCGATGTCGACTTCGGCATTGCATGCTCCGGCGGCATCCTGCAGTGCCTGCTTCGCTCCGGCCGACAATGGTGCTCGACCAAGTCCGGTGTGCAGGACGATGCCCGTTGCGTTGATGACTCCATGCATTCGTTCAAGGTCGAACTGATGAGCTAAGCCGGCTACTGCTTCGAGCAGTTCGATCCTCAGTAAGTCCCTGACGGCTGCCGCGTCTTTCTCACCGCGTTTCATCGGTGACTGTTGCAATCGTTTTCGCAGAGCGGCTCGCTTTTTATCGATCGCCTGGCGAACCCACTTCGTGACGAGTTGTCGCCCATGCCCTGCGCACAATTCAAGAATTGCCGGTTGATCGAGCAGGTCTGTGACTGACGGAAGGTGACTCAGCATTAGGTGCGCAAATCGGTTTGAGGCATCGATGGCGCGCGGCCGGTAGTATGGTGACTTCTTACAGAGCCACCCCGACGCGACTTTCGAAAGTCTACGAGAGCGGCTCAACGATGTCAGCCGTGAGGCCAATCGTGTGGCAACCTGGACACTGCTGTGATTTTTCCGAGCAACCATTCAGTCGATGGCGCGCCAGAAGAGGCAGAAAAATTGAAAGGTGCAGGTGTGAAATCGGATCGGAGTCACCAGAAGCCGCCGAAAGAATGGGGAGTCTGCGAGGTGACTACGGTGAATTCGATTGGATTGATACCGTGGGCAGTGTACCTGAGAACCTTTCATCAGTCCGTAATCCTCCACTGGTATAGTGTGGATACTGACTCTGAAAACGTCCGTTACATAGAACCGGCGATGTGGGTCGATTGAGAGGTCTCTCATTGTGAAACTGATCTTCTATTGAGATCGGCAGTGTCGACAGATTCACGTTAAGAGAGGGTGGTTCACTCGCTGCAGAACAGCCATGGTTCTGTTGTGCGACTTGGACTTTAACGCTTGCCCGGCACGGGGAAGTGTCTCGACTTTGCGGACGTACGCAGGAACGGGGGATTTACTCTGCAGGAAACCGATTTCATCAACACGACGAGATGGCGATTCTGTGCCAGCATCGCGACAATATCAGTCACGTACATAACAAGCCTTTCTCACGAGTCATCAATGACTGCTCAGTTTGTCACTCAGCGCCGCGTCGAGTTTTCTCATACCGACATGGCAGGGATTATTCACTTTTCAAATTACTACTTCTACATGGAAGAAGCCGAGCATGAGTTCTTTCGGTCGCTCGGGCTGAGCATCATGAAGAAGCAGTCAGATGACGTTGTCATCGGCTGGCCGAGAGTCTCGGCAAATTGCACGTTCGAGGCGCCGGCCAGGTTTGAAGACGTGCTGGACGTTCATGTCAACGTCGAGCGGAAGGGTGTGAAGTCGTTGACGATCCGCTATGAGTTCTTCTGCGGCGAAACTCGAGTCGCGCATGGGCGAATGAAGACAGCCTGCTGTCTCTGTCGACAAGACGCGTCGCTGGAGTCGATCCCGATTCCACCTGAGTATGACAGTGTGATCCTTGAATCCGGCGAGGCCGGCACCGAATAGAAATTCTGCCCGAATGTGGGATCGCAACGTGTAGAAAGTAAGGTGCGTCTCGACGCACGAGCAAGCGGCAAAACGGATGGTGCGTCTAGATGCACTCTACGAGGAATCAGGATTACGGCGGCACTCCATGAATGAATCAACAGAACTATCAACAAAAAAAGCTGACATCTCTTTGTCCGGATTGTCCAAAGACTTTACGGGAGTGGCGGGTCAATTATCGATTCTTCGCAACGTCGACCTGTCGCTTAATCGCGGTGCCGCGCTGGCAGTCACTGGGCCGTCGGGTTCAGGGAAGAGCACGTTGCTCTACATCGTTGGCCTGCTGGACGAACTGACTGCGGGAAAGGTTGAAATACTTGGCAGCGACCCAGCCAGCATGTCCGAGTCGGAACTAGCGAAGTTTCGCAACGAGCACATGGGATTTATTTTTCAGGATCATCATCTGCTTCCACAATGTACGGTCCTGGAAAATGTGCTCATTCCGTTGCTGGCTGGCAAGGGAGTCACTGACGCTGACGAGCAACGAGCTCACGAGTTACTCAAAAGAGTTGGCCTAGCTGATCGAGTAACGCATCGTCCTGCTCAGCTTTCTGGTGGAGAACGTCAGCGAGTCGCCGTTTGCCGAGCCCTTGTCAACCAGCCGGAAATACTGCTGGCTGACGAGCCAACCGGAAATCTCGACCGAGCAACCGCCGATTCAGTTGGCGACTTACTACTGGAGCTCAGCCGCGAACAGAACGTACTTTTGATCTGTGTAACACACAGCCCAGAACTCGCTGGCCGATTCTCGCAGCACATGGAACTTCGCGACGGCCGCCTGGAACCGGCGTTGTAGGTCAGTCTCTGTCTGCCGAAATTGATTTTGGGGATTGCACAAGCTGGCGAGCCACTCTCCGGGGCTTCGTCAGGAAAAATCTGATCAACTCTTGTCTGGCGAGCGAAGGAAAGTCTGCAATACACGACGCGAGCTGTCGATGTCCGTCGTTCCTCAAGTGGATTGAGTTCAGCGTCGCAGCGTGACTGAAGAGAACTGGCGCAAGAAGTCGCCGTGGACTCAGACGACCGTTGTGCCTGTAGGTGATTTTCTGCTGAGGATACCCGTAACCATGAAAGAGTGGAGGTAGCGGCGATTCGAACAAGACCACTTCGTGTTCTGATGATTGAACTTCGGTGAGCAGCCGATCGAGGTCAGCTTGAAACTACGATGCCGGTCGACCGCCGAGCAGATCGCTGCTGCCAATTTAGACAACGAACATGCATTGCTTCGGCAAGTTGTCGAGTTGATTAATGGCGGATTGGTACGTGGCTCCAGCCAGTGGATGGTTGGAGACCATCACCGATGCAATTTCATGCCAGACGCATCGACCACGGAATGTCGACCCCATCGTTCAATTCCGGCCTTCAGCGAGTCATCAGTCACGACGATCAGAAGTTGGCGGGAAGTCAAAACGCAAGTTGGGTGGTACGAGGCAAACTCGAAACACACCGTACGAAGTGCAGCGAAACAAAGAGTTGGGCACCTACGTGTCGGAGAGAATTCGGGTTTCGAGATCAGCTTCGTTTCTACTTCAGACTCAGCCGATGCTGAAGTCATTTTGGCCGGTTTCCTATAATGACCCGGAGACTGGTTTAAGGCGAGGCAGACGTACCTAAACTCGGGGAGAGTTGTGGCGCTGACAATGACGAAGAGCCAACCGAACATAAAATATCAGTGCAGCTCTGATTTGATGGTGTTTTCCTTGAGTCGTCCAAATGAGGGCTGCACCAAACGCAACAGTTACGAATCCGTTGAAAAAGTGTCTCCACCGATAAGGTGGAAACGGCCGTATTCACAAGGCGTCACCTGGTCGTCGCATTCCTTACAGGATGTCGTGAAAACAGCCTGGCGATAAAAGTGTAAGTTGATATGCCGGACTAATTTGGCCAATAATCGAACGATTCCGCGCATTAAACCATGCACCGCCCGCCTTGCAGCCGACAATTCGTCCCACCCTCGCCGCTTCCTCGGAGTTCTTCAGATGTTATCGCGACTGCCACTTGCGATTGCCCTCTTTGCCGCCTTGTTGACATCGCTGTGCTCAAATTCTGCGCGAGCGGCTGACGGGAAAGTGGGGATCGAGTACTTCGAAAAGCACATTCGGCCAGTTCTCGTTTCAAAGTGCTACGAGTGTCACTCGTCGAGTTCCAAAGAGCCGAAGGGGAACCTGCTGCTGGATACTCGCGAAGGAATCCGGATGGGCGGCGACTCTGGCGAAGCCGTTGTTCCCGGCAAGCTTTCTGACAGTGTGCTACTGGAAGCGATCAGGTGGGAAGGCCTGGAGATGCCGCCCGGGGAGCAGCTTCCGGCAGAGACAATCGCGAAATTCGAACAGTGGATCAAAATGGGAGCGCAGGATCCTCGCGACGGAAAGGCCGCGTTGATTCGGCGCGAGATCGATTTCGAGAAGGCTCGTAACTTCTGGGCTTTTCGACCGATCGCCAATCCTGAATCGCCAACAGTAGACAGTAAATGGCCGCGTACAGAGATCGACCGATTCGTCGCCAGGAAGCAGGCCGAACGAGACGTGGCACCGGTTGAAGATGCTTCCGCTCAAACACTGGCTCGGCGAATCTATTTCGACTTAATAGGACTGCCTCCAACTACAGATCAGGTTTCTGAGTTCGAACGCCAAGCTGAAAAAAGTCTTGCGATCGCCGTTGAGCAAACTGTGGATGAATTGCTGGCGTCACCTCACTTCGGTGAGCGGTGGGGCCGGCATTGGATGGATGTCGTACGGTACGGCGAGTCAACCGGCATGGAGCGAAACGCGACGTTTCCTTATGCATGGCGATACCGCGACTGGATCATTCGATCCTTCAACGATGACAAACCGTACGACCAGTTTATTAAGGAGCAGGTAGCTGGCGACTTGCTGCCGCACGAATCTCCAGAGCAACGCCGAGAGCAACTGATGGCGACAGCGTTCCTCGCCATCGGTCCAAAATCGCTGAATGAAACGAACGACGAAGCCTTTCTGATGGACGTCGTCGATGAGCAGATTGATGTCACCACGCGAGCGTTCATTGGGCTGACCGCTTCGTGTGCCCGCTGCCACGATCACAAGTTCGATCCGATTCCTCAGAAAGAGTACTACTCGCTGGCTGGCATCTTCCGCAGCACGAAAACGTTTTACGGAACGGACGCATCCAACGGAAATCGCAATCCAAGCCGACTGCTCAGCATCGCCGCGGACGGGGCTGTTTCTCAAATTGCGACTAAAGGGACCGGCAAGGGATCATCTGCTGGAGCCATTCAAAAACAACTGAAGTCAGAACGGGCGAAGTTGAAACGATACGAAGCCCAGCTGAAGAAGAATCCAAGAGCGAAGAATATCAGTATTCAAAAGAAAAAGTCTGAGACGCGGGTCGAGCAACTTACACGACGGATGAAAGATCAGCAGGCGCAGGCTGTCGGAACAAAAGGCGGTTATCAAACGATGGCCGTTCTCGATGCAGCATCACCTGACGACACGCAGTTGCGAATCCGCGGCGAAGCGAACGACAAAGGTGACACTGTTTCGCGAGGCTTCCTGACGATCGGCAGCGTTGGTCACATCCCGGAACTCGATCCTTCCACAAGTGGCCGGCTGACGCTGGCCGAATGGCTGACTCAGAACGATAACCCCCTGACTGCTCGCGTCGCCGTTAACCGAATCTGGCAGCACCTCTTTGGTCGAGGCATCGTTGGAACGGTCGACAACTTCGGAGCGAACGGCAATCGACCGACGCATCCGGCACTTCTCGATTGGCTGGCGTCAGATTTCAAAGCCAACGACTGGTCGATCAAACACACCATACGCCGGATCACGACGAGCCGTGTTTATCAGTTAGGCAGCGAACAAAATTCCGATGCGGAATCAATCGACCCTGCCAACTATCTGTTATGGCGAGCGAATCATCGTCGACTCGAAGCGGAATCAATCCGTGATGCCATGCTTGTTGTTAGCGGAAAGCTGGATGCTGAACCGGGTAACGGTTCGGTCGTCATGGCGGCAGGCAACGGAATCATCGGTCGAAATGTTCGGCCAGACCGACTCTCAACTAGCGACACGAAGCGAAGCGTCTACCTGCCCATCGTTCGAGGTTATGTGCCCGAGATTCTGAAAGTGTTTGACTTTCCGGAGCCGAGTATGATTAATGGAAGCCGAGATGTGACAACCGTCGCGACCCAAGCGCTTTACATGATGAACAGCGATTTTGTCACCGCTCAAGCTGAAGCCTTTGCCGATAGAGTGCTCGGCGAAGACGCTGATTCTGAGAAGGACCGGGTCGATCGAGCATGGCAGATTGCTCTCGCAAGGCTGCCTTCAGAAGCAGAACGAAACGAAGCTCTGTCATTTATTGAGCAAACATCGGAGTCTTTCGAAACGAGCGAATTTGTGAACGATCGCCTTCAGAAAGCGTGGACGAGTCTCGCTCAGTCGCTCTTCGCTTCCGCGGAGTTTCGATACGTCGAATAAACATCAATTGAAACCAGATATCACCAGCCGGAACCGGCAGAGCAACGCTTCGGCAACAATCAGTTACACGGCTCGGAAACTCACTATGTTTGAGATCACTCGTCGCAATGCGTTGAAATCCGTCTCGTGTGGATTTGGCTATCTTGCTTTTGCGGGGCTTGCTCATGCAACCGCCGAAAAAGATCAGCAGTCTTCGAATCCGTTACTGCCGAAGCCGCCGCACTTTGAGCCGAAAGCCAAGCGCGTCATCTTCCTCTGTATGCGTGGAGGGCCATCTCATGTTGACACGTTTGATTACAAGCCGTCGCTGAAGAATCACGCAGGAAAATCGCCCGGGGATGCGGCGAAGGGGCAGAACTCGCAGAAAGGCCGCAAGCTGCTGCCGTCGCCGTGGGAGTTCAAACCACGCGGTGATAGCGGGCTGATGGTCTCGGATCTTTACCCACATCTTGCAGAGCATGCCGACGAGCTGTGTGTCATCAACGGAGCGTGGACGGACATTCCGAACCATCCACAGGCGCTGGTTCAGCTTCATACGGGGAACTTCCAGTTTGTCCGACCTTCGATGGGAGCGTGGGCTTTGTACGGGCTGGGGACGGAAAATCAGGATCTGCCCGGTTTCATCACGATCAAACCACCAGCGCGACTCGGGGGAGCTCAGAACTACGGTGCGGCATTTCTGCCAGCCGTTTACCAGGGAACGCAAGTGGGTGGCCAGGGCGAATCACTCAGCAAAGTCCAAATCGGGAACATCCAGAACGCTCAGCTTCCCAAAGACGTTCAGCGAAAGCAGATCGACTTCGTGCAGTCGCTCAATCGAAACCTTGCTGATCGGCAGCCACAGAATTCGCAAATCGACGGTGTCATCGAGTCTTATGAACTTGCGTTCCGTATGCAGTCGGCTGTTCCTCAGGTCATGGATACTTCCAGCGAGACTTTGCAGACGCATAAGAAGTATGGCATCGGTAAATCGCAGACCGATGACTTCGGCCGAGCCTGTTTGATGGCTCGTCGTTTTGCCGAGTCAGGCGTGCGGTTTATCGAACTGACTCACGAAGGCTGGGATCAGCACAAAGCTCTGAAGTCAAAGTTAACTTCCAACTGCGGCGCGACAGACCAGCCAATCGCGGCACTGATCTCCGATCTCAAAGAACGAGACATGCTGAAGGACACACTGATCGTCTGGAGTGGCGAGTTTGGCCGGACCCCCGCCGTCCGCAATCAAGACGGTCGAGACCACAATGCGACCGGCTACTCAATGTGGATGGCCGGCGGCGGAATTAAAGGCGGCATGAACTACGGAGCGACCGACGAGTTCGGAATTTCAGCCGTCGACAACAAGTTCCACGTCCACGATTTCCACGCCACAACCCTGCACCTGCTCGGCCTTGACCACATAAAGCTCACCTACCGCTATGCCGGCCGCGACTTCCGCCTGACTGACGTCTACGGAAACGTTCCGAATGACATTCTTAGCTAGGATTTTATGCTGCCGTAGATAGCCAACGTCAGCGGTCGTCCGTTTACCATCGACAAGGAACGGTGATGTCATCACGGTCAAAATCAAACTGACGCCGGATCTTTCAACAGAATGTATTTCCGACTTGAGCCTGGCCGCGAGCCGGAGTTTCCTTGCTGGCGAACTGCTGCCCAGCCGCCGACATTGAGCTGAAGACCGAAAATGATAATCAGAATCATCGAGTCGAAGGCGATAGCCACAACGAACTGACGCGTGATCGCATCGACGCCGTACAATTAAAAGGTTGTGGCACAAAATGACGCGACAATGTTGTTCAACATCGGGTTAAACACGGTAACTGCGACAATGCTTAACAGTGCATGCAACGCCCATTACTTCACCCCACCCGAGAAGTGTTCTCGATTGTAAAAATTTGTCCTGAAAGCAATGAACAACCTCGTCAGGGATGCTGCACCAAATATTTGAACTTAGGCTTCAAAAATTCTGCCAGCACCGGCGAGTGTGAAAGAGAGTTCGAAGAGGACTGCAACTGCGGAAGCGTCGATGAATCTGAAAAATTTGGACGGTCACTTTGTATTCAGTTTGTCCATTCGTAAAAGTTTATAGAGGTGTCTGAAAGCGTAACTTCGATTTTCAGTGGCAAAATACAGGCGATTACTTCATCCCAAGTTCAGTCTGTGAGACATTTAGCCGCAAATATTCTCTGCCGCCGGAGCGGATGATGATCTGGCCGGGGAAGAAGCGGTCTTCAAACTGGTCGACGGTGCCGAAGTAGATTTCGCATTCCTCGGCGTCTTCTGTGATCTGGCAGGACATTCCGACAAAAGCGGCCGGATTGCGGGCGAAATACCAGCGGGTTTCGACACCGGTCAGCGTGGTGACCAGGACGTCGACCATCTCGCCGGTCAGGTCCAGTGGTTCGCTGCCGAGGTAGTAGAACTCAGAGAATCCATCGGCCTGTTTCTGCAGCATCAGGCGAAGATGGTGCATCGCGACCAGGAGTCCACCGCTGCCGGGCGGTTCGTCGAGGAAGTCGGAACTGTCCAATGGTTGGAAGAAGACATCGTTTCGCATCTGCAACCCGAGGCCTTGATCACTAAGCGTCAACGAAAAGTCGTCACCGTCACCGGTCTGGCCGGTTATTTTCCACAAGCCATTCAGATTTGAAAAATCGCCCCACCGAATCACCAGTGGAAGTAATCGTTTCTGTTCCTGTTCATTGAACCAGTGATTCGCGAAGCCGGCCTTCTTTACGAACATGTGCTTGTAGGCTTCCGGCGTCGTGTCCTTTCTTTCTTTTGCTGGATTTTCCTTGTGAGGATTCCTGGGCGGGCTGCCGGGACCCTGTTTTGGCATCATATCGGCTTTTGTATGAACGCCTCGCAGTCGAGCCTTTATCGAATACTTCTGCTCATCTCGACGATACGTTAAAGGAAGCCGCCAGCCTTTCGGATAGATGCCCAGCACATTCTTGAACTGATTGACGGATCGAACATTGCGACTCGCAAACGACACGATTTCGTCATCAAGCCGTAAGCCCCGGCGATAAGCCTCTGAAGATTCGAGAATGCTGGAGACGACGACTCGCCCATGGCCGTCGGACGTGACTGTTGCTCCCAGAGTCGCATGATCCACGATTCGTCCACTGCGAAGGTGGTCGAGAAAGTGCATGATCTGATTGATCGAAATGGCGTAGCCGGCACCGGAGTTCACCCGCCCGCGTTTTTCAAATGAACCTCGCCCATTGATTCCAATCAGTTCGCCTTCGTCGTTGAACAAGGGGCCTCCGGAATTGCCAGGGTTAATCGAAGAGTCGACCTGAATGCAGTCTGCGTATTCGAGAAACGACCCTGCCGGGTACTGATAGCGATGTACTCCGCTGACGATTCCGTAGGTCACCGTCGGATGAAAATCGGTTGCCAGTAGAAACGGGTTACCGATGGCGTAAGCCCAGTCTCCGACTTTGACCTTGTCGCTGTCGCCGATTGTCGCAAATGGAAAGTCGTCCCGACCGAGCAGCTTGATCAGTGCGACATCGCCGGTTGGGTCGATGCCGACGATGACCGCGTCGTAGAGGACTCCATCGTTGAGCCCGCACTTCATGAAGTCGCCCGACCCGCTGGTCACATGGAAGTTGCTGAGTGCGTAACCGTCGGCATTGATGACGACGCCTGATCCACCGCCCTGGCCGCCGTTTCCGAAAATGGCCACTACAGCGGGGGAGATCTTCTTCAGCACGTTGACGCGTTTTTGCTGAGCTTTCACGACGACGGGCTCGGCTGCGTTCGCAGGTTGGTGAGTCCATCCCGCAAACATTGCCAGCATCGCGACAACCAACTGACGCAAAGTCACAGAGCTGCGAAGGTTCGCCAAGGTTTCTAAAGAGTTTTCAGGTAGTGTCGGGCAATGATTAGAGCGACCGGGCGTGTGCATTATGAAACTCGTGATCGAGTAAGATTGAGTTCTCAGGTCCGCCTCGGAGTTTCAGTGAGAGCTCCAAAGATACGGCATTTTGTCTTTGCGCTTCTTCGCGTCAGATATCTCTACTTTAATAGTCGAGCTTCGGCCAGAACGAGATGGTCGCCAATATCACTTTCGACTTTTCCGTAGTCGACGAGAATTTCTAGAACAAACTTACCTGAGACATCCAGGTCCACTTCAAAAGGTGACTCGTCCTGAGGGGAGACGTTCTGCGTGAGTAAGCGTTCGCCATCGGCCGATATTTCAACGTGGACGTCGCCAGCGTAGCCGTGCTGAATTCCCATGAGAGACACAAACCGGCTGTGGTTGCCATTCAGGCGGTATTGCACAGTGGTTTTTGATCTGAGGCAGACGCCGCGAGCAAATGTCTGATTGCCAAGTTGAAGTTCGTCGCCCCAAACATCCTGATCATTTTTGAGCGGTGCCGCAGGATCGATGAATCGAAACTCATGTTTAAGGTCTCGCGGTTTAAGCGATGACAGCCAGGTCAGTTTATCAGCGCTGAAGTCGAAAAATCGAACGCTTTGTGTCGGTACGACAATCTTCGGCCCGGCGGTCAGTTGCAACGTGAATTTGGTTCCCTGGCTTACAACGGAACGGACGGCTAATCGGTCACCGCTGACGAGTTCAACGATGCCAGCCGTTTTTGATTCTTCCGACTGGCGTTGTCGCAGAATGACTCCGAAAATCCTGGCTCGTGGCACAGGGACGGTATCCCCGTCAAGCAACAGAAAGACGTGCGTATCGTTGATTTGGCTGACAACACCTGGAACAAAATCCAGCTTGTCCTGTTTGCGAAGGACGAGCCAGTCTTCGCGTCGTTCCCGTTCGAGGAGTTTTGCCCACTGGTCATCCAGGCTGCTGGGCGATTCGGCGAGCCGAATGTTCCCAATGGCCTCGCGAGGGATAGTCAAAGCTTCCATTGCTGCTGCGGCGATGGTCACTTTGTCGCCTTCAAGAGTGACTGAAGACGTACCGATGCGAGAGCCGTCGGTCAGAACGGTTCTATGAGGTGGTTTGGGAACTGGCTCGCCTTTGGTCTGCAGCTTTGCCTCAAGAATGCTCGACATGGCGACTTCGATTGGCTTTCCGCCGGCGACGATTTTCCAGGAAGTTCCGTCGGCCGACGTCAGACTTCCGACATGTCGTGTACCGTCGATGGTCGAGATTTCGACCTGAGGAGCGTCTACGATCGCCAGAAGCAACACCACTACAGATGCCGTCATCAATTCAGTCCTTGAGTATGTTCGCGTTTGCGTGAGCGGCTATCGCGAGCGGGTTTCCTGTCTTGCTGCGAGTTTGCGAAGATATTGCTCGATCGCATTGCGGTAGTGTGGAGGAAGTTCACGGTCGATCAGATTTCGCGCCTTTGTCTGTTGTTTAGGCGGCAAGGCACCCCAACCGGCCTTTCTCCCGATATCTCGTTCGTCGACTTCACCCGGCGCTGTCGATCCTTTGATGATGCTGTCCGGCGCGCCCTGCGGTGCACCTTGACCGTTGCCGCTCTGACTTTGGGATTGCTGCTGTTGTTCTTCGAGTTTCTTGATCAGCTCGTCCAGGCGTGAAACGATTTCTTCTTCTGTCTTCTGAACTTTAGCACCGCCTCGACCAAGTTTCAGACGTCGTTCAACGTCGGACATCATCCTCGACACTTCGTCGAGCGATTTTTCCTTGAGTTTCTCAAGGTCGGACTTCATGAGGTCTGCAACGGTCGAATAACGAACAGGAACGTCGGAAGTGTTCTCAAGGAGCTGCTTCAGAGTAGCTAAGCCTGCTTTCGCTTTGAGAAGGCGATGCTGGCACACGGCCTTGTGGAAAAAGTACGAAGCCGGGTCGATCAGTTGTTGTGGCTTCGTTTTCTCAAAGAGCGTGAGGGCTTCGTCAAAGAACTCTGCCTGAGTCAAAAATGTGCCAGCGTAAGCCTGCAGATTACTGGTGAAGAAGTCGCTGTTAGCGTCAGATTCCAGTATCGGCGAAGTTGGTGCAGCCACGATTCCAAATTGACATCGCTTGACGAGTTCGGCGACGGCGGGTTTGGCGAGACTGAATGTTCGAATTGTGAGTTTGTGAAGTTCTGCCGGGCGTTTCTGACTTTCGTCTGGTGCCCAAAGCTTTCCGATCGTGTCGATCAATGCTCGATCTTTCAGTCCTTGACCAGCAGCCCAGTCAAGTGAATGTGATCGAGCCTTCTCAGATGACATCGGCGCAAACAGTTCATCGTCGGCTGCAACAAGCGGATTCGGTTCCGTCATCGCCAAGCCAGGGCCCAGAACGATAAGCACTACAGAAAGGAGGCGTGTCAACACGGCGGTCTCCAGGATTACGGTCGCCGACTCTCCGGCCGGCCAGTCTGTAAAGCGAAAAGCGAATGATCCAGTGTAATGCCTTAACGGTTGCCTGGGGGAGGCCGAAGATCGAATTACCTCGCCCCGCGGAAATCGCTGGCGTCAGAGTGCGAGCTGTGACCGCAGTGGATCGCTTGCCAGGAACTCCTCGACCTCATTTCGAGTCGGCAGGGAAGGTATCGCTCCTTGCTGTGTTACTGACAAAGCTGCAGCCGCCATCGCGAACCGAGTTGCTTCGAGCAGTATTTTGCCTTCAGCCAGTCCGGTTGCCAAAGCCCCGTTGAAGCAATCTCCGGCTCCCGTTGCGTCGACCGCGTCGACAGCGAAAGCTGGAGTTAGACAAACGTCGCTCGAGTCGTCTTTCAGGATGCAGCCCTTGTCTCCTCGAGTAATGATGATCCGCCCGCTGCCTCGTTGTTGAAGCTGCTCGCACCAGATGCAGGCATCTTCGAGGTCCTTTATCTCATCCCAGCCGCTCAGCAACGTTGCCTCGGATTCGTTTGGAGTCAGAACGTCGACCAATTGCAGCACTTCGCGGTCGCATGCTTCCTCGTTCGCGGGTGCCGGATTCAAAATCGTAGTAAGGCCAGCAGCTTTCGCACGTTTCAGTCCGGCGATGACAGTTTCGATTGGCGATTCCAGGCAGGCGACGAACACGCTGGCTTCGGAAAAGAAGTCATCATCGATGCGGGCGACGTCGTCGGGCGATAACGCAGAGTTTGCTCCGGACGCGACGCTGATCTGATTTTCGCCGCGTTCGTCAACCATGATCAGGGCAACGCCTGTTGCATGATCATGCACCATGCGAATGTGCTGCGTGGCGATGTTCTCTTTGCGGAGTTCGCGGATGGCCCCTTTGCCGAAGTCGTCGTTGCCGACCGCTGCGATGAACCCAACCGGCAGTCCCGAAGTCCGCGCGGCAGACACGGCCTGATTCGCCCCCTTGCCACCGCTGGCCTTGTAGAAGCGTCCGCCGATAACGGTCTCGCCTGTTCCCGGAAGTTGAGGAGAGCTGATAACCAGGTCGGTATTGACCGAGCCAAGCACGATAATCTTTGGATGAGGCACGCCGGGATTCCGGATTCAAAAGTTCGGCAGTTTCGCGAGCATAAACACACATTAATAAATGTTCGTCGAATTGTCGCGCGAACTCTCGCGGAGCGAAAGCGTTTACCGGTTCGATCAATGCAGAAAGCCCGACCTCCCGGTAGAGGTCAGGCTTTGAATTGCTTTGGGGGCGAGGCAATATTTTTCGTGTTCGGAGCTGTGGACACAAGCGTCGAATCAGACGAAGCGTAGTCAGATTTCTGACACCGGAGAAACTCAAGCTCACGTTGAATGTTACTTTTCGATTTCTGTTAACGAGTCTGAGTAAAGCTCGTGAGTTGTTGCTCCGAGTCCTACGATCGCCGCAAAGCAGACGAGAAAAATAAAGGCCATCATGACGCAGTATTCGACCGACGTCGGGCCATCGTCTGATTTCAGAAACTTCTTCACACTGTTCAGTAACTGTCTCATGTCAGAGTCCTGTGGTCGACCTCAGGCCGAGGGAATCGTCGCTCATGCGAAACGTTTTGGATTTCAAAGCTAGTTGGGACAGTACACCGTGTCTCATAAAGAGACACGGGCGACGCCGGGTTACCGCAATACTAGGTCCAGCTTTGAGGCAGTGAGGCATTTGGATGTTTAGATTCTGTCTATTTGTTCGGAGATGTCGTCGGTATTGAAGACCTTGGCGCAAACTCGCCAACGTGCATGTTTGGCAGGTTGTTCGAACTTCTCCGTCGTGTGCACAAAACGCCTCGCGTATCGCGCGTTAAAGTCGGCCTGAATTGCCAGACCGTCATTCCCGGCAACGATCAAGAAGCCGTCGTCAGCTGCCGCGAGCTTCCCAGCAGGATCGTAGAATTCTGAATTTCGTGGTTGATGCGATCGTACGGGTTGTCGGCTTCAGCTTGAAACATGTCCGGTCGATATCGAATTAAGTGCAGAGCTTCGTTTACCGGGGCACATTCCCGGGTCCTTAATGCGCAGCCTGAAGACTCAACAGCAGGACGCTAGATTTTCAAATGGACGTACCAATGTCATCACATGACGAATTATCACAACAGGTCGAGGTGCAGCAGCAGCAGATCGAGGATCTGCAGACACAACTGGTGCGGGCTCAGAAGATGAGTTCTGTCGGCGAGATGGCTGCGTCGATCACGCATGAGTTCAATAATATTCTCACGACGACCATCAACTACGCGAAGATGGGGCTGCGTCACAAGAATGACGCGACTCGCGAAAAAGCCTTCAATCGCATCCTCTCAGCCGGCCAGAGAGCTGCTCGAATCACGACAGGAATGCTGGGGTATGCTCGTTCGACCGGTGTCCGCAAGGAAGAAATTGATTTATCGCAAATTGTCTCTGACGTTCTGATTCTTTGCGAAAAAGATCTACAGATGAATCGAGTCAAACTTCAGACGGACATTCTGGGTCACCCGGTCTGCGAAGTGAACATTTCCCATCTTCAGCAGGTGCTGCTCAACCTGATCGTCAACGCCAGGCAAGCGATGGACGGCGGTGGCATGCTTTTTGTAACCGTTCGGTCGAGCAAAGACGGAAGCATGGGTGAGTTGGAAGTTCGTGACACCGGCGCGGGAATTCCGTCAGAAGAACTGCCCAAAATCTTCAAACCGTTTTTCACGACGAAAGAAGCCGACAACAACGGCCAGGGCGGAACGGGCCTGGGATTAGCCTTCTGCCGGGAGGTCATCGAGGCGCACAAAGGAAAAATGCGAGTTGCCAGCAAGGTCGGACAGGGGACGTCTTTCACTCTGATGCTGCCCGTCGCCGCTGCAGCAGAAAGCCGAAAATCGGCCTGATACGTAGACCTCGCTGAGGAAACCTGGCTGAGACGGTCGAGAAGTTTCGATGCGGTCTGGTAAACTTTCAAGCGAAGCCTGTGGCTTTTTAAGCTGCGGGCTTTTTTTATTTAGGGACGCGTTGCCGGAGTCTGTCCGTCACTTGTTTCGCACCAGCCATTAACAAAGCCTCTCACCTTGCCGACTGAAGCTCCATTCACCGACGCCCCTCCGAATCTGATTCGCCGGGCGCTGAACCGATTTCCGACTCGCTATCGACCAGCGTTATTTTTTGACGGAGTGTCGAATATCGGGAACGGAGTTCACCTCGTTCTGTTTCTCGTAGCGCTGGTTGTTCAGGAAACGATTCTCCACGCCGAAGTCTGGCACCAGGCCGTGCTGGCTTCATTTTTTTTCGGTAGTTGCCTGTTCGGGTTACTGGTCACACGCATCGGCACCATCTTTCCGATGCGTCAACTCGTCATTCTGCCCAACTGCCTGATCGGTCTGATACTGTTCGGCACGCTGTTCATTTCGGCAGACGGAGCGACCTGGTTTACGTTTCTGATCGGTGTGACTTTCCTGCTGAAAGTGTTTCAACAGGTCGCCGAAATGAACATGTTTCGAATGCTCTACCCCGACACTCATCGCAGCGCTGCTGTTGGGTTACTTCGAGCCGTCTCGGCGATTTCAGGTTTGTCGATCACGATTACCAGCTGGTGGTGGTTCGCCCTGTGGCCTGCCTGGTACGCGGGCTTGTTCTGCATCATGGGATTGATGCTTTTTTCGTCGGCGTGGTACTACTCAAAGATTCCTGTTCCGCGAAAGTCGATGTTCGAACGTGAGAATCGAGACGGGCTGATGGCGTCGTTCAAGAACGGCTGTCGTATTTTTTTCAGCGATCGTCGCTTCGTACTTTACCAGTTCGGTTTCGCTCTGGCCGGAATCGCCAATCACATTGGTCTGTATCTCGTTCCCCGAATCATGCGGGAAAACGCTGGGGCGGCGGATGCAACGATTCGTTTCGTGACAGCCGTGATGCCAGTGCTGTTGCTGGTGATGACTGCTCCGCTTTGGGGACGGTACATGGATAAGAAAAGCCCGATGACCGCGCGAGGCATTTTCAACGTTCTGCAAATCTTTGCGTTTGTCTTTTACGCGGTTGGCGGCGTCACCGGGCAAGTGTGGCCTCTGGCGCTTGGCGGAATGATTCACGCTCTGAGCAACGGCGGCGGATCGATCAACTGGATTACCGGCAGCATGTACTTCGCGAAGCCGGAAGACGTTTCACTCTACAACGGAATCCACGTCTTCCTGACTGGAGTCCGAGGCTTTATCGGCCCTCCGCTGGCGATGTTTCTCTTCGTCGAAACCGAGACAATTGGCAGTCTGAAGATCGCCGGCCTCGGTATGGGCCCCTGGATATTCTTAGTTTCCGCAGTGCTGTCGTTACTCGGGGCTGTCGTCATGTTTACGCAAGCGAAGTTTGACACCGGTCCTGTTGATAATTCTTCAAATTAACGCAACGCCGCTTCAATCTCAGTTTGCACTTCCAGATCAGTTTCAATTTGTAATCGTTCCCGCAACGCATCGGTGGCGGGTTGCTCCCCAAGCTTTCCGAGTCCCCACGCTGCTGCACTTCGCATGATCGGTTCGTCGTCGTTCAGACATTCGATGAGTGATGGGATCATCGAAACGTCGCCGGAATTTCCCGCTGCGATCGCAGCGTTTCGTAACAGCCCTGCCCTGCCCGGCCGATAGAATGGTGTTTTGTGGAACCGCGCTTTGAATTCGTCATTGTTCAACGCGAGCAGCCATTTAAGGTCAAGCGGCGACAAATCGTCCGATGGTTGAAAATCGGGGATTGATGTTTCGTTTGCTTTGCGATTCCACGGGCAGACGTCCTGACAGATGTCGCACCCGAAGACCCAATCCTGCATGCCCTCGCGGAGTTCCGTCGGAACCGGCTGGTCGCGCATCTCGATCGTCAGATAGGAAATGCATTTTCTCGCGTCGAGGACGTACGGAGCGGCAAAAGCGTCCGTCGGGCAGGCTTCCAGGCAACGAGTGCAGGTTCCACAGTGCGAAGTGTCGTGGGGAGTGTCTGGCTCCAGCTCGACATCGGTCAGCAACGCACCCAGAAACAACCAGCTTCCAGCTTGCTTATTGATCAGCATTGTGTTCTTGCCGAACCAGCCGAGCCCCGCGATCTTCGCGAAATCGCGTTCCAGCAGCGGAGCTGTGTCGACGACCGGTCGAGTGCGGCAACCGGGCACTGCTTCATGCAAAGTTTTGCCAAGCTGCTTCAACATTCTGCGAATCACATCGTGATAGTCCGCCGTACTGTTCGCGTAGCTCGCGACTTTCCCAATGGCCGAAGGTTGCCCCATGTCTGCATTCGATCCGGCCGGGAAGCTTGCTCCGGCAGGGGTACACGGCGCGTGATAATTTAACGCCGCGACGATCACACTTTTCGTGCCAGGCAACACACCGTCCGGATGCTCGTACGCGGCCTCTCGTCGCCGCATATACTGCATGTTACCTTCGTAGTTCTGCTCCAGCCAGCTTTGCAAATGGGCGAATCCGGAAGGAGTAGTCGCTGGCGAGATACCAACCAGATCGAAGCCGATAGTCCGAGCCTCCTGGCGAACGTGATTCGCCAGTGCGTTCGGATTGCGATCGGATTCGGGAAGAACGGACATGTCGAGAATAAGTCGCAATCTGTAACAGGAACGCAGGAACTTCGAAAGTGCTGATCGCGTTAGAGTTGGCACGCGTGACGGGCGAAACGAATGTCGGTAACTTGCAAACTGCATTTAGCAAATGCAGTTAAGAATTGAAATCTACCCTTCGAATACGAATATAAAGCGAGATTGTCGATGCAGCCTAATTCCGTCAAGCAGAACTTAATGGCCGGAGGTTCTTCAATCGGAACCTTTATGTTCGAATTTCATTCAGCGGGAATTGCGCGAGCCGCCGCGTCGACGGGCGCCGAATTCGCCATCTTCGACATGGAGCATACTGGCTGGAGCGTCGAAACAATCCGCACGCTGTGCGCCACTTCTCACGGAACCGACATGTTGCCGCTCGTTCGCGTGCCGGCGACTGAGTATCACTTCATTGCCCGGGCACTCGATATGGGCGCTCAGGGGGTAATGGTCCCGATGGTCGAATCTGTCGAGCAGGCTGAAAAAATTGTCAAGTCGGCCAAGTATCCGCCGGTCGGTCGTCGAGGCTCTGCCTTCGGGATCGGTCACGATGATTACACCGGTGGCGATGTCGTCGAGAAAATGAATAGCTCGAATGAGCACCAGCTTTTAATTGCTCAAATTGAAACAACCAATGGTCTGGAAAACGTCGAAGGCATCGCTGCTGTCGATGGAATCGATGTTCTGTGGATCGGACAATCGGACTTGTCAGCTTCGATTGGGATTCCCGGCCAGTTCGGCCATCCGGATTTCGTCGCCGCCATGGACCGGGTTGTCAATGCCTGTAAGGACAACGGTAAGATCGGTGGCTTCATGCCGACAACGCTCGATCTCGCAGAAGTTGTCGCCGACAAAGGCTTCCGAATGCTGGCATGGAGCGGCGATGTCTGGATCTATCAGGCCGGCTTGAAAGCGGGTATGAACTCGTTGCGAGAATTTATTTCAAAATAGTGCTTTGCCGCTTTAGGGTGACTGGCGTGTTGAGGTTCCGTTCGGTGGCGGTTAAAAGTTGGGGTATTGAACGCGCGATGCAGGCAGCTTCTGTCTGCTGCCGTTGCCAACTCAGCCCCAACTTCGAGAGTTCTCGTTGTGACGTCTTCGTCCGAATTTAAACTGCCCGCTGGCGACACTCAGTCCGAAGGTGACGCGGGCGCTGGTGACAGCACGCTTGACCTGCCTGACATGGATGCGTTGCCGGCTCGAAAAGAGCGTTCATCGAGTCCTGGTTCAACTGTCTTTGGCAATAAGCCGAAGAAGTCTGGCAAACGCACAACGTTCGAAACTGAGCTCCGGCAGCTCGGTGATTTTCGCATTAAAAAGGCGATCGGCGAAGGCAGTATGGGAGAAGTCTTCCTTGCTGAGCAGAGCAACCTTGGCCGGAAAGTTGCTTTGAAGTTTTTACCGAAGGAGTTTGCCGGCAACGAAACTTTGCTCGAACGCTTCCTGCGAGAAGCAAAGTCACTTGCCGCGTTGGACCATCCGCACATCGTTCGCATTTATGCGATGGGCGAGGAGAAAGGTCACCACTACGCGGCTATGGAGTTCATCGACGGAGCCTCGCTACAGGACATCCTCGATCAGAAGAAGCGACTACCGGTTGGCGATGCTGTTCAGATTACGCTTGTTTGTGCCGCCGCTCTGGAACACGCTCACGACCTTGGCATCATTCATCGTGACGTTAAGCCGGCAAACATTCTGGTCTCGCGAGATGGTATGGCGAAGGTCGCGGACTTCGGGCTTGTCAAGCTAGTTCAGGCCGACATGTCGATGACAGCAACTGGCACGGGACTTGGCACGCCCGAGTACATGGCTCCTGAGCAATCTTATGACGCGCGCACCGCAACGCCAGCTTCGGATGTCTTTTCGCTTGGAGCGATGCTCTACGTTATGCTGACTGGCGAGTTGCCTTACAAAGGTTCGTCGGTTGTCGAGTTTCTCTCGTCTAAGCAGTCCGGTAAGTACGAACCGGCTAAATCGATTAACTCAGAAGTTCCCGAGCGGCTTGACCTGATTATCCACCGAACGCTCGTCCCGGAACCAAAGCAACGATACTCGAACTGTTCGGAGTTAATCCGTGATCTGGCAAAGCTCGGTCGTCACAACGACTCTCTAAGCTTCTGCAATAGCAATACTCCGTACGTGGCTTACGGCGCGTGGTCGAAATCTCTCGGCACCTCGTCGGTGAAATCTCCCGCCGCCGTTCCGGCATTGACGTCCGCAACCGCCTCAAAAAATAAAGCGTCGACCACATCTCAGTCTCACCGTTCTCCCGAATCCGCATCTGGTCCACAAACTACCGGGAAGATGTGGTACGTCTCGCACAAGAATAAGCTTGGCAAACAGGTTCTTTCGAAGATGATGACTGACGAGCTGATTCTGGCTTTGGAGCGGAAACTGCTGCCACCAAACGCTCAGGTTAAGTCAACTCAGAGCCAGCCATTTCGATCACTGAGCGATAATGCTGAGTTCCACCCGGTGCTGGGACGCCTTGGTGTTCAGATTCGAAAGTCGCCAGCAACACATCAAAAGTCACTCATCCCAAAAAAGAGGCTTCGAAAAAAGAAACGGTCAGAGACAACCGACCTGCTCCTGCGAGTCGTTGTCGGTCTTTGCGCGGCCTATGGATTAGTGCGAGGATTGATGGACATTGCCGGAGTCTTCCAGGACGCACCACCGCCTGCCACTGAAGAATCGAAAGAACCGAACCCTCAATCCCTACTGTAAAGTTATGCTTCGGATTGGTATGCAGGAATTCTGACCGGTCTTTAGAAACTGTTTTGTGAATGTCTCTTCCTCCGCTTCAACTTCCAACGATTCAAAACTGGAGTTGCCACAACTGTTCTGGTTGTTGCAGGCAGCACCTGATTGAGATCACCGAGGAAGAACGACAGCGAATTCTTGACCAGAAGTGGACAGCGAAGGACGGCGTACCGGAGGGCAAGGCTGTTGTCCCTCATGGAAGTGGTCTGTTCAAAAAGAGCTGGCGGTTGGCTCATGGTTCAGACGGTGGATGTGTTTTCCTGAACGATGACGGGTTGTGCCGAATTCATGCGAAGTTTGGCGAGGCTGCGAAACCCCTGGCGTGTCGGATCTATCCATACGCTCTGCACCCAGCCGGTAAGAAGGTCACAGTCAGCCTGAGATTCAGTTGCCCCTCCGTCGTCGCGAATGTCGGCAAGCCCGTTTCGGAAAACCGTGACGAACTGAAGAAGATCGAGCGACTCGTCGTCCCGGAGAACGCTAATAAAGTCCCCCCCCCAGGAATCAGTAAAAACGAGCAGCTTGACTGGCCGGACACGCTGAAAATTGTCAACGCTTTGCACGAACTTGTCACGCAGGACGACGAGGTGGGAGTGATCGAACGCCTTTATCGGGCGTTGTTTGTTGTCGGCCTGGTTGACCAGGCACAGTTCGAGCTCATCCGCGGCGCACGGATGGGCGATTTTCTGGAGATCATTTCTGAAGCTGCCCTTTTGGAAGAACTTCCTCAGCCAGCTCAACCGGTGGGCGTGATGCAAATGCAATTCCGACTACTGGTTGCTCACTACGCGAGAAAAGACACGGTTGCAGATCTTGATGCGGGATTCGCTGGTCGCTGGCGATTGTTTCGTGCCGCGACGAAGTTCGCATCGGGACGAGGCACTGCGGTGCCTCTCCAGGACTGTTTTCAGGAAGTTTCCTTTGAAACCATGGAACAGCCGTTCGGCGATTTTCCTGATGAATTTGACGAGATCCTCACTCGCTACTTAAGTGTGAAGTTGCAGGGGATGCACTTCTGCGGGCCGGCGTACTACGACATCCCACTTGTGGAAGGTTTT
Source organism: uncultured Planctomyces sp. (assembly GCA_937904325.1). Taxonomy (GTDB): domain Bacteria; phylum Planctomycetota; class Planctomycetia; order Planctomycetales; family Planctomycetaceae; genus JABMPE01. The sequence continues at coordinate 43,665 of CALGTK010000277.1, forward strand.
CGCAGTCTTGCTTTGGTTATTTCGGCGATGTGCTGGATTGCGAAGTGGCTGGCTGCGAGCGATGGGCGTTCAACATGGACTACTGAAGACCTCAGCAAAGCCATGGCGATCGCTGATCATCATCATGGTTACTCGCCAATTTTCGGCAGTGGTGGTTTCCGCCGACGCGTTAATATGCTTGCGAAGACTGACGACCTGCTTCGCATCCTGCTTTGGTACGCCCGCTGAGCCGCCGGTTGGACTAAGTTTCGGCTACAAGCTCGGGCAGCGAAACATCGGTCAGGTGAGCGTCTTTGGCGGCAGCTTTCAGCTTTGAAACTACAAAGTATTTGTGATTGGCGACGGCCTGTTCTGAGATACTCATGAATGTTGCAACGTCGCGATTCGGCCAGCCGAGCACGAACAGGAGCTCGACACATTGCAGTCGCTCGAATTCGCCGCTGCTTAACCATTGTTCGACCAGCGAAGAGAGACATCGGCCGACGACCGTCTGCTCTGCCTTCCGGTCTTCGCGACTGCGCATCATGCTTGATGCTCGCCGTGCGCTGCCGGCCGGTTCTGAAGACTTGCCGTCGTCGTCTGTTGGTGCGAACAGCGGAACAGTTGGTCGTCGTCCCTGTCGTCGCAAAACGTCGGTCAACTTGTGTGCTGCGATGGCGAAGAGAAACGATTCGACAGGCGTTGAGTCGTCGTAGTTGGGTAGACTCGTCAGGAATCCGACAAATGTCTCCTGAACGATGTCTTCACTCAAGCTCTTGTTCACGAGACGCGCGTTTGAAAATGCCAGCAGACGACCTTCGTACTGCGTGATGAACTGCTGCCATGCCACGGGATCGCCATCCCGCACCTGGCGAAGCATTAACTGGTCAGCTTGATTCACGCGTGGAGATTCCTGTCGAGCTTTGCGAAACGTCTCAGGCATCAACCTCAGGCAACGAAGATTAAACCAACCAGCCCCAGCCCGGCAAAGGCCAGAGCCGTCATGATGGTGCGTCCGCGGCTTCCTTTTGCCGCAGACACGGCTCGAAGCCCTGCGGAGACAACTCCAAGCAACGCTGCTAATACTCCGAATCCGATTCCGAACCGCGTCGCCTGGTTACTGGAGAAAGTGCTCTTCCAGGCTTCGATCACTGGTTCTCTGGTTTCCGCCGAGTCCATGTATTGAAGGTAGACTCGGTACATCGGTTCTTCATAGATACCGAAATTGTGCATTCGCTTTTCAACGTGAAATTCCTGTACCGAGGCTTCTCGAAAGACACTCTCGGGTACTGGTTGGACGGCAAGCTTGCTGTATGTTGCGGCGAGTCGCGATCGGAAATTGCTGATAGCATTCTTCATGGCCTCAGCCATTGCTTCTTCCTGTGTCGAATACAAGCCGCTTGTTTCAACAAACAGAACATGAGGTACTTCGCCGGTCGTCCGAGTGGTCTCTTTATCCTTTGTCCAGTTTGGTGGCTGCGTCGAATCATTGTCGGTTTCTTTAGAGGCAGCCTTCGTAGGGACTAAGTCAGCTTCCTCAGTCGAAGTAACGACCAGAGCAACCGGGGCAGTGTCAGGCATGCTGGAAACGACGGCGCGTTCCAGGACCATTTGGTCATGCTCCACGCCCTTTAAACTCCATATCCACACGCCTGCAACCAGCAGACTGACACCTAACAGCATAGGCCACAGGACACTGCGAGGATGCGAAACGGGGCTTCCTGTTGCGATCGATTGTTGCCTGCGATGTGAGCGGCCCGTGAAGGTTCGCAAAACTATCGTGAGGATGAACAGGCATCCGAGCCCAGCTATACCGAATGCAAGTAGTGACATTAGTGCCAACATAAAATGTTCCCTGAAATATGAACTGGAGCCGCGTCCATAGTTGACTCTGATCGGAGTTGAATTGAATGACGTCGTCAACGTTGCCAGTAGACAAAGAAGTTACCTCACCGAATAACAACCAGGCCAGGTTCAGACTTTGTGAGCGGTGCGTTGATCAGGACGAACCCAGACGGCTGCAAGTTGTGCCGTCGTTGACATTGCGATTGCCCACAGAACGGCCCACTCGACCGGGAAGTGCGTCGTCAAAGAAAGCAGCCAGGCGGCTGCAGCAGTCCAAAAGACTGAGGTGACTCGAATTCGATGGGGGCGGTAAGCGTCGACGTGGAACCACCAGCGACGAACTAACATTATGACCGAAAAAAATACGACGTAGCCAATCAATCGCGACGCGTCTCCGAAGCTGAGTGAGACAGGCAGGAAATTGTGACTGGAGATCTGGGTCGCGACCGGGTCCATGACGCTTCGAACTGGAAGATCGACCATCAGCGCATCATCAACGCCGAATGCTGCAACACCAACGGCAGCTCCCAGTAGACCGGTCATCATTCGGCGAATAGATCCGTCTCCGCCACGACCTTCCCATATTTTTGCCGGTAGAATGGCTGCCCACGCTCCCAGCGCGGTGACAATCCCGAAGAATGTTGCTTGCGTTGGAGTGTCGACTGTAGTCTTCGTTGCAAACAGAGCAAACGCGATCGCCGCTGAACAAACCGTAGCAACTGCCATAGATCCGGTCGATTCGGCGACCCTGTCCAGCCTGCCGAGTTGTCTCTCGCTGTGCGCGGATTCGTATCTGACGTATCCAGTGTTGAGTCTTACTCCTTGAGTGTGGTCTTTCCTGACGCCGGGCTCGTTTCCTGAGAATACGTTGACTGCCCATCTTACCAGACCGAACGATCCGGCAGCGAAAGTCAGCAGGATCAACAGGGAAGTTGCGAGAGTGAACAGTGGGATTCCAACCCCCGCGATGATAGGAGAGAGGAATACCAACAGAACCACACTGCCAGCCACAATCATCCAGTTGCCAGGCCGTTGAATCCACTCCGCAAGTTCCTGCCAGTACCTTTGCTTTGCGTTATAGACTTCAGCGCGTCGATGATCCTCTGATTTATTGAGCCGTTCGCCGGGGGTTGGTTCGTCCTCGTAATTCGCAGTAACGTTTACAGCGATCGACGGAGGCACTGGTCTGGCTGTGCCGTGAAGCGCCGCTGAGAATTCCTGGGAAAGTTGCGCTGCACTTAATGTTCGCTTTTCTGGATCCTTAGCGAGAGCTCGTTCGACAACCGGCCGGATCGCTGGTGGTAGCGTGCTGAGGTCGGGCTCGGCGGACAGTTGCTTCATCAGGATTTCACCCGTCGACTCGCCGTCGAACGGAACGTTGCCGGTCAGCATCTCGTAGAGCATGACGCCGATCGCGTAGACGTCGACTTCTTTGCCATAGCGACCGTGAGCGATTTCCGGAGCCATGTAGTAGACCGTGCCGACACTTTGCGTCTGAGCACTTCGGCGACTTTCGGAAATGAACTTCGCGAGGCCGACATCGCCGATCTTGATGAGGCCGTTTTCGAGATAGATGTTGGCTGGCTTGAGGTCACGATGAACGATGCCGCGTTCATGCAGGTAGTCGGCTCCGGCGGCGATCTGGTTCAACATATCTTCGACAGATTCGAGGTCAATGCCGTCTGGCTTCTCGGCAATTACTTCGCCCAGTGTTCGACCAGCAACGTATTCCATGATGACGAACTGTTCGCCAGCAGCCGACTCCTTAACGTCAAAGATGGTCAGCAGATTTGAATGTTTCAGGTTCAGGCACTGGGCGATCCCACGCAGCTCAACATCCGCATTAGCCTGCAGCAGTTTCAGAGCGACCTCTTTGCCGCCGTCACTCAGCGCGTAGTAGACCTCGCCGAATCCACCTCGCTGGATCGCGCGTTTAATCGTGTAGCCATCGAGCGGCTTTGATTCCGGTTCATATCTGAAGTTCATCGAACCACCGCCCTTTCGCGGGCCCTGCCTGAGGTCGATTGTTGTATTCATGGTTTACCGTTTGGACAAACTCAATCGAGTCATCATTAACTGGATCGGCTTTGCCGGGCATTCAGTGTGTCCGTTCTGTCGACGTTCCGGCGGTAACTCCTCAAACGCTGTTTCCTGTATTCGGACTTCTGTCAGACCAATGGTTCGAGGCGAAAACGAAAGTCGTCGCCGCTGACAACCTGGCCACCTGAAACGACATCAGATGCCACAGCCTTACAACCACCGATCTGCAACTCCTGCTTTGACTTCGCAACAATTCCAGACGGCGTCTGCACCAGCACGACTGACTCCGTCCAGCTTCGACACAGAATGTGATCGCTGGTAGAAGGTCCCAGCAGGCATGTCTCCGCCATGAGAATCACTCCGTCGACCGAAGTTCGTGACCGGTGCTCGCTCGCAAACGTCATCTTCGCCGTGGCACTCAGTGGCGTCGGAATCGAAAAGGAAAGCCGAACAGAATCGCCGAGTGTGATCTCGCAACTGTCCGGTAAAACCGTGTCGTATGAGATCGGTCTGTTTTGAATCTGCACAGAAGACTTCGGACTCAAAACGTAGTTCTCATCGATTCTCTGAATGCTGGCGTGACTGCGAGACAGATTCGCAACTAACGCGATGTCGGCTTCTGGCTCACTCACTGGCGTTTTTATCAGTGGGCTCACGTTGCCGTTGACCCGTCCCAGCGAGACGGAAGAACCAGTCAGAATCAGCCACGCTCCGACACCATCGATCCAGGCAACGTATCGGTCAGTAGTCGCCTGACTCTCCGACGAAACGGCCTTAGATGCCAGACTGAAGAACGAGCTGATCATGATGTCTCGTCTCTCGTCAAGGAAGGTCCGAAGCGGACCGACAGTCTGCTTCATGCAGCCTGCCGATCCGTATGAGCGATTCACTTTTTGCCAGACAGAGAATCAGAAGACGCTTCGTTACTTCGTTGAAACGGTGTCTTCGAACGGTGCTTCGTTTCCGAAGTAGGCATCCACCGAGTCGGCAACGCTCTTTGAAGACTCTTCGGTTTCAACCGGGATCAGGTCCGTTTCCTTGCCTTCGAGTGAAAGCTCCCGTTCACGAACATCGACCTTGGCATCAAGACTGTCCAGCAACTCTTTTATATTAGAGAGCTTGGAGTCGTCGAATTCAGATTCGGCGACCGTTTCAGCAGCCTTCACTGCACTTACACGTGCTTCGAGTTCTTCGATCTGCAAACGCAGCTCTTCGCGAGCTCCAAGGAGTTTTTCTACTTTGTCCTCGTTGGCAACGACGGCCTGTCGTTTGGCTTCGAGTACTTTCGCTTCCGATTTGAAGGTCTGCTCCAGCGTTTTGAATCGATCGAATCGCTTTCCGAGATCTTCTTCCAGCTCGCTCTTTGTGTAGCTGACATCGTTAACAAGGAACGTCGTTTTCTTCGATTTTAACTGGTCATTCCTGGTCATGATTTCAGCACGTCGCTGAGTGACTGTTTCCTGCTTTTCGTCGAGATTTGCCTGCAGATGCTCCACCGCGACCTGCGACTCAGCAACGGCGTGCTTCATCTTGCGGATTTCGGGCTCCAATTCGTTTTCGAGCATGTCTTTGGCTCGTTTGAGCTGAAACTCGATTGGAATGGCATCTTCGACGGCGCTTGTCATTTCGTTCTTCGCCGTGCGAACGTAGCTGAACCAGCTTGTGCCGAGGACAAGTGTGCCGAGTGCCAAAGCACTTACTCCACCAACGATTGCGGTTTTCATTGAAACCATAACTGTGTCTCCTTGATAACTGGTCTAAATTTGTCAGATGGCAGGTTTTGTTGAACGAGCATCGCTCGACGTGGATCAAAGTTCTGAAGAGTAGTTCGCTGGCCGCCTCGGAATATTAGCCAGGACTGAAGTGATTTCAGGAGTTGTCCGTAAGTGATTACTGAATAAGGAGTTACAGGCTTCCGAATTCACAGAACATCACGTTTGTTAAAAAAGACGACCGAACTCGGTCGTCTTGGGCAGCCGCTGAGAAATGAGTTACTCTGCCGAACCCTACTTTGGTGGGGCGATGTAGCCGGAAAGCTGGATGGCGATGTTTCCCTGATTTTTGTTTCCAGCTGGAGCGTTTACCCCGATAAAGAGCAGGCCGCTCTCTCTGGGAGTGACTTCTTTGCCCTCTCCGATCTCGATTGGTTGATTTGGTTTGCCCGGTTTTCCTCGATCATTCAGCGGAACTACGAGTGCCATGAGTGCTCCGCTGGGAATTCCTTTTGTCATTTGACGAAGTGGATCGTCGGACGGGAAGCCTGTGGGGCCAACGGTTTGCTCGACGACAAACTTGTACGAGCCTTTCGCTGTAACTCGAAACTTCTTCCCTTTTTCAACTCGGGCAATGGGCTCGCCCCAACCTTTGGCGGTGTCGACTTTAAACTCGTACGGATTGGCGGAAAGAATCGTCTCTTCGATGGTGTCCAGCTTTTCCTTGACGCCGGCGATGCTACTGTCAACTCGCTGGACAGTTTTGAGCAGTGCCTTGGCTTTTTCCAGCAGGCCAGCTTCTTCGTAGTCCTTTGCCAGTTGAGCCGTGTCTCGCAGAAACTGCTCGCGAGCCTTCTTTTCTCGAAGTTCGAAGGCTCGCATCGCGGCGACACTGGGCGGTTTTCTGGCCTTCTTTTGTTGTCCGAACAGATCAGAGACGGAACTCGGCCCGACCAGCACGGCGGTAATGACGAGACCTGACGCGACGACTCCGCCAAAAACGAGTGGACGTTTCACCTGGCTTCTCCGAACTGCAAAAAAAAACGCACAAATGGCCGACGCAAGCGATGCGCGGCTCCCGATGAAACTCTAACCCTGAGCCAGAGCGGCGGCAACGAGGCTTTCGGACGTTGAAGACTTCATCGACCTCGGCTTATGGGGCATGAGCCGTAGTATCGTGACAAGCTAAACAATGGCAAAACGAAATCCGAACGGCACACCAGCGCGGCGTTCGACATGCCACACTGTCCCTGCAGCCTGGTCACTGAGCCGATGCAACGTCGGGGCGAAGGCGTTTGGCTTCGCGGAGATAAACGTGGACGATTTCGCCCTGCTTTTTGTTCGTATTCCAGTTCAGCAAAACTCGGATGCATTGCGGCATGGAGCCTGGCACGGCGATTTCCGAAGCGCATAGCAACGGCACCTGACTCATACCGATGGCTCGTGCGGCTTCAGCGGGGAATGTTGATGTCAGGTCCGGCGAAGTTGTGAAAATGATCGAGCCGATCTCTTCGAAATCGCTGATTCCGTTCGCGCGAAGCAGCTCTTCCAGCATTTCCCGAGTTGCCTCGTGAATTTCTGCCTGCACATCGTTTTCAACCGTTGTTGCTCCCCGAATACCCCGAACGCCCATTTTTCGCCCAATTCGCTGTGTGTTGGTGAGTCTTGCAGAGGACAATCTGCTTGCCGATTTGAACCTTGCGGTTATGAAAAACCGCTTGTGAGTCGGCAGATCCGAATGTTAAACACGTCTTGATCAATTTTGGAAGTATGGGCTACAAAGACGCGCCCGTCGGCAGAGCCAAGGTATTTGTGGCCAAATTCCCTGACGATGGTGCCAATACAACAATGATTGACTGCCGTCAGGAAGGATCTGCGCATGGATGCGACAGTGGGGGCCCTGGCCGCCAGTTTGGGCGGCGAAGTTATCGGCGATCTCGATCGGGCGATCGAGAACGCGCTGGCGCTGAGTAAAGCAGGTCCCGACTGCGTTACTTTTCTGGCGGATGAAGTGAAGATTCAAGAGGTTTCTGACGTCTCCGCTGCCACGATTATCGTCAGCCGGTCTCGGCAGGAAGAGCTGACCGACGAGCTTCGCGAGAAGCACACATTCATTGTCGTCGACGACGCTCTGGACGGATTCATCGAAGCAGCCAGGCAGTTTCGCAGCGATCGTCCTCGCTCGGCCATCGGAATCTCACCGCAGGCCGTCGTCTCCGAATCCGCATCGCTGGGCGAAGGCGTCAACATTTTTCCGGGAGCGTTCCTTGGTGAAGATGTCGTCATTGGCTCAGGCTGCGACATCTACCCCGGTGCGTTCATCGGCGACGGAACAACGCTGGGCGACGACGTAACCATCCACGCTAATGTCGCGGTTTATTTCGACGTTACGATTGGAAACCGAGTCATCATTCACGCTGGAGCGGTCATCGGAGCAGACGGCTTCGGGTACCGATTCCGTGATGGCCGCTTTGAGAAGATTCCTCAGCAGGGCACGGTCGAAATTCACGACGACGTCGAAATCGGAGCCAACGCGACAATCGATCGAGGCATGATCGGACCAACGATCATCGCCGAAGGAACCAAGATCGATAACCTCGTCATGATTGCACATAACTGTGAAATCGGTAAGCACAACGCATTCGCCTCACAGGTCGGCATTGCTGGTTCGAGCTCAACTGGTGACTACGTCCGCGCGGGCGGGCAGGCTGGTGTGGGTGATCACCTTCACATTGGCACCGGGGCATCGCTGGCGGCTAGTTCGGGGCATCACAAAGACGTCCCCGACGGTGAGACCTGGGCTGGGGCTCCTGCTCGGCGTATCGATGAAACGATCAAGATTATGATGACTCAGAACAAACTTCCGGAAATGCGATCATCCCTCCGAGCTTTGCAGAAACAGGTTGCCAGGCTCTCCACCGAGATTGACCAACGCAACGCTAATCAGACAGAGGCTGCTTAATTCCCCAGATGCTGGTTAGCCAGCGACTCCATATCACAACGTGCTGCAACAGCACATTCGTCATTTCGAATCACCAAGACGATTCCGCTGCAACGGCGGAGCAGACAATCCTGCAACAATGCACGTAATTTCTCTGAACAACAAACTGCAATCCGGTGAAAGAATCGGACTAATTGCCGGCGCTGGTCGGTTTCCGATTATCTTCGCCGAAGCCGCGCGCGAACAGGGGATCAGTGTTCACGGAGTCGGCATTCAGGGAATGGTCGACGACGAACTTGAGACACTCTGCGATACGTGGGAGTCCTTCCCGATCTGTAAGGTTGGAAGGGCCATCCGCTCGTGCCTGAGGAACGATGCTAATCATGCCGTGATGGCTGGTAAGGTCGAGAAAGTCGAACTCTTCGCGCCGGGCCGGTTCTGGAACTTTGTTCCCGATTGGCGTGCGATTCACATGCTCTGGTCTTATGTCTTCACTCAGGACAGACGAGACGACACGATTCTGCTTGCTGTGATTCGAGAATTCGAACGAGACAACATTACTTTCGGATCGGCCCTGGACTACTGCCCGGAGTTACTCGTGGAACATGGATTTCTAACACGACGTAAACCGTCGCCATCTCAATGGCGAGATATTCGGTTTGGATGGGACATTGCCAAGCAGATGGGTGGGCTCGACATCGGCCAGTCGATCGTCGTTAACGACATGGCTGTCGTTGCTGTCGAGGCCATCGAAGGCACGGACCGCTGCATTGAACGAGCGGGCAAGCTTTGCCGTCGAGCTGCATCGACGGTCGTGAAAGTCGCCAAACCTCAACAGGACATGCGGTTCGACGTACCTGCGATCGGTGTGAAGACGATTCAGACCATGCACGAAGCCGGCTGCCGCTGCATGGCTATCGAAAGCGGCATGACGATCATGCTTGACCAGGAAGAAGTCCTGGCCCTTGCCGAAAAACTGGGCATTGCAGTGGTTTCGCTGAACACTGAAGAGCTGCAACTGAAAGCGGCTTCATAGCCGATACGAATGTTTGCTCGCAGGTCAGGCAAAGTCTGACCTACGCGTACGGGCTCAGTCGCGCGACCATAATCGCGGCAGCGACTGATGCGTTGAGCGATGTCACGTCGCCCTGCGGCGGAATTCCGCAGACGACGTCGCAAGTGTCGAGCGTGAGCCGGCGCAAGCCTTTCTCTTCGTTTCCGATGACCAGCAGCCATTGACGGTCTGGCAATATGTCGACGTACGATGTGGATTCGTGCTCGGACGTACCGAGCAGCCACAGGCCGGACTTCTTGGCGGTATCGAGCGACTTCGCGAGGTTTGGCACCAGGCAGAACGGCATACTTTCGACGCCTCCAGCGGCCACGTCGTAAACGGTCGCCGTCATCGGTGCTGAGCGGTCTCTGGTCAGCAGGATTCCTTTCACTCCGAAGAATGACGCGGTTCGAAAGATCGCTCCGACGTTGTGAGGATCCTGAAGGCAGTCCAGGGCGAGCCACAAACCGGACTCATTCTGATCGGCTTCTGACGCCGCACTTAGTAGTTGGCCCGGTGTCTGAATGCCGGGATGCTCCGATACGATCGCCGTGGCAATTCCGATCCGCTCGCTTTTCCCCTGCGTCTTTTTCCCTCGCCGAGCTCCCGCATCAACTTGCTGAGCCACCACTGAGATGCTTTGGCTTCTCGCCACATCGGCAACGTCCGCCCATGCTCCGTAGGGCTTTCCGGCGGGAACGCGGATCTCGCGAACATCGTCTGGTCGATGTTTCAAAGCAGCCATGACGCTGTGAGGGTTTCGCAGTTCAAGCACGGGTTGATTCTTTCAATTTAGTACGAATTTTCGACAATAGCGCAACATCTTGCGGAGTTGGTCGCTTCCCACTCCGTACAACCCAGCGATCTTGATGGGCGGTTCTCATGATCCCGCCTCGCCGGGATCCACCTTGATGATGCGATAGAC